>JAJTXU010000001.1 GCA_021462845.1 Anaerolineales bacterium
ATCCAACGCGCTGAAAGATATTTCCTTCCACGTGAAGCCTGGGCAGGCGGTGGCGTTGCTTGGGTCAACGGGATCGGGCAAAACGTCGCTGGTGAATCTTCTGCCGCGCTTCCACGAATACACGAGCGGACGAATCCTGCTCGACGGCGTGGAGCTGAAAGAATACTCGCGCTCGTACCTGCGCAGGCAGATCGGCATCGTGGAGCAGGAGCCGTTCCTGTTCAGCCGCTCGATCCGCGAGAATATCACGTACGGAGTTGGTCGTGATGTGACCGATGAAGAAGTGGAACGCGCCGCGAAAGCCGCCGCCATCCATGATGTGATTCAAACATTCCCCGATGGCTACAAAACCATCGTCGGCGAGAAAGGCGTCACCCTCTCTGGTGGACAAAAGCAACGCACGACCATCGCGCGCACGCTGTTGAAGAATCCGCGCATTTTGATTTTGGATGATTCGACTTCATCGGTTGACACGGAAACCGAAGCCGAGATCCGCGGCGCGTTGAACGGGTTGATGGAGAATCGCACCACGTTCATCATCGCCCACCGCATCCAATCTGTGATGGTCGCGGACTTGATCCTTGTGTTGGATAAAGGCGAGGTGATTCAGATGGGAACGCATGAGGAATTGTTGTCTCAGATGGATGGCATGTATCGTCGCATCTATGATATTCAGACGAGGATAGACGAGGAATTGGAAATAGAACTTTCAAGGATGAATGGTGAAGGATGAAGGATGAATGTTTAAAGGCAAGTGCCAGCGGCGAGAGTCATAAAGAAAGAAATAAAGGAGAAACTGCAATGACGACGAATGACACCCCTCAGGATTTACGATCACGGACGAGCGAATTTGCTTTGCGAATCGTCCGCCTTTACTCTAGCCTTCCGAAAACCACCGAAGCCCAAGTGCTTGGGAAGCAAGTCCTTCGTTCTGGCACATCCATCGGAGCGCATTACCGCGAAGGGCATCGCGCAAAATCGGATGCCGACATTGTCAACAAGTTTGGGTCGGCGTTGCAGGAATTGGACGAAACCGACTACTGGCTCGACTTGCTTGTTCGGGCGGGAATCGTCCCTGCGGCAAAGATCGCGCCGCTTATCAAGGAAACTAACGAATTGCTCGCGATCTTTACAACCATCGTTACCAAAATCAAGAAAAGAATGGGAAAGAAGTGATGAAAGCAGAAGGATGAAATTCATCCTTCATAATTCATCCTTCATCCTTCATCCTTTGCGGAGAATTACCATGTCCGAAGAATTAATTGAAATTGAAGAAGAAGAATTTACCAGCCAACTCACCCTCCCCGTCTTCAAGCGGATCGCGAGCCTGCTTCGGCCGCATTGGAAGTGGGTCGTCGGCTTTTTCATCACTATCGCGGCGACATCGTCCACGGATGCGTATTTCACGTACCTGAACAAGGAGATCGTGGATACGGGCATCAGATTGCATGACACTGCCGCGCTCACCCGCATCGCGTGGATCTACGGCTCGATCATTTTGTTTCAGGCGTGCACAGTGTTCACGTTCATCTACCTCGCGGGCGTGATGGGCGAACGCGTGCAATACGATCTGCGCCGAATGTTGTTCAATCACTTGCAACAGTTGTCGCTTTCGTATTACTCGCAAAACTCTGTCGGTCGCCTCATCGCGCGCGTCACATCGGATACGGGGCGTGTCTCGGACCTCGTCAGCTGGGGCATCGTGGACTCGACGTGGGCGGTGATGAATATCATCACCTCGTTGATCTTCATGGCGATCATCAACTGGAAACTGGCGTTGATCGTGTTCACCATCATCCCGATCATGATTTTCATCGCGGTCAAGTTCCGCCAGTTCATTCTGGTGGAGTATCGCGTCTCGCGGCGCACAAACTCGAAGATCACGGGCGCATTCAACGAAAACTTTCAAGGCGTGCGCGTGGTGAAGGCGCTCTTGCGCGAAGATGAAAACACAAAAGAATTTCAAGAGTTGACGACGACCATGTACAGATCATCGTATCGAGCCGCGTGGCTGTCGGCGCTCTTCCTCCCCACCGTGCAGATCATCGCCGCCCTCGCGCTCGGACTCATCGTCGGCTACGGCGGACAGCAGATCACAGTCGGCGCGATGACCATCGGCGGGATTCAAGCCTTCGTGTCGTATCTCACGTTCATGATGTGGCCCGTGCAAGATCTGGCGCGCGTCTACGCGGAGATGCAGCACTCCATCGCGTCGGCGGAGAGAATCTTCAAGTTGATAGACACCCCGCCCGAAGTCCACGATAGAAGCGACGCCGAAGAGGCGAAAACGCTGATGGGCGAGATCGAATTCGACCGCGTGGATTTCTTCTACGAAGAACGCAAGCCCGTGCTGACCGATTTTTCGCTGAAGGTCAAAGCGGGCGAGATGATCGCGCTCGTCGGTCCGACGGGCGGCGGGAAATCCACGATCGTGAATCTGTTGTGCCGCTTTTACGAGCCGCGCAAAGGGACGATCCGCATCAATGGGCATGATTACATGGATTACACGCTCGAGTCCATCCACAACAAGATCGGGATCGTGTTGCAGACGCCGCATCTCTTCTCGGGCAGTGTGCGTGACAACATCCGCTACGGACGGCTGAGCGCGACCGACGAGGAAGTGACCGAAGCCGCGAAGATCGCAGGCGCGCATGATTTCATCGTCACTCTCGAAAAGGGATACGATCACAACGTCGGCGAAGGCGGCAACCTGCTCTCCGTTGGGCAGAAACAGTTGATCAGTCTGGCGCGAGCCGTGCTTGCCCGCCCCGAACTCTTCATCATGGACGAAGCGACGTCATCAGTGGACACGCTCACCGAGGCGTTAATCCAAAGAGGCATGGAAGCGTTGATGCGCGGACGCACGTCGTTCGTCATCGCGCACCGCCTCTCGACCATCCGCAAGGCGAATCGAATCGTCGTCATCGAAAATGGAAAGATCGCCGAGCAAGGCTCACACGCCGAACTGCTGAAATTGCGCGGACATTACTATCGCCTGTACACGCAACAGTTCAGGCACGAGTTGGAAGAGCAGTATGGATTTGATGAAGCCGTGGGTATCTCGAAGACCTCCGAGGTCTCAGGCGAACCGATGGCGGCGGATTAGCACAGGTTGCCTATAAGCAAAAAACAGCCCTTTTGCAGGGCTGTTTTTTATTGATCTAATTTGGTTTAGCGCTACTTATGAGGGTTCCAACTCAAAGGAGGGATCGCCGTCTGTACAGCGCAGTTCCCAATTTTGTGGAAGATCCCAAGATGGGGTTTTGCTGGTGTCTTCATCAGAGTGCCAATGACCCCACGATTGGCCAGGGCCATGCCACCAGCCGTACACGTTGCAGGCAGAACCGGAGCCTTGAGCTCGATTGTCAATCGAAAATTCAGGCGTTTCATCGCAAAAAACTTTCAAGACCTTGGCCACATTAACATTCATGCGACCGTTTTCGACGCCGCAGGGAGTCGTCAAACTGTAGTCGTACTTCCCTTCCGGAACCGAGAGTACGCTCATGCCCGCCTCCGAAACGTTGAACCAGAACGAACCATTCTCGCCTGTCAAATGAAGCGACACCGACCCCGCAGTGTTGTTCATGAGGGTGACAGTCACATCCGCCGGTCCATTGGCGGCTTGAGCTGCGCCCGTCTGCGATACGGCAAAAACCGCCGTGAGGAACAGGATGGCGATCATCCCAAGTGTGGTAATTTTTTTCATATTGATCTCCTTATTGTTTAGAATTAATTTGATAATTGACGTTATTTCCAGCCTGTGCTTCGAGAATAAATGTTGTATCGCGAGGGTTGCCTCCATAGGTTGCGGGTGGTTTTGCCAGTTTGCTGATCTGATTACATATTC
Organism: Anaerolineales bacterium; assembly: GCA_021462845.1. GTDB lineage: Bacteria > Chloroflexota > Anaerolineae > Anaerolineales > Villigracilaceae > Defluviilinea. The sequence continues at coordinate 3,848 of JAJTXU010000001.1, forward strand.
GCTATTCTATCGAATACTTGGCGTGGCGCGCCTTTCAAGCGCTTTGCGCGGGACAGACAATAATGTTGATGTTAAGTTTGCATAATCGTCGATTTTGAGAAATCAATCGCTGTAACTAAAACGATCGGGGGAATTCGGGTGAAGCTCGTTGGATTTGGAGATGGTTGCGCTTTAAAAAAATTACCCGCCGACTCAAAAGACGGCGGGTAAAAGGTAACAGTCATCTTCAAAATGATTGTCACCTGAATTCCTTGCGCCTCCCGTTGCGTAATAAAATGCCGCGTCGACTTAACCGCAGCCTCATAAGTAGTTTAGACAGGAGAGATTGATTTGTACACGCAACGGGTGTATAGTCTCAGCCAAGCCTATTGTCCAGATGAAAAAACGGGAGCGTGAAACGTGGGAAGTGAATATTGTCAATGCAACCCCAAAGACATAGTTCCAGCCAAGCATTTTTACGCAAAGGGCAAAGTTGACGTTTTTATGGTCGTCAGCCTCAGCGACTACCTAACCCCCGAAACAAGAGAAAATCTGGATAGGCTGCGTGGCGGGCGCGGATTTGCGGAGGCAATCAAAAACCTCGAACCTGCCAATTACTTTGTCCGAGACCGCGATGAGGATAAGATATTGGATAGCGGCCATGATTTCCAGGTCTTTCGTCGTCACTTGATCAAAGACTGGTTTTTCACCACATATTATTTTCAGAAAGAACTGGTTGGGGTTCCCGACGACCCTCAATTGAAAGCCGCGTTGAATGAGTATGAGGTCCGTATACGGTTTTCTCGCTCTGGCTTCCTTGAAATCAAGATCACCAAACCGACCAAAAAAGATGGGGAAAAACTAATAGAGATACTTCGCGATTTAATGGAACTGCGGCTTGCCAATAAAGGGAATTCATCCGACGATCATTCCACAATGCTCAAGTTAAGCCTGTTCTGCGCGGATAAGTTTATCGAGAATTTTTCACAAGAGATTTGGGTAAACGAAGGATCTGAACCAGTAAAATTTGCCCTGCAACCTTTAGGATCCGACCCTGCCCCTCCGCCATACCGCCAGCGATATATCACGCTTTTCCTGGAGGAGATATACTGCAAGAACTGCGGGAACAAACGAATCGAAGCCGACAAATTGCGGCAGGATCACATGGGAGTTCTCGCCGCCGTTGTCGAAGGCGTTCTTGTTCAGGATGAAAACAACGAACTCAACTTCCCGGTGATAGACGAAGAATCGAGCAAAAAGATCGTAGACCTTGCCAGTTGGAAAAACGATTTGTGTATTTTTGCTCCCGAACGCGCGCTGATCTACTTTCCCCACCAAAAAATATTCATCTCGGGCCGCGATAAGACCAGGGACGTTGATTATAAATACTATTGGGAATGTATCAGCCGCGGGATCGAACACACGGTGGTCATCAGAACAGCCTTACAGAGCATTGCCTTCTCGACCACCGAAATTCTGGAAAATGTGCCGCGCCTTACCGAGAAAGTGGTGGACGGCGAAATTTCAAAAGAAGATACGCAAGACATCCTGCGCATGGCGCGGTTGTTCTCGTACTCGTTTAAAACACTTCCGTTCCTGCGCGACATTCTTGTCCCCTCCTCCTCGTTTCGCGCAAGCTACGCTGTAAATAAGTTTGAGTACTTAAATGAAGTTTTGCACATCGAAGAAGTCAAAGACTACGTCGAACGAAACGTGGACGAATTGGTCAGCTTTGTCCAATTCTTTTCGAGCATGGAAGTGCAGCATGAATTAAATCAAAGCCAAATGGCGATCGACCGGGCGGGCTTTATTATCACCATTGCGGCATTGTTTATCGCCGCGCCGTCGTTTCTTGTGGATTTTATTGGATTCCCCGGAGTGAACAATCCGTGGGGGAACTATCAATTATGGCTCGCCATCCTGATTCTCGTCGTCATCGGCTTCATTCTCAGAATATATTTCAAAGAACAGATCAAAGAAACGTTCAAGATGATTCGCGATAATTTTCAAAAAACCCCACCGAACAAATAGCATGGGAGCCATCCATGAGATTTTCAATTCCTCCTATACGGTCTGAAGTATTCCACCGTAAACTGCCCCACCAGCCAGAAAAACCCTGCGGCGACGGCAACGACGAGTGTTTTTAGCAACAGCAACATGATGTTCTCCTTATGTCTTGGGCAACGGGTCGCTGCAAACATGACGGAGCGACAACGAAAAGATACAGTTGCAAACTTACAAATCCGCAGAGACTCGTCGCGCAGTATAATGGACATGCACGCCAAACTTACTTCGAGGAGATTCAAATGGCTTACACATTGGATACCAAAGTCGGTGAAATCTTGAAAGACACGGGAGCGGTGAAAGTCCTGGAGAAGTACGCGCCAGGTATCTCCAAAAATCCCATGATCGGGCTGGCAAAGGGCATGACCCTCAAAACCGTGATCGCCATGCCGCAAGCGAAAGACGCAGGGCTTACCGAGGAAATGGTTAAAAAGGTTCTGGCAGAGATCAACGCGCTAAAAAAATAGCACAAAAAAAATCGGCAGATCTTTTGGTTCTGCCGATTTTTTTATTAGACCTCTTGCAGGAATACTTCTTTGCCACGGATTTACAAATCCGTGGCTGAAAAGACCACAAGGTATGTCTAATGCGCGCGCTGTCTCACCGCTTCATACACGATCAACGCCGTCGAAACCGACACGTTCAACGAATTCACTTTCCCCATCATCGGGATTTTCACTTTCACGTCCGCGTTCGCCATCCAAAAATCCGACAAGCCTTCATCCTCTGTCCCAACGACGACGGCAACGGGACTCTTCAGATCCACGTCGGAATACATTTCATTCGCAGATGGACTCGCGGCGGCGACGCGCATCGCTCCGCCGTTCAGCCACTTCAACGCCTCAACATTCGCGCAAGCGACGGTTGGCACGCTAAACACCGCGCCTCGACTCGCCCGCACCACGTTGGGATTCCACACATCCACACGCGCATCACTAACAATAAGAGCGTCCACGCCTGCCGCATCTGCGGTCCGCAAGATCGCGCCGAGGTTGCCGGGCTTCTCAATTGATTCAGCCACAATAACGAGCGGATTCGCGCTCAACTTCAAATCATCGAGAGATGCGTTGGGAATCGGAAAGATCGCCATCCACCCATCGGGGTTTTCACGATACGAAATCTTCTCGAACACCGCGCGCGAGACGGTCAGCGTTTCAATGGACGAATCGGTCAACGAGCGCGAGGCAAGCTCAGGTCCGAAGAGAATCGTCTGCGGGGTGTGTCCAGCCGCGCGGGCGAGTTGGATCTCGTCGAATCCCTCCACCAGCATCAAGCCGTCTTCGTTGCGAGTCTTTTTATCGTCGCGCAGTTTGACGATATGTTTGACGCGCGGATTTTGCAGGCTGGTGATGTCCATCAACCGCCTGTTCCCTGTTTGCGAAACACAAACAACAGCGGAATGCCCACGCCGAGATACGCGCCAAAATAGAGCAAGCCGCCGGGCTTGGAGGCGAAGTCGAATAAGCGGATGTAGACGAATGCCGCGAAGGTGATGAAAACGATCAGCCCGTAGGACGCGATGGAATGAGTGAGGATGGCTTTGATACTGCGATCTCGCAAAAACGATACGACGCTCAGCGCGATCGAAAGATAGAACACGCCGAAACTTCGCAACGTGAACAGCGACATCACCTCAGGGAAAATGCCGCCGTTCGTGCCGGGCGCGCCGATCTTAGCGAGGCAACCGTATAAGCCGAGGAAGCCGACGAAGACGATAAATATAATAAGCATCGTATATTGCTTTGCGCTTGTTTGTTCTCCGCCCGTTTCTACCTGCGGCTTTGCGCGAAGCCAGAACAAAAGCGTCACCCATGAAGCGGCGAGGTTAACGATCAGCGTCAGCAAATACAGCCACGCAACGGGATGATCTAATTTGAGTTTATCGCGGAAAAAATATACGACGAGGAGTTCGCCAACGCCGAAGAGTCCCAAATACAACAAGGACGAATAAACGCGGCTCCAATTCCAGCGGCGGGCGGCGATGAACGCCAGCCACGCATTGCCCAAACACCAACCGCCGATGGTCATGGTCATAAAGGCGGTCACTTTCCATGCGAAGACCGGCGCGAGCGTTTCGGGCATGATGAACAACAACACGCCGAGAATTGCATACAGCGTGGCGGTTAAATACGTGAGGGCGCGAGATACGGTTGATAACATGGAAGTCTCCTCGATATTAGACTCTATCGGAAATAAAATCGGGACGCAGATAAACGCTGATGTACGCTGATTCAAAAAGAGAAAATCTGCGTTTTCTGCGTTCGTCAGCGTCCAACGTAGGTTTTCGGCTTATTGCCGACAAAGTCTATTATTTCGTCAGAAGCAAGCAAGCCGCCTGGTGCCCCGCCGATAATTCGATCAACTGCGGATCGTTCACTTTGCAAATGTCAATCGCCACCGGGCAACGCGGATGAAAACGACAACCCGTCGGCAAGTTGATCGGGTTCGGCGTCTCGCCCTGAAGTATTACCCGCTCGCGCCGCAATCGCGGATTTGGGACAGGCGCAACGGAGATCAACGCTTTCGTGTACGGATGCTGTGGACTTTTCAATACCTCGCGCGCGGGTCCGATCTCCACGATGCGACCGAGATACATCACCGCGATTCGATCCGCAAAGTATGCGACCGTGCTGAGGTCGTGCGTGATGAAGACGATGCTGATGCCGCGCCTCTGGCGAAGATCGCGCAGTAAATTGAGAATCTCCGCGCGGATGGACACGTCAAGCATCGAGACTGGCTCGTCCGCGATCAACAACTCCGGTTGCAACACCATCGCGCTGGCGATCACCACGCGCTGACGTTGTCCGCCGGAGAGTTCGTGCGGATAGCGCATAAAATAATCTTCGGCGGGACGCAAGCCCGCATCCTCCAACGCAGATTTGACGGCGGCGATTCTCTCGCGTCTGTCTTTGATCATCCCGTGAACGACCAACGGTTCGGCGACAATTTCAAAGATCGTCGCGCGCGGGTTCAACGATTCGTACGGGTCTTGAAAGATCATTTGGGCGCGTTGCCGCAATTGCTTCAAACTGATGTGCGGTTGCTTTGCGCGCGCGCCGACCGCTTTTCCATCGAAGACGATCTCTCCATTGGTCGGCGTTTCCAGCCCGATCAACGTCCGCGCGATGGTCGTCTTGCCGCACCCCGATTCGCCGACCACCGCCAACACTTCGCCATGTCCCAACGCAAACGAAACATCATCCACCGCTTTCACTGACGAGTGGGCGCGGCGCGTCAACGAGCCAAGGAGAGCCTGATGCACCGGGAAATATTTGAACAGTCCGCGCACTTCGAGCATGGGAGTCTGGGTCATCGCAGGTCAGCCTCCGCGCCCTCGCGCAAAATGCACGAGACGTAATGTTTGGGAGATACTTCAAGCAACGGAGGATTGACCTGTGAACATTTTGCGACCTTCACATGACAACGCGGCTCGAAGCGGCAACCCGGCGGAAGGTTGGTCAATCGCGGCGGCGTTCCGGGAATGGATGCCAGCGTGTCGCCGGGCTTGGTCACATCGGGAAAAGCCTCAAGGAGTTTTTGTGTGTAGGGATGTTGCGCCTCGTTGTAAATGTGATCCGCCGTTCCATATTCGGCGACCTTGCCGCCATACATCACCACAACCGAGTCACAAACTTCTGCCACCACGCCAAGATCGTGAGTCACCAACACGATCGCAAGCCCCAGCGCCTTTTGAATTTCTTTCAAGAGTTGTAGAACCTGCGCCTGGATCATCACATCCAACGCGGTGGTCGGCTCGTCGGCGAACAACAGATCGGGCGCGCACGCCAACGCCATGGCGATCATCGCGCGTTGGCGCATCCCGCCCGAATATTGATGCGGATACTGGTCGCGCCGCGTCCGCGCAATGCCTACCATTTCCAATAAATCCCTCACGCGTTTTTCTGCCGCGTCTTCGTCCATCAAATTATGAAGCATGATCGCTTCGTGGATCTGGTCGCCCACCTTCATCACCGGGTTCAGCGCGTTCATCGCGCCTTGAAACACGATCGCCATGCTCTTCCAGCGATAGTCGCGCATCTCGCGTTCGGTCAGCGACAATAAATTTGTGTCGTTGAACATCACCCTGCCCGCCGTAATTCTGCCGCCCGCGGGAAGCAAACGCATCAACGACATGAGCGTGGTCGTCTTCCCCGAGCCCGATTCGCCGACCAGCCCGATCGTCTGCCCGTGCATCACGTCGAACGACACGTCTTCCAACGCGCGCGCGATCTTGCCCTCCGGCGTGGTGAATTCTGTCGTCAGTCCGCGCACGCTCAACAACGGTTTTTCGCTCATCCTTTAGACTCCGCTTCCGCGATTGCGATCATGCCCGCCTCGCCTTCCAGATGATGCGCCGTCAATCGCGGGTTCAACATTTCTTCCAATACGTTCCCCAGCAGGATGCACCCCAAACTCACCCACAGGATGGCGATGCCGGGCGGGAGGTAAAACCACCACGCGCCATTGGATATCGCGCTTCGGTCGAACGCAAAGTTCAACATCGTTCCCCACGACGGGCGAGTTGGGTCGCCCAACCCTAGAAACGCCAAACCTGATTCGATCAGGATGGCTGTGGAGAGGATCAGCACAGTGTTCGTCACGATCAATGGCATCAACTGCGGCAAGATGTGTTTGCGGATGATGTGCCAATGTCCCGCCCCGATGGCGCGCGCGCGGGCGACGAACTGCCGCTCTTTCACGGTCAACACTTGCGAGCGGATCAGGCGGGCGGTGCTGGTCCAATACAATAACCCGATCACGATGATCAACACAACGAGCGGAGAAATTTTCAATTCCATTTGGCGGATGGTCGCCACCAGCACAAGCATGAGAGGCAGGTCGGGAATCACGAGAAGCACGTCGGTGATCCGCATGATGAGGCTGTCTATTTTCCCGCCGAAGTAGCCCGCCACAATTCCCAACGCGCTGCCCACGAACATGGCAATGAAGCCCGCCATGAATCCCACCACGAGCGAGATGCGCGCGCCGTACACAAGCTGAGACCAAACATCATGCCCCGCATCGTCTGTGCCGAGAATGCCGTGAACGGATGGCGGCGCGAACGTCAACGCGCGGTTGTTGGAGTCGCGTATGATCTCGCTGGCATCGTAGGAGGTCAACGCTGGCGCGAAGATCGCCGTCAACGTCGCCACTAACACCAAAAAGCCGCCCACCATCCCTAATTTATTTTGGCGGAACGTCCTCCAAAATTCTTGGATGTTGCGCAGGAAGAGAGTCCAGTGTTCGCCCATGTCAATTGGCTTTCACGCGCGGGTCGAGGTAGGTGTACAGAAAGTCCGCGAGCATGTTGGCGATGATCACGCTGACCGCCAGCAACAGAAACGCTCCCTGCAAAAGAGGGTAATCTTGTTTGACGAGCGCGGTTTGCACGAGATTGCCTAGACCGTCATACGAAAAAACGGTTTCGATGTAGATCGCGCCTGAAACGGTAAAGCCGAGGTTCAAAGCGATGATCGTCACCATCGGGAGCATGGCGTTTCGCAACCCGTGCTTCGTGAGGACTTGAAAGTGACTCATCCCTTTTGCGCGCGCGGTGAGAATGTAATCCTCGCTTAGCACTTCAAGTATGGAGGAACGCATGATGAGCATGTATTCCCCCAAGTAAAGGATCGTAAACGTGAGCGTTGGTAATATCAAGTGACGGGCTACATCGGGAATCACCGTGTGCAGAGGCTTGCCGACATTCTCAGGGCTGACGATTCCGCCCGTCGGCAGACCGAACCACGTGCTTCCCGCCACCAGCAAAATGATTCCCAGCCAGAACGTCGGCGTCGCCCATGCGATCAACGAGAATGTGAGCGCGCCCACGTCGAACGGCGTTTTACGCTTCCAGCCTGCAAGCAAACCCAAGATCGCTCCCAACACGATCGAGAGTAATTGTCCCAAGCCGATCAGTAAAAGAGTGTTCCAAAGTTTGGAAATGAGTATCTCGCTGACCGGCTTTCTCTGCGACCACGAGACTCCCAGATTCCCTTGCGCCCATTGACCGAGCGTATCAACGAATTGATCGGGGAAGACGGGCTTATCCAAACCGAATTGCGCGCGTAACGACTCTTGCACCTCAGCAGAAATGCGGACGTTCCGTCCGATCACCGCGCGGATGGGGTCGCCGGGGAGAACGCGAAACAGGATGAAGTCCAAGAGAAGAACGAAAAGCAATGTCAGCAGGGCAATGCCAAACTTGCCGAGTAAATAATCGCGGCGCGCCATCTTGTCCAATCCTTTTGTACGTCACCCTGAGTCTGTCGAAGGACTCAGGGTGACATTGTATAAGGTCAATTACTGAACGGGCTTTGCCTGCGCAAGCGAGGCGTCGTCGTCAAGCCCTAGCGGCGATTCGATAAAGTTGGTGAATCGGTCGGAGCGATAGGCTTGAAGATAGTTGCTGTAATAGAGGACGATGTATGGGCGGTCGTTGTAGACCATGTCCTGCATCTTGTAGATGATCTCCTGCCGCTCCTCTTTGTTTACCGCGGCTTGTTGATCGAGATAGAGTTGATCGTACTCGGGGTTGTGATATCCGGCGTCGCTCCAGCCGCCGATCACAAATTGATCGGTAACCATGATGCTCAAGATGAAATCCGGGTCAGGATCCGCTCCCCAGCCCCAAATCACCAGGTCGTAATCGCCGACCCCGGTCGTTGCCGCGATCAGGGTATCTGAATTAACACCTTCGGGCGTTGCTTTGATACCGATCTGGCTGTACCAATCAGCCAGCAGGTCTGCAATGCGCGGATAGTTTGAAGAGTCCACGTCGAATTGCAAGCGGAACTCAAGCCGCACGCCATCCTTCTCGCGAACGCCGTCAGCGCCTTTGACGTAACCGGCATCTTCGAGGATCTGATTGGCTTTCTCGATGCTGAACTCCGGCGTTTTGATATTCGGGTTGTGCCAGAAGCCGCCGCCGAGCGTGGGCGGAACGATCGTGTCGCCGGGCGTACCTTGACCCTGCAAAACAATATCAATGATATCCTGCCGGTTCATGGCGGTTTCCAGCGCGAGGCGCACGGCAGGGTCTTTCAACGCCGGGTTGCCTGTCGGCGCGGGGTCGTTATCTTCGGAAACGTCATTGATGATCAACTCGTCGAAACTGCGTCCATCGAATGCGACCGCGGTAACGCCCTCGAAGCCTTTGACCGTTTCGAACGCGCTGGCGGGAACATCGGAAAGCAGGTCAATATCGCCAACTTTGAGCGCCTGGATCATCGCGTCGGCTGAATCGAACTTTTGATAGATCACCTGGTCAATGATCGGCGCGCCGTCCACATAATCTTTATTTGCATCGAGAAGTATCACGCCGGTATCTTTGTCAAATGTATTGAGTATGAACCTGCCCGTACCAATCGGTTTGTCATTGGTGAAGTTCTGCAAGTCTTCCGGCGTTGTGAACGATTCAAAATCAGGCGGATATACGGCATACAGGAACGACAAACGATATTCCATATTCGCAATCGGGTATTCTGTTACGATTTGAACGGTCTTATCGTCGGGCGCGGTCACTTCGCTGAACCCACCCACGTAACCTGAAAGAGCCGCCCAGCCGTCGGGGTCCGCCATGATCGCGTTGATCGCCCACGCAACTTGATCGGCAGTGAGCGCTTCGCCATTGTGCCACTTCACTCCGTCTTTCAGCGTAAATGTCCAAGTTAAGCCGTCGTCCGACGTGCTCCACTCTTTTGCCAACGCGCCAACATAATTACCGGAGGCATCCTCCGTCACCAGCGGCGAATAGACCAGATCGAATACGGCGTATGCTTCGGTAAGAAAAGCATACGCGGGGTTAAGCGTATCGGGTTCGCCCAGCCAACCGATCTTCAACACCGCCGGTTCGCCGCCGGTAGCGGGCGCATCCGTTGGGGCTTGCGTCGCTTGCGCTCCCCCTCCGCACGCGGAAAGTATCAATGCCAGCAAAGTTACAAGGACAAGAAAGTTATATCTGATCTTCATCGTTCGCTCCTCTCGGTTAATAGAAACTGCATCGCAAGCCGCCAGAGCCGCGATGCAGGGCAATCCATTGTTATACTTGGCGAAGCGACTTCTCAGTCGAGTTCATTGAGAATTATTCTACTGTATATTCAGGATTGAGGAAAGATAATCCGCTAGACAAAATGGGCGCCTTGAATCCTTGAGCGAGCGCTCTGGTAAAGATTTCGCGCAGTGATCGTGGACTGCGTCAGCGCGGGAACATCCATGCCGTAGAAAAGCTAGTAGGGATGGTTATACGGCAGATTGTTTGTATAATAGCCTGCGTACCGCAGTATACGTCTGAACTTACCGAATGGTAAAGAAAATCATGAAACCATCCTCTCTCACACTCCACCACATCTCCATGCCGCTGGTTGCGCCATTCGAAACCTCGTTCGGGCGCGAGACGGTGCGCGAGTGCGTCATCGTTGCACTCCACGCCGAAGGACTGACCGGCTACGGCGAATGCGTCGCTTCGCGCGAGCCGGGCTACAACTACGAAACGACCGGCACCGCGTGGCACATCCTCAAAGAGTTCATCGCCCCGTTGATCTTGGGACAAGACATCGCCGATGCCAACGACTTCCAATCCCGCGTCGAGCGGATTCGCGGACATCACCTCGCCAAAGCAGGAGTCGAAATGGCATTGTGGGACTTGTTCGGCAAGCGCGACGGCAAATCGCTGAAAGAAATGTTCGGAGGCGCGCGAGGCGAGGTCGAGGTGGGAGTATCCATCGGGATTCAAGAATCCGCATCCGCGCTGGTGAAGACGGTTGATTCGTATTTAGGTCAGGGCTATCGCCGCGTCAAGATCAAGATCAAACCCGGGCGCGAAGTGGAGGAGACGCTCGCCGTCCGCAAGGCGTACCCCGACTTGCGTTTACAGGTGGACGCGAATTCCGCGTACACGCTCGAGTCCGCGCAGGTGTTGAAAAAGATCGACGACTTGAATCTCCTGCTGATCGAACAACCTCTGTTCGAAGATGATATTTGGGATCACCGCCTCCTGCAATCTGAATTCAAAACTCCCATCTGCCTCGATGAAAGCGTCGTCTCGCCGCGCCATGCGCGTTACGCGCTGGAGATGAAAGCCTGCAAGATCATCAACATCAAACCCGCGCGTGTCGGCGGGTTGAGTCAGGCGGTTGCGATTCACGATCATTGCCTCGCTCAAAAAGTCCCCGTTTGGTGTGGCGGGATGCTCGAAACGGGAATCGGACGCGCCTCGAACCTCGCGCTCGCCTCCCTGCCCGGTTTCGTCCTGCCCGGCGACATCTCCGCTTCGGACCGTTACTATCACCGCGATATCACGAACGAGCGATTCGCGTTGAACGACGACAGCACGATCACTGTGCCAACCGGTCACGGCTTGGGCGTGACGATTGACGAATCCGCGCTGAAAGAATTTTCGCTCGCTGAAATTACATTGAAAGCGTGAGAATTTCCTTCTTAATATCGAGCACAAAACCCGATCCATGTCATTCTCCCGAAGGACATCGGGACGATGTGAGCGAAGCGAAGAATCTCTACCATGGCATGAGAGACCCTTCGTGGCGCCTCGCGCCACTCAGGGCGACATTCCTTGTTGGAAGTTGACAGTTATAATCATCGCGCCATGAAAAAACTTCACTCGCTTTTTATCCTCCTCCTGTTAATATCCTGTTCTCCTCAAGCGCCAAACAATCTCCAATCACCAATCTCACCTGCCACATCAACGCCGATTCCAACACTCGAACCTATCGCATTCACTCCCGCGCCGTCAAATACCCACATCGGCGATTCGGTTCCCACGTCATTGCGCGCACAAGTGCAAAATCTAAATTTACAAAACTTCACCCTCGACGCGTCGCCGTTCGTCGAATCGAATCCGTCGCTGAGCAAGAAAAAATTTCAATGGGTCTACGCGCTCGTCGCGCCGTTCCCAACCGCGACAGACGGCGTCACACTTGACCAACTCCACCTCGCATGGACGGAAGGCAAATTGCTTAATGGGATGCCTCTGTTGATGGAAGCATCTACACGGGACGCCTTAACCGTCCTATGGGACGCGCCAGCATCCCTGTCGGTACGAATCGTTTCGACGGGCGAACTGCTCGACCAAGCGTGGAGCGAATCCGCTTGGGCGATCATCCCGTTTGAAGAACTCCAGCCGAAGTGGAAAGTGTTGACCATTGACAATCAATCGCCGATCAGAAAAAATTTTGATCTCGCGTCTTATCCGTTGGTTGTTGACTTCACCCTTCAATCGTCATCCAATTCTCTACTCTCTAATTCTCCGATCTCTAATCACGATCCATCGAAACTGACAACCGTCATCCTCACCGGCGTCACCGCCCTCGTGCGCGCCACCGCCGTGACGATGGAATACAAAGGCGCGACGTATCCCGGCGAAAAAATACGAGACGTGTTGCGCGAAGCGGATATCACCCATATCAGCAACGAAATTCCGTTTTTTACCGGGTGCGAATTTCCCAAACCCGACGCGACGGGTCCGCTGGTATTTTGTAGTGATCCGAAATACATCGAACTGCTCACCGATGTCGGCGCGGACGTGGTGGAGTTAACCGGCAATCACTTCGCCGATCGCGGCGCGCAAGGCATGCTGGAGACCATCGAAATTTACAATCAACATCATCTGCCCTATTTTGGCGGCGGCGCCGATTTGCAGGATTCGCTGGAGCCTGCCTTGTTCGAAGTTAACGGCAATAAGATCGCGTTCGTTGGTTGCAACAAGCCCGATGTTGACCGCTTCCCCACCGCGCGCGACTTCCGCCCCGGCGCCGCGCCGTGCGACTTTAACTATCTCGCGGGGAAAATCGCCGAATTGCGCGCGCAGGGATATGTCGTCATCTCCACCTTCCAATGGAACGAGAGTTACGACTCGCGCCCCAGCCCGCAACAAATGACCGACTTTCGCTTGATGGCAGAGTCCGGCGCGTCGATCGTGAGCGGCAGTCAGGCGCATTACCCGCAGATGATGGAATTTTATGACGATGCGTTCATCCACTACGGGCTCGGCAATCTATTCTTCGATCAGATGGGCGACCAGAGTTGGATGCCGCCGGGCATCCGCCGTGAATTTTATGACCGCTATGTGATCTATGACGGCAAACTCATCAGCGTGGAGTTGTTGACCGGCATCCTCGAAGATTACTCGCGCCCACGCTTGATGACTGAAGAGGAACGCGCCGGGTTTTTGAACGATTACTTTTATCACAGCGGGTGGACCTCACTGGTCCCGACGCCTGTTCCCACGATCACGCCTACGCTCACGCCGATGTCTATTCCAACAATCATGGCAACGCCGAAGCAATAAAGTTGGGCGATGCTTCATCCCCAGCCGTTTGGTCATGAACTTAAAACGGTTAACCTGCGCCAGAATTGGGTAAGATACGTCAGTTCGGGATAATGATTAGTCGGTCATTTTGGACGCTGACACTTGCACCGAACGCAAGTGCGGTGTGAACGCAGAAAACGCAGATTTTTTTCTTTTTCATCAGCGTGAATCAGCGTTTTTCAGCGTCCCGATCACTAACCCGAATTCACGTTAAGATGGTTGCAATATTCCGCCACCCGGTAAGGAGCGCCCCATGAATCCAAGTCGCAAATATTTAGGCATGACCATTCCACAATTAGGCGTGCTCGCCGGGCTTGCGGGAGTGTTGTTGCTAATTCTTTGTATCGGCGGCTGGTTGATCCTTGGCGGCGGGTCGAACACGGCGAGTCCTCAGCAAATTCCAACCGCGATCAGCCCAACCGCGACATTGATCGTCACGCCAACGATCACGCCGACCTCCGCGCCGACCGCGATTCCGTACGAGCAATTAATCCCGCAGGGATGGGTGCAGCATAAAACCGCGCTGGTTGAACTATGGATGCCCTCGGTCTATAAAGATTCCAAACTTCCCATTCCCGAAGGCGAAGCGCTGGCGGCGCAAATTTCCCTCACCTTGTTACAGCCCGGCACAAAAAAAACAACTGTATACAATAAGTGGGCGGTTGTTTCGTATGAACCTCTCACCCTCGAGTCGCTGGATTCGTTCCTCGACGTGAAGATCCAGTCGGTGCCGTTACCTGCGCGCGTGGTGGAACGTCGAAAGATTGAACTGAACGGCGCGCCCGCCGTGCGCGTTTTGTCTGAATTTCGAGAGAATAATCTCGACGTGACAGAATTGACATACGTCTTTCAAGACGGCGGCACGGTATGGTATGTCAGTTTTTGGGCGGAGATCAATGAGTTTTATGAAAACATCGAAACGTTCGAGAAAGCCGCGCTGACCTTTCGCCTCGTAAAGTAGCCTGCTTGGCGCAGAACCTTGCGAAGGCTCACAGCCTTCGCAAGGTTTCAATCGAAATAAATATTCAAATCCGAACAGTCGAATCGATTTCCGCAATTGGGACAAGTAACCTTGCAATTCTTCTCGCGCATTTCGTTCCCGCATCGGTCGCAAACGTAAACCTTTCGGTTCTGCTCAGTGTGCGCCTGCTTCAGTTTCCCCCAATCTTCATCCCACCTGACGGGCTTTAGCCGCGTCAGATCAAATTCTCCAATTCTCTGTTCTCCCAACCTCATCACTTCGTTGATCGCCTCGTCCGCATCCCGTCGCAATTCCTCCACGCGGATTCCCCGGCAGACCGATGGAAAATCTTTCAGCCATCGGACGCTTCGTCCATGCACCTTCACCGCGCCGTTGTAATTCCCGCGCGTGATGTGCAGGTACGCGACCCCCACTTGTAAAATTCCCCGGTACAGGTCGCGGACTTTTCCCTTCTCTTCCAGCCACGCCGCCTCAAGCGCTTCATGCGCCTCGAAGTACTTCCCTTCACTGAAGAGACGCAATCCCTGCGCGGCGTGCGGATGGAGCGGACTGGCACAGTCGATAGTTGATTCGGTCATGGCGAGGGTGTTGGTGATTATAGCCGGGATGGTACAATCCCCTCACCCTATGCGCGCCTTGTTATCCAACAAAATCCTAATCGCCATTCTGGGGCTGACCGCCCTCGCGGCATTAATGATCCTCGCCTCCGGGCTGGGCGGCATGGATTTTCGAGAGGGGCAACAATTCGGAACCGGAACGGCAAACGGAGTTCGCTCCGCCGCCATCGAAGCCATCCGGAATATGCAAGCCATCCCTTTCCAGACTCAATTGACTGTTGCGATCCTGCTCGTCGTACTATTCGCGATGATTAGCATGCTCCTCTCGCCCGAAATGCGCAAACGCCTGATCAAAGCCGTCATTCGGGCAATTCTCACCATCTGGCTGTTATCTGTTATCTTCACCCGCTATCCAAACATCCTCAACCAGTTGGGGCTTAACCTTTCCGCATTGAATGCCGAGTCGGGCGAGACAACGACCGGAGCGGCGGCTCCGGAATTCACGCCGCCTCAATCCGCTTCGTGGATATCGTACCTGCTGAGTTTCGGTCTGCTCGCCCTGGCGCTATTTATCGTATGGAAAGTGTACTCTTTTTGGAAGGAACTCAACGCCCCATCGTCCGATATTTCAAAAACAAAGATCGCAAAGATCGCCCGCACCTCCATTCTGGATTTATCCGCAGGCAGAGAATCGTCCGATGTGATTCTCAACTGCTACTATCGGATGAGTGATGCGGTCTCACATCGCAAAAACCTGAACCGAAACGCTTCGATGACCCCGAGTGAATTTGCCTCACGCCTGGAAGCGGAAGGCATCCCCTCCGACGCGGTGCGCGCGCTGACACGGCTCTTCGAGTCGGTTCGTTATGGCGGGCAAAGATCGAATCCGAACATGGTGAACGAAGCCGTGGCGTGTCTCACTTCCATTTTGCAACACTGCGGGGAACCGGCATGACCCGCCGTAACCTTGCGGCGCTGATTATCATTACAGTCATCGCCGCCCTGCTGGCATTTCCGTTCCGCGAGGCGGTGTATCACCTTGTGGTGATTCCGCTTGCCTACGTGTTTTGGTTGCTCGGGTTGTTTTACCGCTCCATCGACCAATCGTTTTGGTGGATCGGCATCGTGCTGGTTACCCTGCTCGTTCTGGGAATCAGCCTCCTACCGGAGATCAAGCCGAACGGAAGAAAGATCGACCTCCAGCGCGAGGAACGCGGAGGCGTGGAAAGTCTCGCGCGAGCATTGGAGAAATCGAATCAAGGAACCTACTTCAAGTGGATGGTGGCGAACCGCCTCGGCAAGTTGGCGCATCAACTGCTTTCCCTGCGCGAACATGGAAAACCGCGCTCCCTGTTTGCGCCGCTCGCCGGCGAAGGCTGGGAACCGCCCGATGAAGTGCGGCAATATCTCGAACGCGGGTTGCAGGGTTCGTTTGCAGACTTCCCGATTGCGAGGTGGGATTATTTTTCACAACCTAAAAAAAACCCGCTTGATCTACACGTGAAAGAAGCGGTGGAGTTTCTTGAATCGCAACACTTGGACGGTCATGTATAACGTGACGGTCATCTCACTCGTGGAGTCAACGTGGCAGACATAAAAAAAGTATCGATGATTGGCAATCAGATCATTGCCGAGGTGGAACGCGCGGTGGTGGGCAAACGCGCCCTGCTCGAAATGATGATGGCGTCTGTGCTGGCGGGCGGGCACATGCTTCTCGAAGATTTTCCCGGGCTTGGCAAAACGCTCATTGCGCGCAGTTTCGCCAAAGCGCTCGGGCTGGATTTCAAGCGCATCCAATTCACGCCCGACCTTCTGCCCGGCGACATCACAGGCGGGTACATTTTCAACCGCGTAAAAAATAAATTCGAACTACGCAAAGGACCGGTGTTCGCCAATATTGTGCTCGCCGACGAGATCAACCGCGCCTCGCCGAAAACCCAATCGGCATTACTCGAAGCCATGCAGGAGGGACACGTCACCATCGATGGCGAATCACTGCCCCTGCCTGAACCGTTCCTCGTGCTTGCCACGCAAAACCCCATCGAATATGAGGGGACTTTCCCGCTCCCCGAAGCGCAACTCGACCGCTTTATGTTGAAACTTACGGTGGGTCACCCCACGCTCGAAGAGGAGAAATTGATTTTGCAACGGCGGCGCGAACGCAAGCAAGATGAAGTGGAGTTGCGCGAGATCGCGAAAGCAAAACAAGTGCTGGAATTACGCGAAGCGGTCGAGTCGGTTCACGTGGACGCCGATCTTGAAAGTTACATCGCGACCCTTGTCCATGCCACACGCATCGACCGCCGCGTGGCAGTGGGAGCCAGTCCGCGCGGGTCGCTGGCTTTCCTCAAGATGGCGCGCGCCAATGCCGCGCTCGCCGCGCGCGACTTTATCATCCCCGACGATATCAAACGCTATGCCGCGCCCATCCTCGCCCACCGCGTGATCCTCCAACCCGAATACTGGATGTCGCGCTCGGTCAGCGACGATGTCATCCGCGACGCGCTGGAGAAGACGCCGGTGCCGGTTATTAAATAGTTTGATAGTTTGATAGTTTGGTAGTCTATAGTTATGCCCCGGTCTTTGCTTCTCGGCTTCATCACATACGGCCTTCTGCTGGCAGGTATTGCCACTGTGCGCGGCGAGTTCATCGCGCTTGCGCTCCCTCTTGTGATCTATCTGCTCGCGGGATTTTTATTTTCTCCCGACACAGTCAACCTCGAAGCCACGCGGCATCTTAGCGCGGAGCGCGCATCGCCCGGCGCTGAAGTGACCGTGACGGTGACGGTCGTCAATCGCGGCGACTCCCTCGACGAAGTGTTGATCGAAGATTTTTTACCGGCGGATTTAACCCTCCGCCCTTCGACAGGCTCAGGACAGCGCTTCGGGCACACGGGACATCTGATTCGCCTGCGGAAAGATTCATCGTTCACGTTTAGTTATCGCGTGGCGGGACCGCGCGGGGGCTACGGGTTTGAATCCGTGCGGGCGCAGGTCAACGATTTCCTACGGACGACCAGCCGCACTGTCGAGTTGGAGGCGAAGGGACAGTTGTTCATCTTCCCGCCGGTGACTCGTCTCCGTCACGTGGCAATCCGTCCGCGTCGGACGAGAGTTTACGCGGGGATGATTCCCGCGCGCGTTGGCGGCTCAGGCACAGAATTCTTTGGCGTCCGCGAATATCAGCCCGGCGACTCTCCGCGCGCCATCAACTGGCGGGCAAGCGCGCATCATGCGGATGCGGATATGCTGTACGCGAATGAATTTCAGCAGGAACGCGCCGCCGATGTGGGCGTCATTTTGGATGGGCGTTTACGAACGAATGAGTTTTCGCGCGGGCATTCGTTGTTCGAATATTCGGTGCAAGCGGCGGCGGCATTGAGCGACGCCCTGCTCGCGCAGGGGAACCGCGTGGGCTTGCTGGTGTATGCGGCGTTTTTGCGGTGGACGATCCCGGGCTATGGAAAATTTCAACGCGAGAAAATCTTGTTTTCGCTGGCGCACGCGCGTCCCGGCGGCAGTAACGTGTTTGCCGATCTCGAACATTTGCCGACGCGGTTGTTTCCGCCAGAGTCTCAGATCATCCTGGTCTCGCCATTGCACGAGGATGACTTGAGTCCGTTGGTGCAATTGCGCGCGCGAGGGTATCAGGTGCTGGTCGTCTGCCCGAACCCGGTGAAGTTTGAGTTATCGTACCTGCCGAAGAATAAAAATGTAGAGCTCGCCGCTCGGGTCATTCGCATGGAACGCGCCATACTCTTGCAAAAAATACAGCGCGCAGGGATTCAAGTGTTGGATTGGGACGTGGCGGAACCGTTCGATCAGGTTGTGAAGCGGAAGCTGAGTCGTCCACCCGGTTTTTTACGCAGTACGCATTAAGCAGTACTATACTTCGCACCGCGTATTGCGTATCTCGTAACTTGCAACTTGTAACTTGCAACTTGCAACTCTATTGAGGTTGAATTGACTCTCATTGCTTTTGTCCTCAGTGTGATCCTTGCTTGCGCCTCGCTTGCCTACGGATTCTCACAAGCCGGCATGATTGATCCCGCGCGCTGGTTCGTCCTGCTCGGCATCGTTTGGATTCTCTCGCACTGGCGAAAACTGTATTGGGTTTCCTCGTTGGCGTTCGCTATCGCGATTCTCGGCGCGGCGTATGGTGTGTGGAATAACTTCACCACGATCTGGATGCTTCTCGGCGCGCTCGGCGGTTTGCTCGGCTGGGACCTCTCCGATTTTGCCCGCCGCCTCAGCTACGCCGCCCCGACGGATGATATTCGCGGCATGGAACGTCGCCACCTGACGCGGACGGCCATCGTCGCCGCATTGGGGTTTGGCATCGCGCTGTTGAGCTTGGTGATTCGGATCAATAGGCTCGCGTTTGAGGTGGCAGTAGGGTTGGTATTGCTAGCCGCGTTCGGTCTCACGCGGTTGGTGATTCGGTTGAGGAAGCATTAAAGCAACTGCTTGCGCTATGTACGCGCGGGCGAGCGTAGACAAGAACCCAAGAACGTGAAAAACTTTAAGCCGTGTTTCGCAAAATACTTCTCGAAGCCGTAGCTCATCGCTGTTCGCTGTGCTGGGTGACGCTTGACTATTAACTAGGCATCCACGTTTTTATCTTTGACGACTTTGTTGATAACAATATAAATGAAAAACGCTTTTAGGGCGGTAAAAAGAATATCTAATAAATCTCCCGACCGAGCGGCGCTTACTGTGTTAATGAGCAAGCCCGCGTTATATTCTTCAGGTATGGAAGGGTCATACACAATAAAAACAGTCCAAAAATTATGAGCAAAATGGACGCCGAGAGGAATTTCTAATCCATTGGTTAACACAACCATTAATCCTAAAATAACCCCTACTCCAAGAAAATATAGCAAAGTGTAAACATTAGTCGCTGTGTGTCCCCACATGAAAAGAAGTGAAGAGGCTGCAATGGCAAGATACTTATTCCGTAACACCAGCCAGCTTAATTGTAACAAGTAGCCGCGGTGTATCAATTCCTCTAATAAAGCCTGCAAACTAAAAAATATCAGGAAGCCGATCGTGAAATTCGCCAACTTGGCAATCTCAACTTGGTTGAACTTGTAAAAATGAGGTTGGTTCCAAACATGATAGCCAGTTTCGATCAATGAGAAAAAAAGATAGCCGGTAAAGGCTATAAAAACAATCTTCCAGGAAAAATAAGCTTTGGATGTAATTAAGGTCAATGGGCGTCTTTTATGTAAGAAGCGCACACAAAGGAATACGCCAATGATGGTAATGGCATAGATAACTATCATTGGCAAAAAGTAACCAAAAGGACCAATGCCTGTAATAATAAACTCGTCAGAATCAAAAGTAATATTTGGCAAATTGATAAAATTTAGTATTTCAAAGACGAATGTAAACAGAAAACCCGCGAGAAAGCACAGGAAAATTAAAATAAACGCTAATAGATAGCGCCACCAGGAATTCTTGCCTGTTGTTACTAAATTCAGGAATTCCATATATTATGTATATACCTGTTTTGTAAATTTAACGATTTAAAACATCCGCTTCACTTTTGTGCTTGCAATCTTAAATATTCATCTTCTACAACCAAAATGCTGCATAACGTCTTATCTCTATCAATTATATTCTCAATCCATCCTGCTCCTCGGTCGTCTTAAACTCGTACATCACCGTTTCTTCTTCAGAAAAACTTCCCCCAACCGACTCGTACAACCCATTCGCGGCGGCGTTGTTTTTGTCGGTCAGTACCCATGCGTTGACACAGCCGAGTCCCTTT
Source organism: Anaerolineales bacterium (assembly GCA_021462845.1). Taxonomy (GTDB): domain Bacteria; phylum Chloroflexota; class Anaerolineae; order Anaerolineales; family Villigracilaceae; genus Defluviilinea. The sequence continues at coordinate 24,526 of JAJTXU010000001.1, forward strand.
CCCAATTTCAACATTTCATTCATGATCGCCTTGCCAATTCCCTTGCCTTGATGTGACGCCGCGACGCCGACTTCGTTGATCCACAACTCGGGCGGTTTATCGGGGTGAATGTAGTGAACGGCAGACGCGAAGCCAATCACTGTGCCGTCAACCAGCGCAACAACAATGTGATGACGCGGGTCCGCGAGAAATTCGCGCGCGAGGGATTCGTCTACGGGATTGTCGAAGACATTGTCCGCGGCGTTGAGTAAAAGATGGAGATCATCGCTCGATAAGATTTTCGTTGTGAACATATTCCTACAACACCTTTTTCAACTCAGCCAAATCTTCATCGGATAATTTCCATTCGACCTTCTTCGCGTTCTCGCTGACCTGTTCGGGAGTCGTCGCGCCCGCGATGACGGATGGAATCGTTCGCTTACTGAGCAACCAGCTAAAAGCGAGGTCGTGAAGCGTGTGTCCGCGCGAGTCGGCAAAAGAGCGGAGCGCATCCAGTTTGTCGAAGTTCGCATCGGTGAGTCGATTCTTCACATACGGGCTGAACGTGCCGCGCGATCCTTCGGGAGGCGCTTCGCCGCGCGTATATTTTCCAGTGAGCAGACCGCCCGCAAGCGGAAAATACGGCAGGATGCCCACGTTCGTCCACGCGCAATAGGGGATGAGTTCGCGCTCGGCGTCGCGCTCGAGCAAGTTGTAATGCGTTTGGATCGTGACGAATTGCTCCCAGCCCATCATCTCGGCGAGCGTGTTGCTGTGCGCCAATTGCCACGCCGAAAATTGACTCGCGCCGATGTAACGGACTTTGCCCGCGCGGACGAGATCGTCGAGCGCGCGCAGAGTCTCCTCGATGGGAACCGATTCGTCCCACGCGTGAATTTGATACAGATCAATGTGATCTGTCCCAAGCCTCAGCAGACTCGCCTCGACCGCGTTCAGGATGTGATACCGCGACGCGCCGACATCGTTCGGTCCTTCGCCCATTTTGAAGCGGACTTTCGTCGCGACCACGACGCGCTCCCTTTCGCCTTTCAACGCCGCGCCGAGAAATTCCTCCGATGCGCCGTTGCTGTACACGTTCGCCGTGTCGAAAAAATTGATGCCCTCATCCAACGCGCGATGGACGATGGCTTTCGTCCCAGCTGCGTCCACTTTGCCGCCGAACTGGTTGCATCCGATTCCAATGGCGGATACTTTCACTCCTGCCTTGCCGAGATTGCGATATTCCATTGATGATTCCTCAAATTGTATAAGTATTTCACATTACATGTCATGCTGAGCGGAGCGAAGCATCTCTACCACGACATAAGAGACCCTTCGTGGCGCGAGGCGCCACTCAGGGTGACATGCTTGTAATTTTATTATAGTCTTTCCAGCCATGCTTCCACCTCACGCGGATTTTTGAAATGGATCAATTTCAAATGCCGATGTTCTGGCATGGACAACAATTTTGGCGTTTCCCACTTTCTGCGCCAATAGGTTGCGAACAGCCAATGGAAAAGCGAATCTTTCGACCAAAATTTGAAGTGAACCCAAAACGGTTCGCGGTTCGTGCCCCATAAAAGTTCTTGAGTCCACCAGCGATTGAAGGTGCGGCGGGTGAGTTGATTCAGAACCAGCAAGAAAGGATAATCCAGCCAGATGACCGCTTCGGCTCTTGTCCACACCAGATCGCGGACGACGCTGTAATTTCCCGCCACGATCCAACGTTCAGCCTGAGTCGCCGCGCGGACGCGTTCGCGGAACACGTCGAGCGGAGCCTCCTGCCAGTTCGGTTCCCAGTGAAGCGCGTCGAGTTCGATGAAGGTGAGGTCGAATCGCGTGGCGATTCTTTCCGCGAGCGTGGATTTGCCCGAACTCGTCGTGCCGATCACAACGAGGCGATGAAATGGAAATTGAGGCATAAGGGCTTTTAACCGCGAAGGGCGCTAAGACCGCGAAGAAAAACTTTATTAGGACTTAAGCAAAACCCCGAGACCAAGCCGCGAATTTCGCTAATTCACGCGAATTGATTAAAAAATTCGTGATAATTCGTGTAATTCGCGGCAAAAGATTTTGACCTGCGTAAGTCATGTTTATTATTCTTGGTGCGCTTCGCGCGCTTAGCGGTAAATATTTTTTTGCTATCTCACATAAATGGGATTGCTGAACACCCAGCCGCGTTTTCTGCCGAGGTAACTTCGATAGACTTCCACGCGATAGACGCCAGGCTCGTTGACGTTGTGCGTGGCGGCGTAGGAGTTTTTCCACACGCCGATTCGTTGACGATCTTTGATGAGATGAATATCCGATGGAATTGGCGTGTGCGCGTGTAACGTCACCCCGCCTTTGACGGAAATCTCCTCGCCCATGATCGCGGATTGGTTGAGTCCCTTGGCTTTGAAGGTGAATCCTTTTGTCGGTGCGGGCAGATCGTACGCGACGAAACATCGTCCTGCGGCGAGCGAGTCGTAGATCATTTTCTTGTCGGTGGGGACGTCTCCCGTCAGCGGCTGTGGGATAAATACATGCGTGTTGATCGTCTTGAAGTGAAACTCATACGGGAAGATGACGCGATGCAACGCTCCCATGCTCATGTGCATGGCGTGCGCGTCTGAGCCGCCGATGGCAACGATGGGACGTCCGTGCGAGAGTAATTCGTCCCAGCGACTCAATGTTTCGCGGATCGGGTTGTAGCCGATGAACTGCGGAAAAAATGCGTAGAACAAGCCGTGCAATTTTGTCGGCACGACCGTTTTGAGTTCGCTCAACCCGTTCCAGAGTTCGATGCCGGTGAAATTTTGCACATCCCAGTCTTCCCATGAGATGTCCGTTTCATAGAAGGCGGGGGCTTCGGGGTCTTTGGGGTGGGCAATGAAACAGATCCCGCCCGCGTCGCGGACTCCGTTGATGAGTGTCTGCGGATTCTCGGCGAGGGCAGAGAGGTCGCGCTCGGCGTTAAAGATGAGGAGGTGATTCTTTTGGGGAGCGCGGGCTTGGTCGTGGACTTCCTGTCCAACGAGAAGCAGGACTCCCCGTGGTCCGACGCGGTAGTATCCTTCCACGCCGCGGACGAGCACGTTGTGATCCGTCACGATGACCGCATCCAGCCCGGTTTGGATCGCGGCGTTGGCGATATCCTTGTGCGTGCCGCTCCCGTCGGAGTAGCGCGTGTGCATGTGTAAATTGACGATTATTTCGCGCATGAAACCTCATAAACAACACCCTTGCGAAGGTTTCAAACCTTGGCAAGGGTTCAAGCCCAGTGTTTGACGTATTTTCCGCCCAGCGGGTATAATGACCCCGCTTAATAAAAGGAGGCAGTATTTCATGGAAGTATATTTGGACTATGCGCTGATTATAATCTCAGTGCTTCTTATCACCAGCGTCATCCTGCAGAGCAAGGGCGCGGGGCTTGGCGGCTTGACCGGCGCCGATGTAGGCAGTGTCTTCACCGCCCGCCGCGGCATCGAGCGCACATTATTCTGGGTCACAATTGTCTTGAGCGTTATTTTCTTCGGGCTTGTGATCGCGCTCTTGATCATATCGTAAGCAAACGCTCACTCTCTCAAAGGGCCCGTTTGAATCCGCGCGGCAGAGCGCGCGAGGTAGAACGAGCCTTTATTTTTGCATGACCAAATTTCCCCAAGCATGAAACAATTACGCTGGCAAATCCTGGTGGTACTCGTCACCCTGGTGATCGCGGCTGTGTTGCTAGTCAGTCAGCAATCGCAGGATACGACCGTAGGCGGGCCGATCGTCTCGCAACCGGAACAAGGAGGCGTGTATACCGAGGCGCTGATAGGGTCGTTGGGGCGGTTGAATCCGCTGCTGGACTGGAACAACTCCGCCGACCGCGACGTGAACCGGCTCATCTTCAGCGGGCTTGTCCGCTTTGATGAGCATGGTATCCCTCGCGCCGATCTGGCGGAGGCATGGGGCGTGGCGCCGGATGGCACTGTGTACAACTTTACGATCCGCGCGAACGCGGCTTGGCACGATGGAACTCCGGTCACCAGCGACGATGTGCTCTTCACGATCGAGCGGATGAAAAGCGCCGGGTCGCTTGTGCCGCAGGACATCAAGGACCTTTGGGGGCGTATTGAAGTCGCAAAGCTCAATGATAAAAACCTCAAGTTCACACTCCCCGAGCCGTACGTTCCATTCATGGATTATCTGACTTTTGGCGTCTTGCCGAAACACCTGCTCGAGTCGATTCCGCCGGAGCAAATGCCAGACGCGCAATTCAACATCCAGCCGGTTGGCACGGGCCCGTATAAGTTCGATCACCTCATTGTGGAGGGGAATCAAATCACTGGCGTGGTGTTGACGATCAATGAAAAATATTACAACGCCGCGCCCTACATTGAGCAAGTGGTATTCCGCTACTACGAAACATCTGCCGACGCATTGGATGCCTACAATCAAGGCGATGTGTTGGCGGTCAGCCGCCTTACGGGTGATTCCCTGCTAGCCGCTCTTGAAGAACCAAACCTTGCGGTGTATACCAGCCAACTACCTCAGATGAGTTTCGTGCTTTTCAACCTCAACAATCCTGAAGTGACCTTTTTACAGGATGCCAAGGTGCGGCGCGCTCTCATGCTGGGACTGAATCGCTCCACCATCGTCAACAAATTTCTACAAGGACAGGCGATCATCGCCCACAGCCCGATCTTGCCGAGTTCATGGGCATTTTTTGACGGCACCGACCATTTCGAATACGATCCTGAAACCGCCGCGTCCATCCTCAAAGCGGAGGGCTACGTGATTCCCGCCGGCGGAGGCGAAACGCGCTCGAAGGATGGCGTGCCGATGAAGTTCACAATGCTTCACCCAGACGATGCGCTTCACTCTCAGATCGCCGAAACGATTCAAACGCAATGGGCAAAGATCGGCGTCCGTGTGGAATTGCAGGCGATGCCCTACGACCAGCTCGTCTTGAACTCGCTCGCTTCACGCGCCTATCAATCTGCTCTCGTGGACCTCAACCTTTCACGCACCCCCGACCCCGACCCGTATCCGTTCTGGCATCAAGCCGAAGCCGCCAGCGGACAAAACTACTCCGGGTGGGATAACCGTCCAGCCAGCGAATACCTCGAGCAGGCGCGCGTCACTGCCGATTATTCGTTGCGCACGCGTTTGTATCGCAACTTTCAGGTGATCTTTGCAAAGGAATTACCCGCATTGCCGCTATATATTCCCGTGTACTCCTATGGCGTGGACGCGCAAGTGCAGGGCGTGCAAGTCGCGCCGTTGTACGATCCCAGCGACCGCTTCGCCACGTTCACGCAATGGTATTTGTTGACCCGCCGCGCGTTGCAACAGGGAACTGCTACTCCCTCGCCGTAAAAAGCGTAGTAACGACTTCAGTCGTTATGTGTAAGGGCGACTTAAGTCGCCACTACAATATAATTTGGAGAACACCATGACCGACCCACGACAAACCGCACTCGATTATGCTCACCAGAACAATGAGCGCTTCATCGAAGAGTTAAAGGAGTTCCTCGCGATTCCCTCGATCTCGACCAGCCCCGAACACAACGCGGATACGCTCCGCTGTGCAGAATGGACTGCCGTTCAACTGAAAGCATTGGGGATGGACAACGTGCGCGTCATGCCGACGGGTGGGCATCCCGCAGTCTACGGCGAGTCTCTCAAAGCGGGGAAGGGCGCGCCGACCGTCCTCATCTACGGTCACTACGATGTGCAACCCGTTGACCCGCTCGAACTGTGGACGACCGATCCGTTCAAAGCCGAGGTGCGCGGAGAAAATTTATTCGCGCGCGGTTCATCCGATATGAAGGGACAAGTAATCGCTTCGATGAAGGCGGTTGAATCCATTATCCGTACAGGCGGGTTGCCGGTGAATATCAAATGGCTGATCGAGGGCGAAGAGGAGATCGGCTCGAAAAATCTTGAAGAGTTCATCAAGAAAAATAAGGATCTGCTGAAAGCCGATTTCTGCATCAACCCCGACGCGGGCATGATCGGTTCGGACTTACCCACCATCACATACGGCTTGCGCGGACTTGCATACTTCGAGATTCGCGTCTATGGCCCCAACCGCGATCTGCATTCAGGCTTGTTCGGCGGCACAATTCACAACCCCGCGCAAGCGCTCGTCGAATTGGTCGCGGGTATGCACGACAAAAAAGGACGCATCACGTTGCCGGGCTTTTACGACAAGGTGCGTAAAGCGGGCAAAGCCGAACGCGCAGAGATCGCTCGCTTGCCGATCAAGCCGAAAGATATCGTCAACATGACCGGCGTGCCGGCGTTGTGGGGCGAAGCGGAGTACACGCCCGAAGAGCGGGTATCCATTCGCCCGACGCTGGAGGTCAATGGCTTGCTGTCAGGCTTCACCGGCGAAGGATCGAAGACCGTCCTCCCCGCGTGGGCGATGGCAAAAATATCCTGCCGCCTTGTGCCGGATCAAACGCCGGAGATGATCGAGAAGGCGATGGTCAAATATATGAAGGCGAACGCGCCGAAGACGATCCGCTATGAGGTGAAGGTCATCACCGGCTCCGGCGCGGCGATCACCGAACGCGACAGTATGGGCGTGCAGGCAATGGCGAAGGGACTCGAACAAGCGTGGGGCAAACGTCCGCTGTTCAAACGCGAGGGCGGCTCGATCGGCGTTGTCGTCCAATTGCAGGAATATGTTGGCGTGGATTCGGTGTTGACCGGCTTCGGTCTGCCTGAAGATAACGCGCATTCGCCGAACGAGAAGTTGCACCTGCCCACGTGGCGCAAAGGCATTGATGCGTTGATCCATACGATGTATAACCTCGAATAAACCGTAGGGGCGGGGTCTCCCCGCCCCTTTGTGATTCATTCTAAGAACAGGGCAGGGGAACCCTGCCCCTACAAGGAATTCATGGAAGATAAGATCATTACCTACGGCGGACAAGCCGTTATCGAAGGCGTGATGATGCGCGGACAAAAAGCGTTCGCCATTGCCATGCGCGCGCCCGACGGCAGCATCGTCGTTCACACGGAAAGTCTCGCGGCGGTCTATCGCTCGCGCATTGCGAAGATCCCCTTTTTGCGCGGCACGATCCTGTTGTGGGACGCGCTCGGCTTGGGGATGCGCGCGTTGACCATTTCTGCGAACACACAAACGGGCGAGGAAGAAAAACTCGAAGGTCCCGCGTTGTACCTCACCCTTGGCAGTTCGCTGGCGATTGGGGTCGCGTTATTTATACTTCTTCCCGCCAGCGTGGGTGGCGCGGCTGAACATTATCTCGGCTGGCACAACCTCGCTCACAACTTGCTTGAAGGTCTGGTGCGGCTCGTCCTGCTCGTCGGCTACATTTGGGGAATCGGATTCATGCCCGATGTCAAACGCCTGTTTGGCTATCACGGCGCGGAGCATAAGACCATCAATGCCTATGAAGCGGGTGTGGAACTCACCCCGCAGAACGTGGCGAAATTTCCGTTGGAACATCCGCGCTGTGGAACAGCGTTCATGCTGACTTTTGTTCTGTTATCCATTCTCGTGCATAGCCTGTTCGGTGACATGGAGTTTTGGTGGCGGCTTGCGAGCCGCGTTTTGTTGATCCCAGTCATCGCGGGTCTGGCGGTTGAATTTATCCGCTGGACCGCCAACAACTTGACCAATCCCTTCGTGCGTTTCATCATCAAACCGAATCTTGCTTTGCAATCCCTCACCACGCGCGAACCCGACACGTCCATGCTGGAGGTGGCAATTGAGTCGTTCAAGACGATGAGGCTGGCGGAGGAGGAAGTGATTGTGTAGGGTGAGTGAAAAGTTATCAGTGATCAGTAAACAGTAAGTGGTAAGTGGTAAGTGGTAAGTGGTAATTAGTAATTGGTGTTGCTTGAGAATCTCAACTATGAAGAAAAGAAAAATCGCAAGGGTTAGCGTTGCGATCATCGTGGCGGTTGGTGTGTTCATCGCGGCGTATTTCGTTTTCGTCGGGCGGAATAGACCTGCGCCAATTCCCACCAAGGAAACCCTCTACGACGGCGTGACGTACCAGCGCGTTGCCAGATATTTTCCCAACGCGATGATCGCGCACATCATCAAGATTGACACAAAGACGAAGGGGATTCAATTCCTCATCACGCCCGCCGACTCGAAGAGTGAAACGCCGTTGAACGCGCGGACGACATCACAATTCCTCGATGAGTTTAGTTTGCAGATCGCCGTCAACGGCGATGGATTTACTCCATGGTGGTCGCGCGGTCCAGCGGATTATTATCCGCACGCGGGCGATCCTGTCGCGCCGCTGGGGTTCACCGCATCGAATGGCGACGATTATTGGAAAGGTATCGAACTAGACGAAGGAGAACGCCCTGTGTTGTACATCAGCCGCCGTAACGTGTTCAGCTTCAACGACAAGCCGAACCGAGTCTACAACGCGATCTCTGGCGACAGAATGTTGGTGTTACAAGGTCAACCAGCGCCCGGACTCAACGACTCCGAACTCGATCCGCGCACGGCGATTGGATTGAACAAAAACGGACGTTATGTGTATCTCATCGTCGTGGATGGGCGCCAGCCGTTTTATAGCGCGGGCATCACCTTTGCCGACCTTGCGCAACTGCTGATAGATCACGGTGTTTACACTGCGATGAGTCTTGATGGGGGAGGGTCGTCCACGATGGTGGTCGAGGGTGAGAATGGCGAGCCTGTGATCCTGAATTCCCCGATTGATAATTACATCCCCGGCAGAGAACGCCCCGTTGCGAATCATATTGGGGTGTATGCGCCGTAGGACAAATTTAAATTTGTCCCACGCTTCAAAACGCAATTTCCCCAACCTGCTCGAAGTTGACATCGAACAATTCTTCCGCTTCGGTCTCCGCTTCGGCATCACCCACATCCCCCGCGCGGACTCCACGCTCGCAGTACGATCTGTAAGGGCAGTAAAGGCAGCGGGTGGCGTCGTCAGTTAGAGGGTAGAGAGAGGCGGAGTGAATTTCATCCGCAAGTTTGAGGAGTAGATCCCAATCCCGTTTATATTGCGCAGACGTGTACGCGAATCGCGCGGGGTCGTTGGGGAAATCCGCGAACCAGTAGACCATCTCGATCTGTTCAGGTTCGAAGGGACGACCGCCGTTGAGATGCGCGCCCGCATGGACGAGCAGTGCGCGATAGACGCGGGTTTGCATCCGCGCGGCAAGCCATTCGTTGCGCGGACGTTTGCGATAGGTCTTCCAATCATAGATCGTTACTTTATTTTCTTGAATCGCGATGAGATCATATTTGGCGAGCAAGCGAAAATTTCCAAGCGGCGCGGAGAGGGTGGCTTCGGGGTAGAGACCTGACAAGTTTTTAAAACCTGCCAGGTCTTTTGCATTTGAAAAATTCTCCCACCAGCGTTGCAGGTTCGGAGTGTTCGCCAGTTTGCTTACTTGCTCGTTCGGAATCCCAACCAGATATTGTTGAGCGAGACGATGAAAAAATTCCCCTTCGCGCTGATGCTGTTCGTTTTCCAGCGCAGGCTCCGACTCGACGGCGGGATAGGCGAGCCGCTCCACATAGCGGAGTTGGAATCGCCGCGCGCAGTCCGCGTAATCTTGCAGGGATGATTGAGAGAGGGTGGTGAGTTGAAAGGCAGGCATGGCTCAATGATACGCCGTTTATGGCGGGTCGTGTTGAAAACTCCATTCGCCGCCGGCTTGTTCCGCAAATGACCGCGATCCGATCACTTCGTAAAATGTGATGCCCGGTCGCAGGTAAATGGGCGAGCCGTCCAGCGCGGCGAAGTAGAGCGGCTGGTCTGGGTTTGTCCGGTACCATTTTGCCGGTATCCCTATCCCATCGCGGAAAACGTACGCTTCACCGGAACCTGTGAGGTCGATCTTGAAGACTTCGTCATCTTCATCGTATTCATTGGCAAACGAGTGATAGGCAAGCAAAACAACCACGTTTGCCGCATGAACATGCTGTGATGTAACCCGGTCCACAAGCGGAGCATAGGAGCCTTCTTTGCCGTCGCGGGTATCGGCGATTTCTTGATAGCGGTAATATTGCTGGTCTTGCGGGCTATACAGCCAGTAATGATACGAGTCGACGGAATAAAAGGTGGAGATCTTTATGCCGGCCAGCCCCGTCGCCGGGGACGTGGTATTGAACAATCCGTCGCGGATGACCTGGGGCGAGTTATCTTTTCCGCCGCGCAAGGCGCAATCTTCCATGAGGGTGGTGTTGAAGTATGAATTGTTATACGGCTCGACCGTCTGTTCGCGTTCGGTCAAAAAATGGAAGGGCGGACACGATCCGTTTGTCGGCGTGAGAAGAAGATCGGCAAATTCACTCCCTTGAAAATACCCCAGCTCGCGCGGGTCGGCAAATTTAAAAACCAGAAAGGCGTGATACATGCGTTGCACGTGCTCGTCGAAGTAACGCCCTGAGCGAACGGGTCCCACCCATTCTGAATCGTTGCCGTAAAAGACGGCGATAAAACGCGTCAAGCCGTCTTCGATGTAATATTCAAAAACCTGGTCGGCAAGCGTCAGACCGGATTGCGGGCGCATATAGCGCGGATAGTTCGCCACTTTGATCGCCATCGGGCGACGTTGCAACAACGCCGGGTCGGAGGGCGGCAAGCCGGTTAATGGGTTCAGAGTTGTGGTCACGGTGAAAACTGGCACCATCGCATCGGCAGGGATGTATTCCGGCATGATAAGGAACGGGGTCGGCGTGGAGGGAAGCGGGGTCAGCGTGGGCGGGTCGGCCGGCGTGGGAGCCGAATCAGAATTGGGGGCGGCTGAAACGGCGTTCGTCGGAAGTTGAACAGGCGTTGGGGATGAGATTTCTTCCGCTGAGACGTTTTCTGCCGCCGCGTTGCATCCTGTAAGAAAAAGCAACGCGGAGATGACGACGATGTGTAAGAAGCGCATGGCGGGATTCTACAACAAATGGGTGATGATGCAAATCCTGCTCGTTTCAATTTCCTATCAAAGAGAGCGAGTGGCGAAACTTGCGCGTTACAGTTCTCTTTGTCACAGAGACCATTAAGAACATAGAGGGAATCTCAAAATCGCGGCGCGAACGGCGCCGCTTCACAAAGGAGTCACGCGGGGCAAACCTGATAAAATTACCGCTACATGTTTATTCTCATCACAGTTGGCATCCTTCTCATTACCGCGCTGCTTGTGTTGAGCGCGCGGGTCTTTCTGCCCGCCGCCGGCTACACTTGGTTGATTGCCGTTGTTGGCGCGTTTCTGGCGTGGGCAAGCGTGTTCGCATGGATCAACAAGACAGATCGTTTGCAGTTCTTGATCTGGCAACCCGTTTCGTTGTTTTCACAATCGCCAACCTTTGTCATCGACCCTATCGCTTGGGCGTTTGCATTAAGCATGCTCACGCTCACGTTATCGGTGATTATCACATCGGTGGTCAGGAGTAACTTTCCCAGCGCGTTGAGTTGGGTTGGCGCGCTCGTACTTTCCTCGTTAGGCGCGCTTGCCGCTGTCGCTGATAACCCGGTCACTCTGGCGTTGATCTGGGCGGCGATCGATCTCGTCGATCTCATCGTTCAACTACGCTTTGTCGAGGAACCAACACTGGGAGAACGAGTCGTGATTTCGTTCGCATCGCGCGTTACAGGCACCATGGTTTTGCTCTGGGCAAATGTGGCGAGCGCGGCCCAAGGAACTACGTTGGATTTCCACGCTTTGACCTCCCAAGCCTCTTTATTCCTCCCGCTTGCCGCGGCATTGCGGATCGGCGTTCTACCTTTGCATCTGCCATATCCCGGCAGATCCGCATTACGCCGAGGCTTTGGCACGGTACTGCGGATGATCTCCGCCGGCTCCAGCCTCATTTTACTGGCGCGCATTCCCGCCGGCAGTATCGTCTCGCCTCTCACCCCCTACATGCTGATGCTCATCGCCTTCGCCGCGTTATACGGCGGGTGGATGTGGTTGCGCGCCCCGGATGAACTAACAGGGCGGCCGTTCTGGTTGATCGGTGTTGGCTCGCTGGCAGTTGCCGCCGCCTTGCGCGCAAATCTCATCGGCGCGGCGGCGTGGAGTTGCGCGCTCATCCTATGCGGCGGCGTTTTATTTTTATCTTCGGAGCCGAACAAATGGCTCACCCGCTCGCTATGGGTCGCCGTATTCGGAATTTCCGCGCTCCCATTTTCACTGACCGCCAGCGGATGGTCCGGCGGAACCGGCTTCTTCCTGGCATGGCTTCCGCTTCTGCTTGCGCAAGCCATGCTGGTTTCCGGGTTTATCCGACACATTCTTCGCCCGCCCGCATCGCGCGAATATTACGAAGATCAACCGCTTTGGGGGAAAAACATCTACCCTGTCGGAATTATGTTGCTGTTGGCGATGATCGTCTTCTTAGGATGGTTCGGCTGGAACGGCTCGTTTCAATTCGGCAACGTGATCGCGGGACTTGCCGCCTCTGCCCTCACTTTCGGCTTGACCTGGTTCGCTCCGCGGATTCGCATCCTCAACCCGGTCCGCGCCCACTGGGTGCGCCCCGCCAACCTGACGTGGCTCGATTGGCTATATCAATCCGTGTGGAATATATATCGTCAATTAGGCAGGTTGAGCAACATCTTCTCGAACATCCTCGAAGGCGACAGTGGAATTATGTGGACACTACTCTTCCTCGCCTTGTTCATCTCCTTCTTCACTCAAAGGATCCCTTGAGATGAATATCCTTGTCTGGGTCGCGGTCATCATTGTTCTCATCACATCGGTAGGGTTGCTCATCGCGCGAGATTGGCGAATCGGCATCATTTTCCTTGCCGCGCAATATCTCGCTATGTTCATCCTGCTCCTTCCCCATTTGCCGCTTGGCATGGCTTCCGTCAAAGTAGTGACAGGGTGGATGTCCTCCGCCATCCTCGGCATGACGCGGTCTGACTTGCGAGAAGATGATACGGAGGAAAATCTCTGGCCCCGGGGAAGGCTGTTCAGTCTGTTTGCCGCAGGGATGGTTGTCTTGATCGTAGCAGGCGCAACACCCGCTGTAAACAACATCATGGCAGACGCCGGCATGGCAGTCACCGCAGGCGGATTGTTGCTGGTTGGCTCGGGTTTGCTCCACCTTGGAATTACCTCGCAAATCCTGCGCGTAACACAGGGTTTACTTACCGTCATTGCCGGCTTTGAAATCATCTACTCCTCTGTCGAATCCTCCGCCCTGGTGGTTGCACTACTGGTCACCATCAACCTTGGGCTTGCGCTGGTCGGCTCGTATCTAATGCTCGCTTCGCAACACCGCGAACCGGAGACTCCGTGACCACGAACGCCCCCGCGCTATGGATACTCGCGCCATTTGGGTTTGGCGTCCTGCTTCTGTTCATCCGCAATGCGCGCGCCGTTAGCCTGCTCGGAGGAACGCTTGCCCTGCTCCTCGCGCTTACCGCGCAGTTCATTCCCATCGAAACAGCGTTGCGGTTTGGAGAATTATCCGTAAAAATCGATTCATCCATATCCATACTCGGACGCGTCCTCTTGATCTCGCCTGCCGAAGGTTCGCTGCTCGCGTTGATCTACGCCGGCTCGTCGCTCTGGTTTTTTGGGTCGTTGGCGGCTGAACGCTCAACGCGCGTGGTCCCTATCGGACTCATGATTACCGCCTTAATGGTCGCCGCGCTGGCGGTACAACCATTCTTATACGCGGCATTATTTATTGAAATGGCAATTCTCATCTCGATACCAATGCTCTCCTCTTTATATACGACACCCGGCAAAGGCATCGTTCGGTTTTTGATCTATCAAACCCTTGCCATGCCGTTCATTTTGCTCGCAGGGTGGTTACTTGCCGGCGTAGAAGCCAGCCCCGGCGACCTCGCTCTCGCGGCGCAATCCGCTTCCGTGCTGGGATTGGGCTTCGCCTTCCTGCTCGCGATCTTTCCCCTGTACAACTGGATTCCCATGCTCATGGAGGAGTCGCCTCCCTTTACAGTTGGCTTCCTGTTATGGATTCTACCCACCATCACAATCATCTTCGGCGCGGGGTTCCTCGACCGCTATTCGTGGATACGCTCCTCGCCACAACTCATTTCAGCGCTCCAATCCGCCGGCTTGTTGATGGTAACCACAGGCGGGCTATGGGCGGCTTTTCAACGTCACTTCGGGCGCATCATGGCATATGCGTCCGTGGCAGAAACCGGGTTCTCTATCCTGGCGCTCAGCGTTGATTCGCGGCTTGGCATTCCGATCTTGTTTTTGTTGATACCCGCGCGCGCGTTAACGCTCGCTTTGTGGTCGCTCGCGCTGACCATCATCAAGGAGAACGCCGAAACGCTGCGCTTCTCATCCGCGCGCGGTATGTTACGGAACACACCTTTTGCCGCAACGGGGATCATCCTCGCCACGTTATCCACGGGGGCATTCCCCCTCCTGGCAAGTTTCCCGCCGCGGCTGGCGCTTTGGGAAAATATTTCGCGCGCGTCCTCCACGTCTGCCATCTGGATGGGTATTGGCATTGCCGGTTTTTTGGTGAGCGCCGTGCGTTCGCTGGCTGTCTTGGCAATGGCAGACGAATTCGCCAGTTGGAAACCGCGCGAAAATCTTCCACAGATGATCATGCTTGGACTGGGGATGATCGGGCTTTTCATCCTGGGGTTGTTCCCGCAGACCGCGCAAATTTTCCTCGCGCAACTCCCGTTGATGTTCGAACATCTGGGTCGTTAGGATGGCTACGGTATAATCCTGCCTGATTTTGGAGGAAGTCATGGACTTTGAACAGATCGTAAAACGCATTGCATGGCTGGACGACGAACATCGTAAAACGCGCAGAACCATTGTCACGCTCGAAGAACGCATGGCGGCATTGGAGGGGAACATCGACGCGGTTGCCAAACAGATCAAGCCGCTGAACAAACAGATCGCCGATGTTGCATCCACCGCGGCGCGGCTGGACCAATTCGACTCGATCTTCGCCAAGCAGCGCGAAGATATGAACAAGGCGATCGATACCGTCGAGAAACGGATCGAGAAACGCGAAAAAGAATTGATCAAGCGGCATGCTCAGGATTTGGAACCGCTGACGAAATCGCTCGAAGCGCTGAAAAAAGCCACCGACCTCACCGACATCAAGCGGCAACTCAAAGCCCTGCCCAACGAAGACGCCCGCCTGCAACTCGCCATCAAGGAATTCCATCCGCTGATCGATAACGCAATGCGCGCCGCCGACGAAGCCATCCGTTCGCAAAAAGCATTTGAAGAGGCGCGTAAACAAGAAACGAAACGCATCGCCGACCTGCACGGAGAACTGACCGCCGTTCGCAAACGAATCGACGAAGCGCGCGCCAAAGCGGACCTCAGCGCAGACGGGTTGAAAACCATCGACAGCCGCATGAACGAACTCATGCTATCAGAATCCGAGCGCAAGAGAGCGCAAACCACATTTATCGAAAGCCAGACCGTTGCGCAGATCGACCGCGAGCATACGTACAAAGAGTGGAAGGAAAAATTCGACACGGTCAAACAACAAGCCGAAACGCTCGATCAGCAGATCGTTCAACTTGGAGAAACCCTGCGCTCCGCAAAGAAGGCGCAGGAAACGTACAACGAACTCAACACAAAACTTGAACGACGCATCAACGAAGTGACCGAGATGCAGCGCCTCACAGAAGACCGCCTGCGGCAGGAATGGGTAACCTTCAAAGCCGATGACCAGAAACGCTGGACGGGCTACACCCTATCACAAGACGAAGGCACAAAAGATGTCCGCCGCGTCATGCAAAAGTTGGAAGAGCGCATCGACCCGCTCCTCGAATCGATCCAAACCATACAAGACCAAGTCCACCAGACGACAGACGCCACCGAGCAGCAACTTCAAGAACTGATGAACGTCGCCCACGAGTGGATGTCTGCCTATGAGCGTATTATGGGTCACGGCAAGACGGCGAAAAAAAGTAAGAAGTAGAAAGTAGAAAGTAGAAAACCGCCTCAACTTTCCACCTTAGCTTTGCTCTTTCTTCTGTCATAATCAAAGAGAGAAAAGCCCGCCCTGAGTATATCGAGGGGATGAAAGATTTTATTGTTATGCGAGTCATCGGAACAGCCGGTCACGTTGACCACGGGAAATCCACGCTAATTGCCGCGCTCACGGGCACACACCCCGACCGCCTCAAAGAAGAGCAGGCGCGCGAAATGACCATCGAACTGGGCTTCGGCTGGCTCACCTTGCCAAGCGGAGAAGAGATCGGCATCGTAGACGTGCCGGGCCACCGTGATTTCATCGAAAATATGTTGGCGGGTGTTGGGGGCATCGACGCCGCGCTCCTTATCATCGCCGCAGACGAAGGCGTAATGCCGCAAACAAAAGAACACCTTGCCATTTTGGATTTATTGGAGATTCCCGCCGGCTTGATCGCGCTGACCAAGTGCGACCTCGCTTCAGACCCAGGGTGGCTTGATCTGCTCGAAGCCGACATTCGCGCCATCGTGAAAGACACCGCCCTGCGCGACGCGCCCATCGTCCGAGTTTCTGCAAAGACTAAAATAGGACTCGATGATCTAATTTCCAATCTTCAATCTCTATTGGAAAATAAACCCGCCCGCCCGGACCTCCATCGTCCCCGCCTGCCTATCGACCGCGTCTTCAGCATGAGCGGGTTCGGCACAGTCGTCACCGGCACACTGAGCGATGGGCAATTAACGGTTGGCGATGAAGTCGAAATTCTGCCCTCCGGAATTAAAGGACGAGTGCGCGGTTTGCAAACTCACAAGAAAAAGGAGGATATCGCCATCCCCGGCTCGCGCGCGGCGGTGAACATCTCCGGCGTGGATGCAGAATCCATCCGCCGGGGAGATGTGCTCGCCCGCCCGGATCAATATCAACCTGCCCGCAGACTCGATGCACGAATCCGATTACTAAACGATGCGACAACAGGCTTGAAACACAACGACGAGGTCAAATTCTTTGTCGGCGCGAGCGAGGCAATTGCCACTGTCCGATTGCTGGGAGCCGAAGAATTACAGCCCGGCAGTGAAGGTTGGGTACAACTTGAATTGCGCGAGCCGATCGTTGCCGTACGCGGCGACCGATACATTCTGCGGCGTCCCTCGCCCGGCGAAACTTTGGGCGGCGGCAGGGTCGTGGATCACCAACCGAAGGGCAGGCACAAACGCTTCGATGAATCGATATTGAAATCGCTAGAGTCGCTTGCGCAAGGCGCGCCAGCCGACATTCTGCTCGAGGCGGCGAACGCGCTCGGCATCGCGCCGATCAAAGAAATCATCGCCCGCTCGAGGCAGGACGCAACAAACGCGGAAACAGCGTTGACAGAATTACTGCTTTCCAACTCCCTGGTACAACTTGAGGAGGGCGCGCCCGCCGTCTCCAGCGATTCGCTTGTCGCCAGCCAGTCACATTGGCAAACTACGCGCTCTAGAATTTTGCAAATCATCTCTGAGTTTCATAAAGCCTTTCCACTGCGGCGGGGTATGCCGCGCGAAGAAATCAAAAGCAAGTTGAAAGTATCGCCGCGTGTCTTCAACGCCATTCTTGCGAGGCTGGGCGCCGAGCGCTCAATCGTAGACAACGCTTCAACGATTTCCCTGCCGGGGCACGAGGTCCGCTTCACGGCGGGCGAGCAGGCGGCAATTGAGAGAGTGAGGCGCAAGTTTGAGGCGAATCCGTTCAGCCCGCCAAGCGTCAAAGATTGCCAGGCAGAGGTCGGGGAGGATGTCTTGAACGCGCTGATCGATAGCGGCGAGTTTACGCCAGTGTCGTCCGATGTCATTTTTCGTAAGTCTGAATACGATTCCATAAAGGAAAAAGTCAAACACACCATCGAAACACAAGGTAAAATTTCCCTCGCAGAAGTCAGAGATACGTTCAACACCAGCCGAAAGTACGCGCAGGCTTTGCTCGAACATTTTGACGCGATCGGCTTTACCAAACGCGACGGCGATTTCAGGAAGTTGAGGAACTAATGTGCGGACGATTCACGTTGACGGTTGACCCTGCCGACTTGCAGGAAAAATTCGGCAACTATACATTCCCGAAAAAATTTGCGCCGCGATTCAATATCGCGCCGACCCAGCCTGTGCTGGCGATTCCGAATACGGAAAAGTTCAAGGCGGATTTTTTTGTGTGGGGCTTGATTCCCATGTGGGCAAAGGACCCCGGCATCGGTAGTCGCTTGATCAACGCGCGCGGCGAGACGGTTGCCGAGAAGCCGTCGTTTCGCGGCAGTTTGAAATACAAGCGCTGTCTTGTGCTTGCCGATGGGTTTTACGAATGGAAAGCCCAGCCCGGCAAGAAAACAAAAACACCGTTTTACATCCACATGAAAGACCGCCAGCCGTTTGCCATTGCCGGTTTGTGGGACACATGGAACAGCCCGGATGGATCTTCGATCAAGACTTGCGCGCTCATCACCACCGGGTCAAACGAGTTGATGGAAATGATCCATGATCGTATGCCGGTGATTGTGCACCCGCGCGACTATGCCAAATGGCTCGATCCTTCGCCGCAAACGCCGGACCAGTTGCTTCCGCTCATTAAGCCATTCCCCGCCGAAATGATGGATGCTTACCCGGTCAGCGCGCTGGTCAACAAGGCGTCGAACGACAAGCCTGAACTGGTTGTGCCGGCAAAGTAGTCTTATTCCGAGTAACTATGATTGCCTGACGGCGTAGCGGCGACTTCAGTCGCTTTTACGCCGCAAAACAAACGACTGAAGTCGTTACTACGGTAAACTAATTTGTGTTACTCTGAATAGTCCACACTTCCTTCCGTATCTTCAAGCATTCAGTGCGCGAATGCGAGTACTTGTAAAATTTGCGTCTCGATCAGTGCGGCAAAATTTACCTTGCCTGCCGGGGCGCAAAATAATTTTTGTTGTGCGATCCGCGCTATGATTCATCAAATTCGATTATCGCTCGCCGGGCGATTCCCGGCGCTCACCTCGCGCGACTTTGCGATTTTCTGGCTGGGGCATCTGCTCTCATTGGTGGGAACATCCATGCAGAACACCGCCCAGCCTCTCCTCGCTTATCGCCTCAGCGGACGCCCGTTCGACCTGGGTCTGATCGGCTTTGCATTCGCCTTGCCGACTTTTTTTCTGGCATTTCCTTCCGGCGTATTAGTCGAACGATGGGATAAGCGCAAAACGGTCATGATTCTGCAAGCAGTGATGATGATCGAAACCCTCATTCTGGCTGTGCTTACGTTGACCGGCAGAATCCAAATTTGGCACATCATTGTTCTTTCGATGGTCTTGGGAATTGCCACCACCTTCGAGATTACCGCGCGGCAATCCATGTTGATCGAACTAGTCGGCAGCGAACACTTACCCAATGCCATTGCTTTGCAATCGACGGCTTTCAACATGTCGCGCGTGCTTGGTCCTGCCCTGGCGGCTCCCTTGCTCTTGATCCTCCCGTCCAATGGAGAGGGGTGGATATTTCTGCTGAACGCGTTGAGTTTCGGGGCGATACTCATCAGTTTGTTTTCGGTCAGGTTGACGCATAAGGTAGAACCGATCCTATCGAATCAATCGATTGCCCGGGATTTTCTGGATGGAGGCAGGTACATTCTCGCGCACCGCAACATCGCGGCAATTATTTTACTTGCCGCTATATTGGGGCTCTTCGGAATGCCGGTCATGCAACAGATCCCGGTACTGGCAAAGGATGTTCTTGCGCAGATCGGCGACACGAAATCCATTGTGGATGCGCGCAATAGCGCGTTATATCTCGCTCTGGGGTCTGGCGCGCTCGCGGCGGCTTTGATGATCGCGTTCAACAATTCCGCGCACCGGAGGGGAGCGCGTCTTCTGATGGGAGAAGCGGCATTCATCGTTGGCTTAATGGGCATCGCGTTTTTGAATCAACTATGGTTCGCGGTGGCTTTGGTCGCGTTGATGGGCTGGGGCGGCGTGACGCAATTCGCCACCATGAACACTCTGCTTCAAACGCAGGTTTCGAACGAATTACGCGGGCGCGTGTACAGCGTATACTTGTGGTCGTTTCAGGGAATTGCGCCTTTCGGCAGTTTGCTGATCGGGTGGATGACGCAGAATTTATCCCTTCCGACCACAGCCATGGTGTGCGGGCTTGTTTGCCTGATCGGCTTAGGCGGAATTCAGGCGCTTTTTCCAGCCGTTCGCAGATCTGCGGCTTAACGTCAGGTTAGCGTTCGAGCGGCGTGGTTGACTTCGATTTTTTGGACGTGTTATGATGATTTTGAAAATACGCTATGAGTGATAACGAAAAGCGCGGAGTATTCGCGCGCATTACTGAAACACTGGTCGGCATTGGGCTGGGCGAATCGTTCTTTCGCATCGGGACGTTGATTTTATCGGTGGCGTTGATCGGAGCGATCATCTGGCTGGCGCGTATCTTCTTCGCGCAGAACATCCCTGCCGGGGCTGAGACAGTGTCTCAGGCAACTGAGGCGCCTGTACTCGTGGCTGGAATCGAATCCATCGGCGGTGATAATTCGTTTGGCGGGGTTCCGCGTCTTGCGCAAGTGCACACCACAATTCCCTCGCGTCCGCGCGAGAAGGTGATCGAGTACACGGTTGTTGAAGGCGATACGATCTTTGGCATTGCCCAAAATTACGGACTGGAACCACAAACTGTTTTATGGAGCAATTATTACACGTTACTCGATAACCCGCACTCGTTGAAACCCGGGCAGGACTTGAACATCCTGCCGGTCAATGGCACGTATCACGAATGGCAACAAGGCGAGGGGTTGAATGGCGTGGCAAAGTATTACGGTGTGACCCCGGAAGACATCATCAATTACGCGCCGAACGGGCTAGACCCCGCCACCATTGGCGATTTTGCCGCTCCAAACATCGCGCCGGGCACATGGTTGATCGTACCGGGAGGCAAACGCGAGTTCATTGCGTGGAGCGCTCCGCTCGGAGTGACGCGCGAAAACCCCGCCTCGGCGCGAGTGCTGGGACCTGGCGCATGCGAACCGGTGACTGGAGGCGCAGTTGGCTTTGGAACGTTCGTTTGGCCCGCAAGCCAGCATGCCCGTTCGGGCTTTGATTATTCGCCCGGCACCAATCACTGGGGCATCGATATCGCCGGCAACGAGGGCGAAGGCGCATACGCCACAGACGCTGGCGTGATCGTATATGCGGGTTGGAACAACTACGGTTATGGCAACATGATCATGGTGGATCATGGGAATAACTTCCAATCGCTATATGCGCACCTGAGCGGCATCAGCGTAGTGTGCGGACAAAGCGTCGGGCAGGGAGACTTAATCGGTATCATCGGCAACACAGGACGTTCGAGCGGTTCGCATCTCCATTTCGAGATTCGCGCCATTTCATCCTGGGTCAACCCATGGGATGTATTGCCGCCGCCGTAAGGGAGGAAACAGGCACGCAGGTGAGTATGTAAATAACGGCTTGCCGAAGAACTTTATCTCGGCTATAATGCCGTCACGCTAAACAAGGCAGGGGCGCTTAGCTCAGTTGGTTAGAGCGCATCTATCACACAGATGAGGCCAGGGGTTCGAGTCCCTTAGCGCCCACAAAACAAAAAACGAGTCACATCGACTCGTTTTTTGTTTTGTATCATGACTTACGCAGATCGAAAACCTTTTGCCGCGAATTTCACTAATTCACGCGAATTTTTAAAAATTAGCGGAAATTCGCGTAATTCGCGGCTTGGTATTGGGGTTTTGCGTAAGTCCTATGTATAAGAGAGTAGTAAGAAATCAGACAAAACGCCTCAAACTTGCTTTATAATTTTCGATCATGGCATCACGAACAAATGAACAATGGCTTGCAGAGCTGAGGGCATCGGGGCTGGCGCGCGAAACCGCTCTCGACGATCTGCGCGCGGTTATTCAAAAGGGCTTGCCGTACGCCCTTTCACGCTGGCTGTCTCCGGACCAACCGCAATTCAACGCGCTTGTTGAGGAAGTCGCACAAGAGACCCTCCTGCGCGTGCTCGACCAACTCGACACCTTCGAGGGACGCAGTCAATTCACCACGTGGGTGCACAAGATCGCCGTGCGGATCGCCCTGACCGAACTGCGCCGCAAACGCTGGCGGGATTCGTCGCTGGATGAACTCACAGAAAACGAAGACGTTCCTCCCCCGCCCGGCCTGCTCGCCGACCCTCACGCCGGACCTGAAACCTCGGCAGAGCGCGCGGATATGCTTACCCATGTTCGGCGTATCATCGAAGAGGAACTAACCGACCGTCAGCGCGAGGCGCTCATCCTGCTCGGCGTGCGCGATATGCCAATGGAAGAGGCGGCGCGAAAACTCAAGACCAACCGCAATGCCCTGTACAAACTTCTGCACGACGCGCGCGTCCGCCTCAAAAACAGACTCTCAATGGAAGACATCGCCCCATACGAAGTCCTTGCTCTTTTCGAACAAAAGTAAGATAGACTCAAGCCTGACCGTCAAATAAATCGAAACCATGAACATCAAAGACCTTGTCAACCGCGTCCGCGCCAATTTGGGCAAGAAGCAGGAACTCCCCAACGAGGCTGTGCTTGGGTTTCTGCGCGTGTTGGAAAACCTGCCCGCCGAAGAACTTACCTGCGATGAGATCTACGCCCAGCTAGACGAATACGTAGAGCACGAAGCGCGCAACCATGACGCCGCCCACCTCATGCCGCTCATTCGGGATCACCTCGACCTGTGCCCAGAGTGTTGTGAAGAATACGAAGTTTTGCTCGATGTGGTAAAAAAGACCGACGAAAAATAAACCGACAGGCGCATACCTGTCGGTTTTGATTTAGCGCCTCGCCTTTTCCAACGACAGAAGATTCTGACTCAGAGAGTGTTCCTTAACTTCTTTTTTAGACACGGATTTCACTGACTGCCGCTGCTTGGCGCAGCGTCACGGAAAGAGCCTTTAAAAAATTGGCTTTTTTCCGTGTGCTCCGTGATACCCGTGTACAAAAGAACGAAGTTTCAGACTTAAGAAACAGTCTCTCAGGAATTCGCCCTCATTTTCTGCCGCTTGATCGCGGCGCGAAATATTCGGTCCAGAAAACCATCATGTCCCGCCGCATCCCACGAGATCGGCAGGTCGGAATGACTACGGTCGTTGGGTCCGTAATACAAAATTCCACAGTTGGGGTTGATCTCAATGATCACGATCTCGCCGTTCGGTCGTACCCGCAAGTCAATTCGCGCGTACCCGTTCCCGTCCATGGCAAGGAAGAAGTTGCGCGATACCTCTTGAATTCGAGTGGCGAGCGCGTCATCGTTCAGTGGGACAACATAAATATCAAAACTGTACCATTTCGCGGCTTCGTGCAGAAACGTCTCACCCTCAGGGAATAAGACTTCTGCGGGCGAATACACAAAGGGAGATTTGGCGTCATCCGCGTTTTCAACGACCAAACAGGACAACTCCCGCCCCTCGACAAATTCTTCCACGCGGGCTGAGCCGTATGCTTCCAACATTCGCTCAAACTGGATCTTCAATTCCTCCGGATTCGTCACGCGCGATTCTTTCGTCAACCCCGTGCTGGCAAAACTGTTCGGATGCTTCACGATCAAGGGATATGGGAGTCCGTCCGCCTGTTTCAAATCATCAAGCGACTCGGCGTGAAATCCGCGCGCAAAACGGATTTGGTTTGCTTCCGCCGCCGCTTGCATTTCCTCCCGTGTGGCGCGATAAAATTTCGACCCCGCGCCCGTAAACGGAAGATTCAACTGCTCGAGCGCGCGAACGAATTGCAGTCCCGAACTCTCCTTCTCATCCTCCCCCTCATAAATATTCAGGCACACATCATAGCGGCGCGAACGCGACAACTCGGCAATAAACTCGGTCACGGGCGGCGCAACCGTCACAAAGTCCCAATCGTAATTTTTGAGATAAATCTCAGGGTTGAAATCTTCGATCTTTTCATCAGTCAACAGGCACACACGCATACAGCCTCAACGCGCCGCGCGCATTTGTTGCCGCAGTTTCGCCACGCGGAACATGCGGTCGAAGAAAACTTTATATCCGCCCTCGTCATACAAGATCATAAAATCGGCGGGACCAAACTCATCAGGACGAAGCATGATCGCGGGGTTCGGATTAATTTCAAGGATGAACATCTCGCCGCCTTCGTTCATCCGCACATCACAGCGACCGTAACTCACCGCGCCGATCGCCTTATACATCCGCGCGCCGATATCTTGCAGGCGGGGAATCAATTCAGGGTCAGTCACGCGCGAAAAGTTGAATGGCAGCGACGTGTCCCACTTCACAACCGTATGCCAAAATTCTTCGCCAGGCGGAAAGACCAATTCTGTCGGCGGATACGCGATCGGCTTGCTGAAATCATCGGGGTTGTCCACAACCAGCACATTGAACTCCCTGCCGACGATAAACTCCTCCATACGCGCCGCGCCATACTCCGCGCACACTCGTTCCACTTGCGCCAACACTTCTTCCAACGAATCGCACCGCGACTCTTTGATCATCCCCGTGCTTCCATAACTCTGCGGATGCTTGACCATGATGGGATATCTCAGGGATTCGACAAGCCGCTTCGCTTCGTCTTTCGAGTTGACTCGGTATCCTTTGGCGAACCCAACCCCGCGCGCCTCGGCGGCGGCTTGCATCTGCTCGCGCGTTGGGTCGAAGAATGTCGAGTCCGCGCCTGTGAACGGAAGGTTTAACTCTTCCAATGCTTTTATGACATCGATTCCCTCATACCCTTCCTCGTCATGGTCGTCTTTTTCATATCCTTCGCACAGGTTAATATACACATCGAACTCATTACGGACGCCGAGCGCCCGCAACGTGTCCATGACGGGATTCGTCATCGTGACGAACTCCCAATCATAACCTTCCATAAATTGGGTTGGGTTAAAGTCTTCGATCTTTTCATCGGAGAGAATGCAGACTCGCATGAATCACCTCGTGAACTATTTGATTCATTATCGCACAACTTTCAATTGGAAAACAAATTTATTAAGGCTGATCGCTTCACAGCGAAAGTATAATTCCACCCATGAATCGTAAAAACGCATCTTCTATTTTTCTTCTTCTCGGTCTTGCTTTTCTCGCCATCGGCTATTTCACAGACAATACCATTTTCTCATGGATCACGGTTGTCCTGGTTCTGCTATCCCTCATTCTAGGCGGCAGATGGATGAGACCAAGAAAGTAAGTTGCGTGTCACCCTTTCAGGTATGTCAGAGATGCTTCGCTTTGCTCAGCATGACATGACTCAATAAATTATTTCGTCCTCGTCACCTTATGGATCGTGCGCGGCTTTTCGGTATCGAATCCTTTCGCCAGCGTGAGATGATACGCAAATAATTGAGCGGGCAATATTGCTACCAATGGCGAAAGCCACTCTGGCGCACCAGCGGGAAGGGACAACGGTATTTGCGCCAGCGACAACGCGCGTTTCTCGTTCGAAATCACAACCAACTCGGCGGAGATCTCTTTCTTCAATCGCTTGAGCATTTCCAGCATTGAATGGAACACTTTCCCCTTTGGCGCGACGGCAAACACAGGGTAGCCGCTCTCCACCATGGCGATCGGTCCGTGCGCAAAGTCGGCGGAGGAATACGGCTCGGCGATGATGTATGACAACTCTTTCAACTTCAACGCCCACTCGAAGGCGGTCGCGTAATTGTAGCCGCGCCCCAACACGACGGCTTGGTCAATGTAGCGGTAACGCTGAACGGCTTGGGAAATAAAATCGTGATGCTTCAAAACAGATTTCATCCAACCCGCAACGTGTTTCAACTCGTCCCATCGTTTTTTGTCTCCACTTAACGCGGCAGACAGCATGGCAATCGTCATCAACTCGGTCGTGTATGTTTTCGTCGCGGCGACCGCTTTCTCTTTGCCTGCTTGAATATCCAAGACAAAATCAGAGACCTGCGCGAGCGGAGAATTCGATTCGTTCGTGATCGAAAGGGTCAGGCATCCCTGCCGCTTCCCCTCCTCCAGCACAGCCACAATATCGGGCGACGCGCCCGATTGCGACACGCCGATCACCAAAGCATTTTTCAATCTCGGTGGACGATTGTAATATGTGAATAGAGACGGCGCCGCCAGCGCGAGCGGCAGTCCGTTCACCGCGCCGAGCAGATAATTCGCGTATCTGCCCGCGTTGTCCGAAGTCCCGCGCGCGGCGAGAAACACATAGTGAACATTATGCTTCTGAATAGCAGACGCAACCTGCTCGATAGGTCTTCGCTGCGAAACAAGCAAGTGTTTTATTCGTTCAGGTTGTTCTTTGATCTCCGATAAAAGCGTCATGGGCTGTAACGTCCAATCTCCTCGGCAAGCGGGGTGAACAATTCGATCTTCCACGGTTCCACGCGCGGCGCAATCGAACACGCCGAGCTCAAAATATACCCGCCGCCTGGCTTGCCGATCATAATGCGTTCTGTCGCTTCGGCGATCACTTCTTCCTTTGTGATGTATTCAAGAAGCGACACCGAATTCATATTGCCCTTCAAAAACATCCGCTGACCCACGCCGGTCTTCGCATCGGCTAATTCCACATTGCCGAGCGGATGCGGATCGAGCGTGTCAATGCCCATTGTGCGAGTCCGCTCCATCAAGTCGAGTCGGTCGCCGATCTTGCCGCAGGTGTGCGTGTACACCGGCACATCACAAGCGCGGACGGCGTCCGCCAGTCTTTGTTCATACGGAAGGATATATTCCGCGTACATCTTCGGGGATAAGAATCCGCCGCCCGCAAATGCGGATGAGATAAGCACCGCGTCAACC
Organism: Anaerolineales bacterium; assembly: GCA_021462845.1. GTDB lineage: Bacteria > Chloroflexota > Anaerolineae > Anaerolineales > Villigracilaceae > Defluviilinea. The sequence continues at coordinate 51,145 of JAJTXU010000001.1, forward strand.
CCATGTCGGGCTTGAGCGACCGCCCAGGCAATTGTCGCCTCGGTGAGCCGATCCAACAACGCCTTGACCTTTTCCTTACTCTTCACCAATCCGATGATGGCATTCATATAACCAAATAATTCGAGGTAATGCGTGAACGGCGAGAATACCTCGCCATGCACAGATATTTCGCCCTTCGTCTTCTCACGGACAAGATCAATCGTATCGAAAAAATACTCGGGAATTTCGTTTAACAGCCCGGTATCCGCTTTACCTTCGATCCACGGCACATGATAAGTATTCCAGAGATAGCCGGGGAATTGGTCAACGTCGTCCAAGTGGTCAGGGTCAATTGTCTCCAAGTCGGCGCGAGGCGCGAGGTCTGGGCGGGCGGGGTACACGTATTGGGCGTTATCGTCCCAAGGAATGATGGTCGCGTGTCCATTTTTCCAAGTGACGAGTTCGCCTTTCTTCGTCTTCTCGATGCTTTTGATCTGGTTCAGAAATCCGCGCGGGCGACCCGGCAGGTTGATCAAAATACCGTCGAATTGATAACGCCTCTGCATCGTGACGAGGGCTTCGGCAAAGCCCTCACTGCTGAACCAAATTTCATGAGGAGAAAGGCCCGCGTTCAAAAAATAATGCCCCAGCGCCAACTGGCACATGACCGGGACGCGGTCGGCTTCCTCATGGCGCATGGCAAACGCCATACGTTCCCTTCCGTTCATGTCTATCCTTTCACTGCCCCGGCGGTGAGTCCTTTGATGAATTCGCGCGCCAGTATCATGTAGAGGATTAACATCGGCACCGCCGCCAGCGAGAGAACGGCAAGCGCGCGCGTCCAATCGGTGCGGTATTGACCGAAGAGTAACGAAACGCCCAGCGCCACCGTGCGCGATTCTTCCGCGCGGATGAACACAAGCGGGAACCAAAAGTCGTTCCAGATCTTTATCATGTTGAAGATCGCCACCGTAGCCAACGCGGGGCGCATGAGCGGCAGGACGATACGGGAATACACCTGCCACTCGGACGCGCCATCTATTTTTGCGGCTTCGAACATTTCGCCGGGCAACTCCTTGATGAAGGCAGTCAACACGAAAGTTGCGATCGGCATTCCCATGGCAACATACACAGGGATAAGACTCCAGTAGGTGTCTTGCAAATTCAGCGTCTTAATCAACCGCACGAGGTCGAGCGTGCCAAGGCGGATGGGGATCATCAAGCCGGCGATGAAAAAGATATACAGGAAGTTGGAGATCGGCGATTTCCACTTTGCGAGAGCGTATGCCGCCATCGAGCCAATGAAAAGGATCAGCCCGAGCGCGATCGCTGTCACTATGAGGGTGTTGATGAAATACAGGTCAAACCGCCCGTTATTCCATGCTTCGCGGTAGCCATCCAGCGTGAAAGTTTCCGGCAGCCCGAACGGGTCTTTGAAAATCTGCTTCTGCGGCTTGAAGGAATTGACGATGAGGGTCCAGATCGGGAACAAGACAATGACCGACCAGGCGCCAAGAACGATATAAGTAAATAGCAGTTGAGGTTTGTTCAAACGCATAATATGCCTCTTTACTCCGTTGCCTGCTTGCGAGAGAAATATAGCCAGAATAGCACGCCAGACATTAGAATGGCAAACGTTATGGTGGCGATTGCCGCGCCCATGCCCATATTGGGAATCCCCACCGGGTGTTCGCCTGCGATGCCGGTGCGGTAGAACAGGGTTGCCAACAGATCGGCGGAGTAGGACGGTTCGCCCTTCGCGCCAGCCATGGCATAAATGACATCAAAAGCGTTGAAGTTATCCACGAAGGTCAAAATGGCAACCACGCCGATGACCGGTTTGAGAAGCGGAAATTTTATCTTCCAGAAGATATTCCACTCCGAGGCGCCGTCGATGCGGGCGGCTTCGAGCAATTCGTCCGAGATGCCCATCAGCCCGGCGAGGAACATCACGGTAGGCATACCCACCCACTGCCAGACCGAGGTCAGAGAAATGACCGGGAGAGCGAGGTTTTCGCGTCCGAGCCAGGGGAGCGCGAATTCCCTTAACCCCATTGCGATGAACGCCTTATTCACCGCGCCCCAGTTCGGGTTGAGGATCAACGTCCATAAAAAGCCTGTCACCAGCACAGATAAGGTTGCGGGAGCGAAGATCACGGTGCGAAAGAAATTCCTGCCTCGAAATTCCGATGAGAGCAGGTTTGCAAATAACAATCCCAGCGTATTTTGCACAAGCATGTGAATGGCGAAAAAGATACACGTGTTCGTAAACGCGTTGAAAAATTTCTCGCGCCACAACGGGTTGGTGAATAAATCCCTGTAATTTTGCATGCCCACAAACGTTGTCGGGTTATAGCCTTCCCCCTGATACAGACTCAAGCGCAGTGAGTCGAATAATGGTCCCGCCATGAACACGAGATACATGATCACGGCAGGCAACAGGAACAAGACCCATGTGATTTTTTGGCGGTTCTTGACGCTGAAAATTTCTTGCGCGCGAGTCATGGTCTCTCCTTATTGCGGTTTGGAAGTACGCCGTTGAGCCTGTTTCGTCAAAATTGCGCTACGACGGCGGCGCGATCTGATCGGCAAATCGAACTGCCCGCCAACTGCATAAATCATGGTTATAAAATCGGCAGGGATGGGAAACCCATCCCTGCCTTTTATTGTAAGCCTAAACGACTGATTACTTACAGCCGGCGGCAGGTTCGTACCAAGCCGATACGTCGGCATTGAAAGCGTCGGCGGCTTCCTTCGGGGTCTTCTCGCCCTTCAACACCGCGATCACGTTGTTGTTGAGGGAAGTGTAGGCATCCACACTGCCGGAGGGGGCGGCGAGGAGTTTTTCCCACACGAAGCGGATATCCACACCTTTGGCGGCTTGGTTGAACGCCATGAAGTCGGCGCTGATCGGGTCGCTGAGGGTGGGCACTTCCTTGCTAAGCGGGAAGAAGCCGGGCAGGTTGTCGCCAAGCAAACCGGCGAATTCCGGCGATTCAAGAAACTCGAGGAAGAGCATTGCCGATTCGAGATTCGGGGAGGCGGCATTCGCGCCAACGGCGGCATCGGTGTGGAAAGCCACATAGGTGTCCTTGCCGGCAAGCGCGGGCGGGTAGAACACGCCCCACTCAAAGTCGGTGGCGTCTTTCTTGATCGGGCCAATGCTCCAGGAGCCGTCGAACAACATGGCGGCTTGACCCTGAGCGAAGAGTTGGCTCGCATCGTAGTAGCTAACCGCTTCAAAGCCGGTCGGCAGGTAGGGTTTCAAATCGGCGATCTGCTGGAAGGCGGCGACCATTTCGTCGCTGTTGAAACAGCGTTCGCCGTTCAGGTATGCCATGCGCCCATCGTAACCGCCGATGTCGCTGGGGATGAGCTGCATCATCACAACTTCGTTGATGTCCCAGGCGTCTTTGGTTCCGTTCGCGAACGGAATCACGCCGGCGTCTTGCAACTTCTTGGCGGCAGCCATTAGATCTTCCCATGTGGCGGGAATTTCAATACCGTTGGCGGCGAAGACGTCTTTGTTGTAGTAAATGCCATGAGAGACAGCAATGATCGGCACCGCGTAAGGCTCGCCTGAATCGGTTGCCCATGGAGCGCGGGAGGCTTCAGTGAAGTCATCATTGATACCGGGAAGATCCTTCAACGAGGCGATGTAGCCGGCGTCGAATAATTCGCGCCCGGTCGCAAAGGAGCGGACGAAGAACAGGTCGGGACCTGTGCCAGTTTCAAGTTGGGTGCGCAGCGTGGCGTTGTAGTCGGGCGGGTTGGTCGGGTCAAATTTCACGGTGATGTTAGGGTACTTCGCGTGGAACGCGGCATTGATCACGTCCCAAGCGGCAACATCATCCACGCGCCAGGAGCCCAGGGTGAGGGTCACTTCGGCGGCAGGCGCTTCGGTCGCGGGAGCCTCGGTGGCAGGCGCTTCGGTCGCCGGAGCCGCAGTTGCGGGCGCTTCCGTGGCGGGAGCCTCGGTCGGCGCGGGGGAGCCGCAAGCCGAAAGCACAAGACTCGCCAAAATCAAAGCGGATAACAATACGAACAGTTTCTTTTGCATTTCTTCTCCTAATATATTTTGAACACGGTACAAACGGATTTTCGATTACTGTTGACTAGATGGTTTCCTTACTCTCTCCTTTCAGGTTGTTGTATCAACCGGCAGCGACCCAACGACCCTGGTCGCTCGCAACCTACCTGTGTAAATTGACGCATGAGTTGCGTAACAAGATTCGCGCATACGCGGATCTTACAGGTCATACTCCATTCATTTTCAATGCGCACAGAAAAAAATGATTTGCCGCTGTTCTACGCTTCAACTTAATCCGGGGATAGATACCGGCAAACTGCCGGTCATCTCGCTGTGACCGAAGAGGGCTTGAGCAACCGCCTTCATGGACGGCTCCAGAATGCTATAGGTGCAAATATACGCGGATGCTTGCGGGATAACAGCCAGGTCGTACGGCAGGCGCATCGCGATCACAATAACGGGCTTACCCACGTTCAAGAGGTTTCGCGCGAACTCGGCTTGTTTCTCTTCGGCATACGCGTTGATCGTCCCCATAACGATCGCATCGTATTCGCGGACGCGCTCCAACACCGAAGCCGATTCTTGCTCGCTTGGCGAATATGGAATAACAAATTCATCTGTTCGGGCATGGTATTCGCGAATCGACTCTGCCAATTTGGGCTGAATGTACGATGAGGTATCCGCTGGCGTTAGGTCTTTCGGCTGGGGAACGATCACCGCGATTCGCTTATTCGATTCGAGTTTGAGAGGTAAATAGCTTTTATTGTCACGCACAAGCGTGATCGATCTTTCCGCGATCTCGCGAGCAACCTGCATATGTTCGGCGGACTGAATTACGGATAAGTCGTATGAAAGCGAATTATCGTCAATCCATTTTTTCAATCGCGAAATTCGCTCCACAGAGGCGTGCAATTCCTCTCGCGTGATTTGGCCCGATTCGCATCCTTGCCACAAGCCTTCGAAAGCGCGGGCTTGGTCTTGCGGGTCGCTGGTATTGAGTAGTAGATCTGCGCCCGCCTTTGCCGCGCGCACAGATTCTTCGCGCAGGTCATCACCCTGGCGTATCGCTTTCATGTCCATCGCGTCGGTGATGACGACCCCGTCGAAGCCGAGGTCGCGGCGCAGGAGACCGTTGATGATATTGGGGGATAAGGTTGCGGGAGGCGCGTCGGCTCCATCGATTGAAGTGATGCCCAGATGCGCGGTCATGACCAACTTGGCGTTTGCTTTGAAGGCGGCGGCAAAGGGGGGCAACTCGACAGCGCGGAGTCGTTCGAGGGTATGCGGAACCGTTCCAAGGGCGTGATGTGAGTCGCTGGCTGTGTCGCCGTGACCGGGAAAGTGTTTCACCGTCGCGGCGACTCCTTGCGACTGCATTCCTTCGATCATCGCGGCGGTGAGTTCGGCGACGAGTTGAGGGTTTTCGCCAAATGAGCGAACGCCGACGACGGGGTTTTGCGGGTTGATGTTCACGTCGGCGCACGGCGCGTAATTGACGTTAATTCCCAAAGCGGACATCTCGCGCCCTAACACTTCCCCGGCTTTGCGGGCAAGTTCTGCCGATCGCGCCGCGCCGAGAGCCATGTTGCCGGGCAGAGGCGTGCCTTCGCCCACCGCCATCAACTGCCCTCCTTCCTGGTCGGTTGCGATGAGGAGGCGAGGCAGGCTGAGGCGGCGGGCGAGGCGTTGCAGGGAATCGGTCAACTCTCGCGCTTGGGGGAGAGTCCCGATGTTTAAACTGCGGAAGAGGGAAATCCCGCTTGGATGGTATTTTTGGAACGCTTCGATGATTTCCGGCGAGAGGGTTTCTTTTCCGTGAAACGCAAATAGTAATTTTTGCCCGATCAGATGTTCGATGTCCACGTCAACCTTTCAGACCAGAGACGACCACGCTTTCGAGAATGTAGCGCTGGGCGAGGAAAAAGACAATGATGAGCGGAACTGTAGTTAACACCGCGGAGGTCATGATGGTGGGCCAGGGTTGCGTCGTCAGATTGATGTTGTACAGGGTCGAAACGTAAACAGGCAATGTGTATAGGTCGATGGTTTGCAGATAGATGAGCGGGGTTAAAAGACTGTTCCATAGACCCACAAAGAGAAAGGTTGCCACGGTGGCAAGCGGCGCTTTGACCAGCGGCAAAATAATCTCCCACCAGATTTGAATGTGGTTTGCGCCATCTACGAACGCGGATTCGTCCAGTTCTTTGGGGATTTGCGCCATTGCCTGGCGCAACAAAAATATCATCGCCGCGCCGCCGGCGAAGTAGCCCGGAATGATGAGCGGGTTAAATGTGCCGATCCAATCCAGTTTATTGAAGAATACATATTGAGGCACGATGAGCGCCTGCGGCGGAATCATCATTGTGGAAAGCATGAGGAAGAATACGATGTTTCGCCCGGGCCATTCGATGCGGCTGAATGCGTATGCCACAGCGGCGATCGAAATTAACGTGCCAACCAATGAGAGCGTAACGTAAAATACAGAGTTGAAGTAGGAGCGTAAGAAGTTCTCATTCTGAAATATACCGGTATAGGCTTCGAGAGTCGGCTGTTCGGGGATCCAGACGATGCCTGGGGAGTTCGTTTCCTCCACGGTTTTGAGCGACGACGAGATCATCCAAAATAACGGGAAACTCATTAGGATGGTCGCGCCTGTTAGCAACACGTACAGCAAAATGCTTTTGAGGATGGGGAAGTATCTTTTCATTTTGCCTGCCTAGTACACATCATAGGTTACCCAGCGATCTTGAAGCCGGAACTGGATGAGCGTAAAAATGAGAATGATGACAAGAATCACCCATGAGATGGCAGAGCCGTACCCAATCTCGAAATGACTGAAGCTCGTCTCCCATAGATAGTAGACCATCGAGATGGTCGAGGAGACAATCGGTTCGTTATCGCGATAGAGGACAAAGATCGGCTCGAAGATCTGCAGGGAACCGATCAGCCCGACCACAAGGTTATAGAAAATATAGGGGGTGAGCAGGGGGAAGGAAATTTTCCAAAATTTCTGCCAGCCGGTGGCGCCGTCTACTTCGGCGGCTTCGTGTAATTCTTTGGGAATATTGTTCAAGCCGGCGAGGAAGATCAGCATCATTGTGCCGCAGCCCCAGACCATGAGCAGAATCACAGACATTTTCGTCCACAATGGACTCTGGACCCAAAGCGGGACGCGGTTGTCGGCGGGGAAACCCGCTTCTAGCACCTTTGTCAGCAGGTTGTATTTCCCCGTGTTCATCCCAAGAAAGAATGCGGTGACAACTTCCTGAACAAGGATCAATGCGCGGCTGAATACTCCAAACGGCGGAACGGAGGTAGAGATCGCTCGAATGATCTGGTTGACAATGCCCGTGCCGGTATTTAACATCAACCGCCAGCACAATAGCACGGCGGTGTTAAAGCCGAGGATGACCGGCAGGTAAAACGCCATGCGGAAGAGGCGCTCGCCTCTCATCTTTTGGTTCAACAGCACGGCAAGAAATAACGCCACTCCCATTTGCAACGGTAAGCCGATCACGGTCAGGTACAACGTGTTGACAAGCGAGGCACGGAATCCGCTATCGTGGAAGATGATTTCACGATAATTTTCGATCCCTTTCCAGGCTGCCGGCGCCCCGGAAGCGATGCGATAATCGGTGAAACTCCAATATAAAGAAAATGACAGGGGGACAACGACGAAAATAATGAAGCCAACGATCCAAGGCGCGGCGAAAAAGTACCCAGCAAAAGCGCTCTCTTGTTGCTTGGGAGTCGCGCCGCGCGCCCGGGTGATTGCTCGGGCAAGGAAACCCAGACCATAACTGGTGGAAATGATGAACACAACGGTGAACACCGCCACGATCAACACATTAATGTATGGGTTTTCCAGCATGGCATTCTCCTCGAGGAACGAGAGTGGAGTTGGGCGGGGAGTTCTCCCCGCCCAACTCAATTAAAACTTTTCTTATTCAGCGAGCGCCGCTGAGTATTGTTCCTGAATCGTTTGATTGACTTCTTCAGGAGTGAGTTCTTCCGTCACCAATTTGCCCAGCGCGTCTTGCATGATCGTGGACAATTTTGCGGCTTCCTTGATTCCAGCAAAGCCGACGCCATACTCAGCCGCCAATTCCGCTTCGCGTTGTAGTTGCGGAGATTCGGTTACATAGCCGTATTGCGAGTCGTTGCGGGCAGGGATAAGACCCATGGTCTCGTTCCATTTGTTGTTGCCTTCCTTGCTAAACGCAAGTTTTAACCAATCTGCCGCAAGTTCCTTGTTCGGGCTGTAGTCTGCCACCGCAAGCCAGTCATTGAAAGCCAGCACAACCGGTTTGCTGTTCGGGAAGTTGGCAGGATCGCCATAGAACGGTTCAATGGAAATATTTTCCCAGACGGGGCGATCAAACGCAGGGGCGGCCCAGCCGGAGTGGGCGAGGCAGATTACGCCGTTATTCTTACCCGTGGCGTCATCCACATCAATGACGGAACCCTGACCAGCGGGAAGCGCGCCAACCGCGTCCGATGCGGGACCATACGTAGCCTGTCGCAGATCGAGCAAGAATTGAGTTGTCGCCAGCGCTTCTGGTGAATCGAAGTTGGGCGAGCCATCGGCTTTGTAAAGTTGGCCGCCGAGGGAGTAGAAGACCAGCAACCACCACTGCCAGTCAGCCATGGTAGCCGCGTCCACTGGGTGAAGCGCTTGTTGCGTCAACGAGTTGGTGGCGGGGTCGATCACGGTATTGGCTTTGGTAAACGAAATCCAATCAGCAAAGCTCTTCGGCGGAAGCGCGCCGGTCGCCAGATCGGAACGGCAGAAAACGTAACGAGGAGCGGTGAAGATCGGCAGACCGCGCAGTTTGCCTTCGTATTTGGCGTTTTCGAGCGCGGGACCAAAGTTGCTGATCTCACTCCACGCGCCCGAGCCCAGGTACGGATCCATATCGGCAAGGTTTTGACCGTAGAGCGTGTTCATCTCTGAGCCAAGGTTGATGATGTCGGGACCTTCACCCGCGGCGAAGAAACCGGCAAACGTCGTATCCCAACCAGACCATGATCCCTCGGTGATCTCGACCGTCACGCCCGGGTGAGCCTTTTCAAACGCGGGGTTGATATCGCTCTTCAGCCACGCAATCGTGTCGGGGGTGTAATCGAGCAGGTAGATCTTCAATGTTTTTGGTTGAGCCGTGCCGCATGCCGCCAACATCATACTGACCAGCGCCAAAACTGAAAGCAACGTAAACAGTTTCTTATTCATTTTTTTCTTCTCCTTGTAGTTTTTTCAAATATCGGTTGAAAACGCAAAGTGAAACGCTATGTGCTTCGATCGATCTCCTTTCTGCCGCATGAACGGGATGAATAAAGAAGGGTTAGTTCATCTGGCGAATACGAATATCAACATCCTGCGCAAAACGATGAATAAACTCCTGAACAAAAACAGCCGGGGCAAGCGATCGATCGGCGATCAAGGGAGTCATATCCATTGCATACGAAAGCCCGTGTGTCTCATCCACGCCATGCGATTCAAAATACGTGGCATTCGCGCGGCGGCGGCCCATGGAAGCAAGATCGTAGCGCTTCCCGCCGACGATCTGCGAATCGAAGACGCCCAACAAAGCGAACTGGAGATTTTCATGGGCGGAGGTATTCATTAACACTTTATCTGGATCGATCATCCAGTCGAGCGAACGCCAGACTTCGCACCCCACGAGTCTTTCGGGACGTTCAGCCTGATCCAGCCTGCGGATGGCTTCCACCACCCTCGACACGACAGCCACGTGGGTATCATGCTTGTCAGCAAAGTTGTGGGTGTACACATATTGCGGCTTTGTCGCTCGTAAGATATGTACAAAGTCATCCACAGTCTCCTGTCGGGATGGGTCTTTCACCGTTGCGCTGGGCAGGTCCAACATGATTTGCGCCGAGAACTCGCCCACGTACGCCGCTTTGCGCTGTTCGTGAAAACGCACTGCCCGCATCTCGTCGTCTGTGTAATCTTTATATACACTGTCGCGCGGAGAGCCTCGACCGTCCGTTACAACAACGCCCGTAAACCATTGCTCCGCCTGTTGAAAACACTCCAGGATCGGTTGCGCCGCCATGATCTCAATATCATCCTGATGCGCGGCAATACATAAATGCGTTGTGCGCGCCAACGCCCGCTCTTCAGAAGCGCCGTCAGGGATAAACACCTCAGCCGTATTCAAAGAAAATTTCATGCCTGCACCTGTTCAACGACCGGCAAACTCGCCGCCGCGATGGATTGCCCCACGCGACGTAATTTCTCGCTGGGTAAATGAATTTCTATTCTTTTTAATAGCTCGGGGAACTCCGACTCAAATACGTTCATCGCGCCTTCCATCAACAAATTCCCGCCTTTACCGGAAGTGCAACGACCCAAAATCAAAACATGCTTAATGTCATAAAATTCGGCGTAATGAGCAATGCCGTACCCCAAATAAACTCCCATGCTTTGCCATATTTTCAAGGCTCCGCCATACCCCAAATCCAGCAGACTCTGAACAAATTTCAACTTTTCAGCGTCGGTCAGGCTTGATGGAATATCGATCCCTGCTTTCTGCGCAAGCCGGAAGACGCACTGCTGTGAAAAGTACGACGCGCCGCAACCTCGGTCACCCGACCATTCCTCGATTGGCGCATTGGGGTTGTAATCCACAGGCGCAAACGCCAACTCGTTCAGCCATCCTGTGATTTGTCCTTCCATATTCACATATCCGGCCGCTTCGCTCGACCCCAGGGCGATCCCTAAAATTCCGTTATCTTCAATGGACATCGAGCCTGCCAACGCGGTCACATCGCCATCATTGATCACTTCCAACGGCACGCCCATTTCATCTCTGATTCGCAAGAACATATTTTTGATTTCAGCATATTGTTCAACAGGGATCCCTCGGAACAATGAAGCCACCTTGGGGCGGTTATCAATATAGATACCAGCGGAACTGCCGCCTATCGCATCTACGCGCGGCATTTGGCTCGCGGCAGACTTCAACGACTTCATGACCTCGTTGTAGTGATATTCAGGGTCAGAGTGCTTACGCGGCTCCCAGATCACTTCCTCACTGTAGACGGGAACTCCATCGACCACCGCGCTAACCTTTCTGTCTGACGCGCCCAGGTCAAAGCCGATACGGTGTCCCTGCAAGTTGCGGCCGAGCAGTTTCCCCGTCTCGAATGAAGCGGGCACTTCATCCACACCGCAGAGGATCACTTCGAATGGGCGCTCATAGACTTGATCCCCCATAAAATGATAGTCAAATTTCCGCGCGCCATCTGCGGTATAACACTTGCGGATATATTCGCCGACCTGCTGCGAGCCGCCGATGTAGACCTTGAATCCGCCCCGTTGCCAAAGAAGGAATTTGACAATGCGCTCGACGTATTCAAAGTTCGCGTTAAAGTCGGGGTGCGATTCGGGAAAAATCTTCAATTCGATTCGAGAAAGCTCGCCATGATTTCTTTCGATCCCAATCACAAGCCTCGCGCCTTCCGATCCAACGGAACGTTGAAACGCGCGGCGCGCCAACACTGCCGGGCGGAATTCTTCATCCAAGGGAGGCGCAACGCGCGGAGGGATTAACGACAAGTTCATTGATTCACTCCACCAAACAAAGGCGAGTAACCATCCTGCAACAGGAATGCCGAGGCGCCGAGAATGCAGGCGCGGTAATCCAATGTGCCTAACTCAAGTTGAGTGCCCTCAGACATGCGCGTCAACGCGGCGTTTTGCATCGAGGTGTTTACAGTATCGAGCCAGAATGCGCCAAACCGCGTCATATCGCCTGTGAGAACAATTTTCTGAATGTTTAACGTGCCAATCAGATTTGCAAGCGAGACGCCCAAATAGCGCGCCGCCCGCTCGATTGACTCTTTTGTCTTTGTGTTGCCAGCCTCAAACGCGGATTGAACCGCATCCAGCGAATCCACTTTCAGATGTTGCATCACCGCGCGGGCGCTGGAAATCGTTTCCAAGCAGCCGCGTTTTCCGCACCGACATAATTCACCATTCTCTTGAACCACAACATGACCGATCTCACCTGCGCCGCCCCCGTCGCCTTGAAATAATTGCCCGTTGACCAATATCCCCGCGCCGATACCATACTTCACATTGACAACGATCAGGTTTTCATCCGGTTTGTGTTTATTGCCATACACATATTCCCCGATCGCCGTTGCCTGGCTGTCGTTTAGCACAAGCGCGGGAATCTTGTATTTCTTTTGAAGCAAATTACCAAGCGGCAGGTTTTGCCACTCCAAATTCACCGCGTTCAGCACAATTCCCTCGCGGGTGTTGATCAAACCGGGCGCGCCGACGCCAATTCCAACAAGGGGTTTGTACTTCTTGCGTGTCAACTGATCGAGAATTTGGTAAACAAGTTCGAGCGCTTTATCCCCATTATCATCGTGCACGTCCACTTCAACGGTCTCTTTGATCTCGCCTCTCAAATTGACAACTGCGCCAATGAATTTGTCCTGTGCGAGGTTCAGCCCGATCAAATACCGCGAATCAGCGATCACGCTCAACAAGATCGGAGATTTCCCGCCGATCGATTCCCCGCGCCCCACTTCATCCACCAAACCTTCGGTGAGCAACCCGGAGACGACATCAGACACTGTCGTGCGGGTCAAATGCGTGATCCGCGCAATTTCCGCGCGGCTGATCGGGTCATTGGCAAAGATCGTCCTGAGAACCAAATCTCGATTGTGTTGCTTCGTTTGTTGATGCGTAGCCTTTTTCATCAAGTTTCCTGCAACAAGAATTTGGATTGCCACTATACGAAGAACAATTTGTCGGACAACTTTGTAAATTCACTGGACTAACAAACGCATTGTACAGACTCCCCCACAAAAAGTCAACCCTGTATTTTCGCAAAACAGAAATGGAGACAGATCGCGCAGTACTACAGCCAACTAAAAATCCACCCTTGACAGAATATTCATCCGCTCCTAAAATTTAGGTGTGCCTAAATTTCAATTTAGTTGTCTGCATTAACATCAGTTAGTTTTGCACAACGGAGAATCTTATGACCGCCAAGTTCACACGAAGGGATTTCCTCAAAGCGGGCGGACTCACCCTCCTCGGCGCGGCGGGTGTCAACGCACTCGCAAACACAGGACACGATCACGCGAGTACAAAGAAAGCTTTCGCCGCGCCTGCCATACAACACGATGGACATGGCGGCATTATGCCCGGCACCGTCGGCGAAGTGGATCACGAAGCAAATGGGTTTCATCCCGATGAGATATTGACCGATTTCGATTACGGCGAAGTCTCCACCCTGCCCAACGGACAAACCCTACGCGAATACAAGATCGTAGCGCACAACAAAGATATCGAGGTTGTTCCGGGCATCGTTTATCCCGCGTGGGTCTACAACGGACGCATCCCCGGGCCCACACTGCGCGCGACAGAAGGCGACCGCATACGAATTAATTTCGTCAATGGGAGCAATCATCCGCACACGATGCACTTTCACGGGTTTCACCCTGGCAACATGGACGGCGTGCCAGGCTCAGGTCCGGGAGGAAACGTGTTGCCAGGCGAATCATTCGTCTACGAGTTTGATGCGGAACCGTTCGGACTCCACCTCTATCATTGTCACGCATTTCCACTTGCGCGTCACATCGCAAAAGGACTCTACGGCACATTCATCGTTGACCCCAAAGGCGGACGTCCACGCGTGGATCGCGAGATGGTGATGGTGATGAGCGGCTTCGATGTGGACTTCGACGATGCGAATGATTTTTACGCGGTCAACGCGATTCCCTTTCATTATCAAAATCATCCGATCCAAATTAAAGTTGGCGAAACGATTCGCATCTATCTCGTGAACATCCTCGAGTTCGATCTCATCAACTCGTTTCACTTGCACGCAAATTTTTTTCAATACTATCCCACTGGCACAAGCCTCACCCCCTCCGAGTTCACCGACACGATCATTCAAGGGCAAGCACAGCGCGGCATCCTTGAATTCAGTTACAAATATCCGGGCATGTACATGTTCCACGCGCACGTGACGGAGTTTGCGGAACTCGGCTGGAACGGCATGTTCGAAGTGACGGAATAGAGGCGCATCATGACTCACTCGACTGAACCCACACGCTTCACCTTTCGGACCTTCGTCCTGCTCCTCCTCCCCATCTTTCTCCTCGCTGGGGTGATTGCGCTCTTCCTCTCCACCGGCGGTGGCTTGGATTTGGAATCTGCCGCGCCAATCGAGACTCTCGACATCGAACGATATAACCTCACGCGCGACTTGATCGAGCTTCACGTCCGCAACACGGGACCTGATGCGATCACCATCGCGCAAGTCGGCGTGAACGAAGCCATCATGCCATTCACTGTCTCGCCTGATACAACCATTCCGCGACTCGGACGCGCAGTGATTCACATCCCCTATCCATGGAATTACGGCGAAGCATACGGGATCAACGTCTTCACCACTAATGCAATTGGATTTGTCGTTGATATTCCCGTTGCGTTCGAAACACCGCAACCCGATGCGGCAACTTTCTGGGGATTCACATTGATCGGCTTGTACGTCGGCGTGATTCCCGTGTTCCTCGGCATCTTCTGGTTCCCCGCCTTGCGGACTCTCGGTCGCCGCACGATGACCTTCCTCATGGCGGCAACGGCTGGCTTACTCATCTTCCTCGGCTTGGACACAATCGCCGAAGCGCTGGAGTTTGCGGCTGAAGTGCCATCGGCGTTTCAAGGAATTGGACTGATCGGTATCGGCGCAGTAGCGACTTTCCTTTTACTCGATGCGATTTCAAAAAGTCAAACGAATACTTCAGGAGACGAATCGCAGAGACGCTTATCCGTTGCTTTCATCATCGCAGTCGGAATCGGCTTTCACAATCTCGGCGAGGGACTCGCCATAGGCGCGGCTTACAACGTTGGCGAAATCGCATTAGGAACATTTCTCGTCGTCGGCTTCATCATCCAAAACATCACCGAGGGACTTGGCATCATCGCCCCTGTGTTGCGAGATAGACCAACAATCGGGCGACTCGCAGTGATGGGATTGGTCGGCGGCGCGCCAGCCATCCTCGGCGCATGGATCGGCGGATATGCTCCATCACCGTTTCTCGCTGTGCTATTCCTCGCCATCGGCGCAGGCGCGATCTTCCAAGTGATCTACGAGATCGCGAAACTCATTCAAAAAGATACCCAACGTGAAGCCATGCCCATGACCGTCTTTAGCGGTGTGTTGACTGGCATGATGTTGCTTTGGGTGACGGGATTGTTGATTAAATAAGAACCTTGCGAAGGTTTTGAACCTTCGCAAGGTTACAAAAAATATTATGGAAACCATTCTCCTCCCCCTCCGCATTTCTGGATTACTCGCCTTCCTCGGCGCGTTCCTCTACGCCATCGGCGATGTGCTTTTGCTCGCAAGCAAAGTGAATCTTGACGAGTATCCCAAACTCAAACCGTTCGTCAAACTCCTTTCCGATGCAGAAAAGATGATCGTTTTGCCGCCTAATCGAATGATCTGGGGCGCGTTGCTCGGCGTATTCGGAACGCCATTGTACGTTGCGGGATACTGGCACATCTACCAAGGCTTGGGCAGCACGAATACCCCCGCCGCGCTGGCAGTTGTTGGCTTGTTCGGAGCCGCATCCATCCTCGGCGCGTTCGTCCACGGCACGTTTTATTACATGGGCGAATACGTCCACGCATTGAACAACGTCAGCGAAGAGTCGCAGGCGGTGATCGTCAAGATGATCGAGCGGCACAAAAAAGTTCTAATCATCTCGTACGCGCCTGTGATGATCTTTATCGTGATCGCGTCCATTTGGTTTTCGATTTTGGTTGCATCGGGTCAAACGTCATTCCCAGCATGGATGACTTCGGTCAACCCCTTCACGCTGACTATCGCATGGCTGGTCATCAAACGCATCCTGCCGCAATTTTTGCGCGACGCGACAGAGGGCGCAGGCTTCAATATCGCGTTCATGGTTTTCTTCGCCTGCACAACACTCACACTTTGGAACGGATAATTTTTATGTCATTCTGAGCGAAGCGAAGAATCTTCTTGTTGCAAAAGAGACCCTTCGCTATCGCTCAGGGTGACATGGCGCGAGATAACATGGAACAAACACTCACCATCTCGATTCAGGATTACCTGAAACACATTTACGAATTGACGGACAACGGAAAGTCCGCCAGCACGAACGCGCTTGCCGAACGACTCAAGATCAAGCCCGCGTCGGTGACGGGCATGATTCAAAAACTTGCATCATCGAAGCCGCCGCTTGTTGAATATCAAAAACATCAAGGCGTGACGCTCACGAAGGATGGAAAAAAAGCCGCGCTCGAAGTGATTCGTCATCACCGCCTGCTTGAGGCGTGGCTCGTGCAAACGCTTGGTTATTCGTGGGATGAAGTGCACGACGAGGCGGAACGGCTCGAACATGTCATCTCGGAAGATTTCGAGCGACGCATCGCCGCGGCAATGGGACACCCGCTTCGTGACCCTCATGGAGAGTTGATCCCCACCGCCGATCTTAAGATGCCACTGGACGATTCGACTCCGCTCTCCGCGCTTCGACCGACTCAATCAGGCACAGTCCAATGCGTCAAAGCCGCGGACGATGACTTGCTCCGCCACCTCGAAACGCTCGGCATCACGCCTGGCGCTCAGATCGAAGTGAAAGAGTATTCGGCTTATGACCACAATCTAACCATCAAAGTTGGGAAGAAAACTTCCGTGCTGGGATTGAACATTACGAGCAATATCTTTATTGAAGAAAATTAACGGTCATGTTTGAACACGCTATATTATTTCCATCCTTATCAGCAGTCAGTTTGACAGAGATTCTGGCCGTTCTCACCATTGCAAGCCTTGCCTATTTTGTTGTCTTCAAGAAATTTGAAAAACACGTGCCGGTGCGAAGGCGAATCGTCAAACTGCTCACCGTTGTCGGCGTACTTTCGATCATTGGCATTTTATTTAGCAGATATGTATTCTGGGGGATGATTGTCCTGATGACCATCGGGCAAGTCTATTTGCATGGTGTGTATTTCCCGAAACATGGAATTAACGGCTTAACTGCCGAACCATACGACAAATATATAGAGTTAACAGAAAGAATGAAAGGTAAAAAATGAACGAAAATATTTTCCGCATTGTAGCCGCGCTGATCCTTTTCACAGGCATCGGCATCTCAAGTTACTTCCGCCGCAAAGCGGATCGAGACACAGGCGAGAGAGTCTCCCGCAAAGTGGACGGCTTGACGATGATGAACTTCATCCGCATCGGCGGATTGACCCTTTGGTTAAGCCCGATTGTGTATCTCATCAATCCCGCATGGATGGCATGGTCGAAAATCGGCTTACCCGATTCCGTCCGCTGGTTCGGCGTTGGGATCGGAATCTTGTGTATGTTCGGCATTTACTGGCTCTTCAGCAGTATCGGGAGCGGAATCACTCCCACGAGCGCGACACGCAAGGAACACAAACTCGCCACGAATGGGATCTACAAATATATCCGTCATCCGCTGTACACGATCGGTTCTTCGTTCATCGTTTCCTATGGATTGATTGCAGACAACTGGTTTATCGGCATGTTCGGCGTTCTGGCATTCATCCTCATGGCGATCCGCACGCCGAAAGAGGAAGCCAACCTCATCGAAAAATTCGGCGACGAGTATCGAGAATACATGAAGCGCACAGGTCGCTTTTTGCCGAAACTGTTCTAATACTCATCTCAAAAATGTCACCCTGAGTGGCGCGAGGCGCCACGAAGGGTCTCTACTGCCAACACAAGAGACTCTTCGGTCGCAAACCCCGCTCCCTCACATCGTCCCGATGTTCTTCGGGAGAGTGACATGGTATTGTCTCAAATCCTTTATCCCTCAAGCATCGAAGCACAAACATGAAAAAACATACCCAAAATTCTCTCTCAGAAGTACATGAATCTGTGATCGTGCCAGCCAAAGCCTCCTCATGGAGGCGATGGCTGGCGATCACCGGACCCGCTCTCATGGTATCCGTCGGCTACATGGACCCGGGCAACTGGGCAACCGACATCGCTGGCGGAAGCCGCTATAGCTACGCCTTGATCTGGGTCTTATTGATGTCCAATCTCATGGCGATTCTTTTGCAAAGCCTCGCCGCCCGGCTTGGCATCGTAAGCCGCCGCGATCTGGCGCAAGTCTGCCATGAAGATTATCCGCCCATTGTAAATATTCCCCTCTACATCCTTGCAGAGATCGCCATCACCGCCTGCGACTTGGCGGAAGTGATCGGCTCGGCTATCGCCCTGCAACTGCTCTTCGGCATCCCGCTCATCTATGGCGTGATCCTTACCGCGCTGGATACGCTTCTGCTTTTACTGCTCTCGCACGCAGGCATCCGCAAATTGGAAAGCGTGGTCATTGCATTGGTCGGGACCATCGGCGTCGCCTTCTTCATTGAGATCTTATTAGGCAAACCTGATTGGGTCGGCATCGTTCACGGCTTCGTCCCATCCCTGCCCGACGCGACCGCGCTATATATTTCCATCGGCATTTTAGGCGCGACCGTGATGCCGCATAACCTATATTTACATTCGTCCCTCGTGCAGACCCGCAAGATCGGGCGCGACAACGACGAGATCAAAAAGACCCTGCGCTGGAATACGATTGACACATCGTTGTCGCTCAATATCGCCTTCTTTATCAACGCCGCGATTCTGGTCATGGCGGCTTCCGTCTTTCACAGGAACGGTTACTTCGCTGTGGCTGAAATTCAGGATGCGCACCGCCTGCTGGAGCCTCTGCTTGGAGCGTCCATCGCGCCGATCGCGTTCGCCATTGCGCTTCTCGCCTCGGGACAAAGTTCCACCATCACCGGCACGCTCGCCGGTCAAATCGTGATGGAGGGATATCTCAATCTGCGGATTCGCCCGTGGCTCCGCCGCCTAATCACCCGACTTCTGGCTGTCATCCCAGCGGTCTTGGTCATCGCCCACTTCGGGGAAAACGCCACCGGCGCGATGCTCGTGTTAAGTCAGGTTGTCCTTTCGATGCAACTACCGTTCGCGATCATCCCGCTGATCAACGCGGTCGCCGACAAACGCCGCATGGGAGAGTTCAGCATCAGCCCCAAAATAAAAGCATTGGCGTGGGTCGTTGCGGGAATCATATTATCCCTGAACATCAAACTGATCGTTGACCAGATCGGGGCATGGATCGCAGACGCGGGAAGCGACGCGTGGATCGTCAAAGCGACCGTAATTCCGTTAACTCTTTTACTCGGATTACTATTGCTGTACGTCATCGCGCACCCGTGGCTCCACAAAAACGGATTCCGCATCGGGAGCGTTCATCGTCAAGCCGCGCAAGCCATCAACGCTATTCAACAACCTCCGCCCTATCAGCATGTCGGCGTCGCCCTGGATTTTTCAGGCAAGGACGAAAAATTACTCACGGAAAGTCTGCGCTTCATCAACAAAGCGCAAACGAAACTGACGCTCCTGCACGTCGTCGAAAGTCCAGTGGCAAGAAGGCTAGGCGCCGAAGGCGAAGATTCCGAAACGCTCGCAGACCGCGAACGATTGGAAAAACTGGCCGACATGATGAAAGGGAACAGGATCAAAACGGAGTGGCAGATCGGCAGCGGCGAGCCGGGCAAAGAACTGGCAAAAATGATCAACGATTCAAAAATAGAAATGATCGTCGTCGGCGGACATGGTCACACGGGCGTTTCGGATTTAATCCACGGAACGGTCATCAGCGATCTGCGCCATCACATCAAAGCCAGCGTAATGATCGTGCCGATCGGCGACTGACAAAGAATAAACCCTGTTCCTTGACAGGGTTTATTTCCCGAAGTAATATATGAACACTTGCTCAGATATTCAATAATATGAAACTCACCGAACTCAAAGCCATTCAACTTGCCGAACTCTTCAGCG
>JAJTXU010000010.1 GCA_021462845.1 Anaerolineales bacterium
GTTTTGATTCCGCAGATTTTTATTTTGGTCATAGGTTTTGTACAGCGACATTCATGTCGCTTTTCCTTGCAAGGGCGACATAAATGTCGCGTTACGAAACAACACAACCCCGAAGGGGTAGCATGATTCTAGGATTCGGCATAAACGATTGTGGAACTCCGAAGGAGTGACATAATCGTGTCATCCCTTCGGGATTTGTGATTCGCGTATAGCATTATTACAATCTTTTCATCCCTTCGGGATTGGATTCGGTCATTCCCGAAATCTCTCTCACCTTCGCGCCAATATCCTCCGACGTGACCAATGCCTCTCCAACAAGGATTGCATCCACGTTGGCTTTTGCCAAGCGGTCAACATCGTTTGCCGTGAATATTCCAGACTCGGCGACGATAGCGATTTCAGGAGGAATCATCTGGCGGAGTTTTTCTGTCGTTTCAAGCGTCACGTCGAATGTGGCAAGGTTGCGGTTGTTGATGCCGATGAGTTGGATGTTGGGAATTTCGAGAGCGCGTTCGGTCTCGGCTTCGTCGTGGACTTCGACTAACGCGGTCAATCCTAAACTCACGGCGCAGGCATGTAGATCGGCAAACAATTTATTATCGGTCAATGCGGCGGCGATGAGGAGAATTGCATCTGCACCATTAACTCGCGATTCATAAATTTGGGATTCGTGAATGATGAAGTCTTTGCGCAACAAAGGTATCACGTACAAAGTTTCAAGTTTCAAGTTTCGAGCGCGGAGGTCTCGCAGAGTGGAAAGACTTCCCATGAAAAACTTCTCATCAGTCAACACCGAGATAGCAGACGCGCCATTTTGGGTGTAGATGTCGGCTACTTGGAAGAGGTCGAGGTGGGGGGCGAGGAGTCCCTTGGAGGGCGAGGCGCGTTTGAGTTCGGCGATCAGGCTGGGGCGGGGAGAGAAGCGGCGGCGCCTTAGTGCGGAGAGAAAATCTCGAGGCGTGGGAGAAGAGTCGGCGGCGCGGCGTAAGGCTGAGGCGTCGAGCGCCGCTATCTCCATCTTTTTGTGTTCGATGATTTTTTCGAGAATGCTCATTGGGCGGGTTGAAGACTCTGTGAATATTCGATGAGGGCGTTGAGTTTGTTGAGGGCGGCGCCGCTTTGCAGTGATTCGTCCGCTTCATGCAATGCAGATTTGAAATCGCCAGTCTCAGCGGCGAGGGCGGCGGCGGCGTTGAGGAGGACAGCGTCGCGTCGCGCGCCATTTAATTTGTTGCCGAGGAGGTCGCGCATCATTTGCGCGGATTCGTCGGGCGTGCCGCCGCGCAGGTCTTGCACAGTGGATTGCGCGAGACCGAGGTCGGCAGGATTGAGATCATACGTCGTGACCACGCCATCTTTGAGATGACTGACGCGATTGACGCCCGTCGTGTTGAGTTCGTCGAGACCGTTCGCGCCGTGAATGACGAGCGCGGCTTTGGACCCGAGTTCGTTGAGGACTTGCGCGAGCGGCTCGGTGAGGTTGGGGTCGAAGACTCCCGTGAGTTGAATGTTCGCGCCCGCAGGATTCGTGAGCGGACCGAGAATGTTGAAGATGGTACGCTGACCGATCTCTTTGCGCGGACCGACCGCGTGTTTCATGGCGGGATGAAATTTTGCGGCGAACATAAAGCCGATGCCGATCTGCTCGATGGCTTTGGCAATTTGTTCGGGCGTGAGTTCGAGGCTGATGCCAAGCGCGGAGAGCACGTCGGCGCTTCCGCATTGTGACGACGCGGCTCGATTGCCATGCTTGGCGACTTTGCGTCCCGTGCCTGCCAAAACAAACGCGGCGGCTGTTGAAATATTAAATGTGTGCGCGCCGTCGCCGCCTGTGCCGACGATGTCGTAGATGGATTCGTTCGTGTTGAGTTTGACCTTCACTGCATTGGCACGCATCGCACGCACAGAGCCAGTGATCTCTGGAATCGTCTCGCCTTTCATGCGAAGCGCGACGAGATACGCGCCGATCTGCGCTTGCGTGGCTTGACCCGTCATGATGACATTCATCGCCTCTTCGGCTTCCGCGTCTGTGAGATCATTGCGATTGATGGCTTTGGCAATAAAAGGTTTAAGCATGGATGGTTCTCCTTTCGCGGCAGGCGCGGGGTTCAGGTCGAGAAAATTTTTGAGCAATTGCTTGCCGTGTTCGGTGAGAATCGATTCGGGATGAAACTGCACGCCGTAGGTGTGATGCTCTTTGTGTTTGAGTCCCATGATCTCTTCTTCGGGCGTGATGGCGGTCACTTCGAGTTCGGACGGGACGGGGTCGTAGACGACGAGCGAGTGATAACGCATCGCTTCGAACGGCGACGGGATGCCTTTGAAAATTCCCTGACCGTTGTGCGTCACTTTGGAAGTTTTGCCGTGCATGAGACGGGACGCCCGCTTCACTTCGCCGCCGAAAACTGCTCCCAGCGACTGATGCCCGAGGCAAACCCCCAGCACGGGAATCTTACCGTCGAAGTATTTGATGGCGTCGGATGAGATGCCGTCGTCTTTGATCGGTTCGCCTGGTCCTGGGGAGATGACGAGGTGAGACGGATTCAGCGCGATGAGTTGATTCATCGTCACCTGATCGTTGCGGAAGACTTTGATCTCCGCGCCGAGTTCGCCGAAGTATTGGACGAGGTTGTAGGTGAAGGAGTCGTAGTTGTCTATGAGTACTAACATATAATCTCCATTTCGCATGTCGTTGCGAGCCGCGCTCTTGTTCTTTGCGGCGAAGCAATCTCCTAATAACAAATATATGTTTGTTTCAGGGAGATTGCTTCGTCGTCGCTTCGCTCCTCCTCGCAACGACATGTTATCCGTCATATTCTCCAAAAATATCCACTTGATCTACAAACAGATCAAGCGAATAGGATAGCCCCGTCTTCTCGCGGACGAGTTCCATGGTCGCTTTGGCTTCGGCTTGCATACGGTGGATTCCATTTGTCAGCACATCGTGCGGGATGGTGGGATGCGCGAGATAATAAGCGCGTTTCTCGCGGATTGGTTCGAGGAAGTCGTTGATGGCGACGGCGAGTTTCTGCTTGACTTCCACGTCACCGACTTTGCCAGCGCGGTAACGTTCTTTGAGGTCATCCACTTCGGCTTTGGAGGGATTGAACGCGTCGTGGTAGATGAACACGGGGTTGCCTTCGACTGTCCCTGGGTCGGTGGCGCGGAGACGTTTCGGGTCGGTGTACATGTTCATCACTTTTTGCTTGACGGTCTCAGCATCGTCGGAGAGATAGATCGCATTGCCCAGCGACTTGCTCATCTTGCTTTGTCCATCCGTGCCGACGAGGAGCGGAACATCGCCGATGATCGAATCGGGTTCAGGGAAGACTTCGCCGTAGAGGTTGTTGAAGCGACGCGCCATCTCGCGGGCGAGTTCGACATGCGATTGATTGTCACGTCCAACAGGGACGACTTGCGCGCGCGGCAATAAAATATCAACCGCTTGTAAAACAGGATAGCCAAGCAGACCAAACGGCATCGAGTCAATGTTGGCGTCACGCGCCATGTCTTTGAGGGTGGGCATCCGTTCGAGGCGCGGCACGGTGACGAGCATCTCAAAGAGCAGATTCAACTGATAGGTTTCAGGAATCGCTGATTGGACGAAGATCGTGCTGACGTTGGGATCAATGCCAACGGCGAGATAATCCAACACGGTTTCTTTGATGAAGGTTGGAATCTCTTTGATGTATTCTGGCTCAGGCTTGGTCGTGAGCGTGTGCAAGTCCGCGATGATGAAGAAGGATTCGTATTGATGTTGCAGACGCACACGGTTTTCCAGCGAGCCGACGTAGTGACCGAGGTGGAGGCGTCCTGTGGGGCGGTCGCCTGTGAGGAGGCGGGGTTTGGGGGGCATGGTGAGTTCCTTTCGTGGTTGGTAATTGGTAAATGGTAATTGGAGAATTAGAGAATTAGAGAATTGGAGACTGGAGATTGGAGACTGACGATCAGGAAAGATGAAAGAGGAAAGAGGCTCAGTTGAGGAAGATGTCTTTCTTCTTTCCTCTTTCTTTAGGTATTCGTCTCCGCCATCTCGATGGCGCGTAACATCGCGCTCGCCTTATTCACCGTCTCTTGAAACTCCATGTTTGGATTCGAGTCTGCGACAATCCCAGCGCCTGCTTGCACGCTGAACTGATTGCCTCTTGCGATCAACGTGCGGAGGGCGAGGCAGGTGTCCATGTTGCCGTCGAAGCCGAAGTAGCCGATCATGCCCGCATACGCGCCGCGCGCGTCGGGTTCGAGTTCGGAGATGATCTCCAATGCGCGGACTTTCGGCGCGCCGCTGACTGTCCCATGAGGGAAGGCGGCTCGCACCAGATCGAACGCGGTGAATTCGGGTCGCAGTTTGCCTTCCACGTGTGAGACGATGTGCATGACGTGCGAATATTTTTCGACGGTGAAAAAATCCGACACGCGCACCGTGCCGTATTCACACACGCGACCAAAATCGTTGCGGCTCAAGTCTACCAACATCACATGCTCGGCGCGTTCCTTCGGGTCGGCGAGCAGTTCTTGCGCGAGCGCGGCGTCGGCGGCAGAGTCGGCTCCACGAGGGCGAGTCCCAGCGATCGGTCGGATCGAAGCGGTTCGTCCCTCCAAACGCACGAACATCTCAGGCGACGATCCGACAATGAAGAGCGGCTCATCGTCCACGAGTCCGAAATCGAAAAAGAACATGTACGGCGACGGGTTGAGGCGGCGCACGGCGCGATAGACATCGAACGGCTCGACGTTCGTTTCGCGCGTGAAGCGCTGCGAAAGCACCACTTGAAAAATATCGCCCGCCGCAATGAACTCCTTCGCATCGCGCACCATGTCTTCAAAACGTCCCTGCGTCATGTTCGAAGTTGTTTTTGAATTTTTTATTTCACGCGGCTGCACGGGCGGAAGCGGCGCATGGATGCGCGATTGGATTTCATCCAATTTGCGATTCGCGGATTCGACATCCCCATCGAGGACGTTCGCGATCAGCGACAGACTGCGCCGCGCATGATCGAACGCGATGATGGTGTCGGCGAGCAAAAATATTCCGTCTGGCATTCTCGCGCTGAGCGGAGGGACAGTGTTCGTCTGTCCCGCAGTCGAAGTGCGCTTCATTCTCGACACTTCGACACGGCTCAGTGCAGGCTTTAGAACTGGTTCAAAAAACCGAACGGACTCGTAGCCCAAATAACCGACAAGCCCGCCGATGAAACGAGGCACGCCTGTTTGTGGTTTGAAGTTGAAGCGACTCATTTCTTCCTGGAGGAAACGCGTGGGGTCGCCGTCGTACTGCGTATTGCGTACTTCGTAACTGTCTTTGATCTCGATTTCGTTTCCACGGATGATGTACTGCGCCTTGGGCTGGATACCAATAAATGAATATCGCGCGATCCGCTCCCCGCCTTCGACGGATTCGAGTAGGAACGATGCGCCCTCGCCGCGCAGTTTCATGTACACACTGATGGGGGTTTCCAGATCAGCCGAAATCTCGCGGATAATCGTTTGGGTTGTCGCTTCAAGTAACATGGCACTCCTTTTTTGAACCGCTAAGACCGCAAAGGTCGCGAAGAAAAATCTTTTGGTTTTCTTGGCGCTCTTAGCGCGCTTCGCGGTTAATTCTTTCACGATTAAATTAAAAGCCCCTCCTGTCCATTGGGACGAGAGGGGAGTCTCGTGGTGCCACCCAAGTTAACGCTTACGCCTTTAACAAAAAATTCCCTGCGTGATGCACACAGGAAGTCAAAGCCAGCGTCACTCTTGTAGTTTGCTAGGTCGATAGTTGACTAGTTATCTAGTCTCTAATCCTCTAATCTCTATCTCGCTAAGAAACTCTGCGGGGTAACGGGTGCAGTTCCCGTCTCTGGTACTCGCCTCGACCAGCCGACTATGAGACTAGCGACTAGGAGACTTTCCCTTCACAACTCGGAGGTCCATTCGGCTTCTGCGCTTTTGTTATGCTCACACCGTATTCTGCATAACTCTCTGGAAATCGCTTTGAAACGTACTCGTCCTCGTCAGCGTTTTTTTGCGTTAGCAATATGTTGGGCGGGATTGTATGACGGAGGAGGGAGGATGTCAAGAGGATCTTGGATTATTAAGGCAATGCATTAATCTTGAAACTTTCATATCTTGCTGCATATGCATCTAAATTATCGTCATTTGAACTATTCGAAAACCAAAGTCCAACTTGTCCATCCGTTAAACCTGGAATTGTTGCAGATGTTAACTGTTTACCATCAACATAGGCGAAATAAGTATCTCCCCTTGCTTCGATTACTATTTTGCTTGGATTTCCACCAAAATTAATTATGTTTAAGTATGAATCACCGACCTTCGTGGTTTCTATTATTGACCAGTTGCCTGAATTATCTAATGTAGCAAACGCTATTTGATTCTTTGCTGAAATTAGCAGTAAGCCAATACTTGGACCATTAGCGTTGTATCGAACAATTATTCCCGTAGCAGCAGATACCTCACATGGAAAACATCCCATATAAGGATCAAATTCGGCAAGAATTATTTCAATGCGAAGATTAGACCATACATAGTTATCCAAAATGGCCAAATGATAGTCTTGTCTTCCTTCAAGTGAGGAAGTGATAGTAAATTTTCCATTAGCCATACCTAGATTGCCATAAAGGACTTTCCAATCTGGCTTAATACCATTATCAAAATCATCAGAAAAGGAGGGTAAGCTTGGAGTGTCAGTCGGCCGCGCGGTGGGCTGTAGGGTTGCTGTGACTATTACTGGATCTAAAGCTGTCGAAGTAGGCGCAGAAACTGTCTGGATTAACGAAACTTGAGTTGAGTTCCCGCTCTGAACTTGTTGCGCCAAGATAGTGTTTGTAGCTTGAGCCTGTGTTGCTCTTTCGCCTGCCTTTAGCGTAAACACCCCAGATACTATTGCCGCTAAAATACCAAATACACCCGTAATAATGGATACCGTTATCAATATTCGGGAATCATTGCTCTTCTCAGCCATGTCAAAGTTCTCCCTTCAAGTGATGATTGATGGCTAGTATACAACAAAACAGGCGCGTCACATGGGCGGGGAATCGCAGGGCTAAAGCCGCTTGCTCAGTCCGTCGAAGCCCTTCGGGCTGATGAGCGAGTCCGCTTTGAGCGGACTTTCATGAACTGAGGCAGGGCTTTAGCCCGCCGAAACAAAACAGGCACGTCCCATGGACATGCCTGTTCCTCTTTTCTCGAAAAGACGATCACCCCGCCTTCGATTCTACAAGTTTTTCCTTCAACCAAAGATTGACTAGCGTCTCAACATGGATACCGCGCCGATGCGCCAGTTCTTCAATATCCGAAAGCAAATCTGGCTCGACAGGGATTGCAACAGAAACATGAAACTCAACATCAGGCGCGTTGGGGTCCTCGAATTCGGTGAAATCATGCTTGTCCCAGAATTCGCCCATTGTTTCAGGGGAGTCGGCTTTTGAAATGGAACTCTTATTTTCGGGCATAAGATTTACGCTCCTTCTGGCTCATGTCGCGTGCGCTAATTATAACCGCTGTATTGTCAGTCGGCTTGAAGATGAAGAAGATCGAAAGATACCGTCCACCGAAAGTTTGACCAAAAGCGGCATACACATCTTCGCCTTCTGTATAGCCTTTTTCCGCAAAGCGGATGCGAGGATTGTTCAACAAAGTCTGCCTAACCTCACGCAGGACAACACGGTGTTTTCTGGCAAGTTTCTCTTCGATATTTTCAGGGCAAACAATGTAATCAATTTGCATCACATACCTATTTGGTAGCGACAGTATACAACAAAACGATCATGCGCCCCATCGCATCCCAAATGGATTTGGGCAAAAGACCTGACAGGTCTCATTTTGGCGCGTGTCAGTTGAGACCTCGCGTGGACATAGTATACGGTTGATCAGCGTATCGCGGAGACCTGTCAGGTCTTGGGTTAAATTTACACAGGCTGTAATCGCTGAAATGGTTCTGATGGATATTCAACCTGAATCGAATCATTCGGGAACACTTCTCCGCCCACCAGCACAACTCCCATCACACCTGCCTTGCGGATGAGATTGCCATCGGCGTCATGGTCGAGGCAGGCTTTGAGCAAGCCTTGTTGAAAGTCATCCAATTGATAACATGGGTTGCGCAGACCAGTTACTTCGACAATAGCATCTTTCCCCAAATGCAGTCGCGTGCCTGCGGGCAGACTGAGCAAGTCCACGCCGCGGGTGGTGATGTTCTCTCCCATCTCCCCCGCCGAAACGTTGAATCCCTGCGCGTTCAATTCATCGTGCAACTCGGCATGGATCAAATGCACCTGCCGCAGATTCGGCTGGGTCGGGTCACGTTTGACGCGCGAACGATGTTTGACTGTGACGCCTGAGTGCGCGTCCCCGTCCACGCCCACGCCAGCGATTAGGCGGATACTTTTTTGATTCGGTTTGCTGAATGAATGTCCCACACTGAGGCTGACGGCGGTGATGACTGTGTTCATGAGTAATTTATATCATGCCGTATATAACAAAACAGGCGCCTCATGCAAAACGCGCCTGCCATTTCGCTTTCAAATAACAAAAATGTCCCTGCCACACGCGACGGGGACATTCCTACTTCGGCAAGCAGGTGACATTTCTACTTTGCCCTAACAGTTAAACACTACGAGCGCCAATCTGCCATAGAGAAGTTATTTCTGTGAACCAGTTTCAAGAATTCAGGGACAACTCCGGGGTCAAATAATTTCCCGGTTTGTTCCTTGATGTATTCGATGGCTTTCTGCTTTGTCCATGCGTTCCGGTATGGCCGCTCGGAGGTCAGGGCATCGTACACATCGGCAATGGAAAACACCCGCGCTGAAAAGGGAATTTGTTCGCCTTTGAGGTTGTCCGGGTAGCCGGTGCCATCCCATCGTTCATGGTGCCAGTGTGGAATATCGAGCGCGGGGGATAGATAGCTAATGGGGGTTAGTAATTCTACGGCAACGGCGGGATGTTTGCGCATGATGTTCCATTCATCTTCTGTGAGCGGGCCGGGCTTGAGAAGAATATCATCAGGAATGGCGACCTTGCCGATGTCATGCAGAATGGCGCCGCGACGGATATGGATCAACTCTTCCTTTGCCACGCCCAAGGCAAGAGCAAGTTGCACGGTCATATCTGCTACTCGGCGGGTGCGTCCTTCCGTTTCTCGATCTCGAAAATCCAGGGTGCGCAACCAGCCCTCGATGGTCGAATCGTATGCCATGCCCAGTTCTGCATTGGATTTTTGCAAGTTCTCGAACAAAATGGCATTGTCGATGGCTATGGCGCCCCTCCCGGCAAGGATGTCGAGAAATTCAAGCCAGGTTGCATCAGGATTTAGAATCGAGGAATGAAATACCTCCAGCACACCGAGGATGCGTCCTTTTGTGATAAGCGGCAAACCGATGTAGGAGACGAATTTTTCACCTCGTAGATATGATGGCATGTCGCCGCCCTGCGCGTTCCCGGTGAGGTTCGAGAAGTGGATACGTTTTCTTTCCAATGCTACTTGTCCTGCGTATCCAGCCCCAAGTTTCAGAAAGACTGATGGGTTAGCGTTTGAATGGAATCCCCTCGACGCTGCCAGGGTTAGCAGGTTGGCTTCGGAATTCATCAGCAGGAGGGTGGAGGCATCCGCAGGCAGGAGGCTGTTTGCCTGCTCAAGCAGGAGGGGGAGGAGCAGGTTCAAGTCGAGGTTGGAAGCGATGGCAAGGTCGAGGCTTCTCAATCCCGTCATCCGTCGCAACTGTTGTTGCATTTTCAGTTCAGATTGTTTGTATTTTGTTATGTCTCGCGAAAATAAGATCTGTTGGGAGGGGGAAAGGCAGGTTAATCGTCCGTCGAACCAAAATTTTTGGCCGTCGAAGGTAGTTAAAGAAAACTCAAATGGAAGAATATGCCCGCTTTGATAAAACTCTTCAAGCCCGCCTGGATATTTGCTCATGGGAAGTAGCTCGCCAATTCGCTGGTAATGAAATTCCCCCGAAAATTTTTCAGCCAGATATGGGGCGGTCAACTTGTAATCTAAGATGTTCCCGCGGGCATCTAATACAACAACCAGATCGGCGGAGGATTTGAGAATCGATTCAAGCAGGGAATCTGCCGGGAGCGCTGTCATTTGATTGTCCGACCGGTATTAAAATAAAAAAACGGCGGACGCGGGGCATAGTGAATCCCTTATCACCATGCCCCCCAATTCCACCGCGTCACCCAGGGTGAGCCAGTTTGATTAGGCACCTTGCAGTGCCTGATTTACCTGTTGGGCAAAATCAGCCAGATCTTCAGCCTGTATTGATTTGATGATGGATGCTTCACGGTCGGATAAGACAAAGGGTTGCCCCAAGTATCCGTTCGCGAGCGCTTCTTCCGGGGTTTTGAGGAGCGTTTCTCGAAATTGCCCGCTGACTACAGCCGCGGCAAATAAGCGGTGGAGCCCCGTGCGTTTGGCAGGTTGCTGGCGATAGCCCAAGGATGGGTTTTTGTAAGTGTCGAAGGTGAGCAATGCCATGATGATCTCCTAATCGAAATTAACAGCCTATCGTCCGCCAGTGCAACCATCGGCAGGAGATCGGCGTCCGCCAGTGCAACCATCGGCAGGAGATCGGCGTCCACCAGTGCAACCATCGGCAGGTGTGTGTTGGGAGAATTTATTGTTCATGGGGTATTTCCTCTTTCTTTCAAATTTTTCCCATGATACTCGCCCCCAGGCTACAAAACAGGCTACAAAATCAGTATAGACAAATACGAGGAATTACATGCCCACTTTACGCAGTAAGGGTCATAATGCGAGATTTTGAACTTTTCTTCTCTACCGTACAAGGATAAGGGTTTCCAACACAAGAGCGACATGAATGTCGCGTTACGAGAGCCAAATCGCCCTCAATTGCGTAACACCAGTTACATAGTTAATTCGGCGTAGATTTTGTCAAAATCTTCGGAAGGGGACAGCCCCAATTCGTTCATTAGCAAGGTTTTATACTCATGATACCGATGCACAACAGCTCCGCGATCGCCTATTGCCGCGTATGCCCGCATTTCGATCTGGCAGATCGCTTCATTGTATCGATCCTGCTCAACGGCTTTCTTGCAAGTAGCGAGACATTCCTGAAATTGGTTTGTGTCTAAATACAGTTGCGCAAGTTCATCCAATACAGAGCGATAGATACGCCCCAACCGTTCCCGCTCGATCAGAACCCAATCCGCATCAAGATCGGCGAGGTAGGGGCCCTCCACCAATTCCACCGCCTTGCGATATAGCCCGATTCGCTCGATCAAATCCTGGGTCTGATAAACCTTCTTCAAGAAAGACTCAAATGCATCTACATCATACTCATAGTCCATTGCGCGATTGAACCGGTAATATTCATCCTCAAACAGGATCGCGTTTCGTCCTACAGCGCGACGAAGCCAATAAATACCGTGTTTGAACTTTGTCCGTATTGTGTCCGGATCATCGATATCGTGCCATAAAACCTCAGCCACTTGTTCTTTTGTAACCGGTTCCTGGTTGTATAAGAAATAAAAGAACAAATCTCGAACCGATTGTGTGCGCCAATCGGAAACGTTAACCGCCCTGCCGCTCACAACAACTTCTGCGCGCCCTAATGCCTTGATTTTAATACTGGCGGTGGGCATTTGAATGGTTTGAGCAAACCTGCGCAGAATCCTTCGCACAGATGGCAGTCTCTCGCTCAATATTCGGGAATTTTCAAACAACCTGCTAAATTGGCGTCCAATGCTAGTATCCGTTTGCAGTACTGCCAGCCGGGATGAAGCTTGGTGCAGGGCAACCAACAAGGCATGTTGCAAGTGATTGGTACCCTCAACTATGTTTTGAAATTCCAGCCGGGTCTTGTCTTTCTCTTCCGAGTGATTGTATGCAGCCATCAGCCATACAACAGACCAGCAATATTCCACATCGCGGCCGTCTTGTAGAAAACGCGATTTGCTGTCATTCAGGTGGATGATGGCTTTTTTGATATCGCCGTTGATGAAACACAGCCTGCCTTGCAGCAAAGCCCACAAACCGCGTTCATAACTTGAGGGATTGATTTTTAATTTCTTCCTAAATTGTTTGAGCAGTTCATCGGCCGTGTTCACATCGTTTTTTAGAAGCGCCAAATTCGCGCGCGCTAATATCAGGTAGCTTACTATGAACAGAGCCGAACAACTTTCAGCCACAATGCTTGCCTGTTCATAGGCGCGTTCAGCGGCGTCAAACTCTTCGATTTCAGTATATAGATCGCCCAACCCGGTCAGTATCAACGCCTCGGCGTGTTGATTACGGCTATTGCGAGCGCACTCAAGCCCTTCTTCAAAACTGTCCGAAGCGAATTCATATTCGCCTACTTGTAAGTACAGCACCGCGAGATTGTTGAGGGTATTTGCCTGGGTATAAAGATTCTTTTCACGGCGTAATCGATTTAACGCTTCTTGATACAAATTCTTCGCGACTTCGACATCTCCAATGGTCGCGCGAACCATGGCTGTCTCCACTAACAACATCGAAATACTGCCGGTTTCCTTTAACTCGTTGTAGAGGTGGAGTGAACGCTCAAGGTCTTCGACGGCGTTTCGCGCCTGCCCCAAACGGTAATAATTTAATCCTCGGGTTCGTAACGCTTCTGCATAAAGCGTTTGCATCGACATATCCGTTTCGGCTATTGTGAGGGCATGATTTACATCCTTGATCGACTCTTCGTATTTTGCGAGCAACCTGAGGGCATGCGCGCGGCGGATCAACGCGAGAGCCAGTCCGCTTTGGTTATGTCCCCTTTGGTACGTTTCAACTGCAATATCCAGCAACGCATTTGCTTCGGGCAAATTCCCTTTCATGGCAGAGACCATACCCCGCAGAGAAATCAAGCCTGGTCTCGACCGGACAATGACCGGCGGCAGGCTATTAATCCAACCTTCCAGGGTGATTAACGCCGCCTGCAACATTGGCGTGCCAGCCCGTTCGATCAATTCTGCGAGCGCGTTTGGGTTGTTCAATTGTTTACAGGTGTAATAGGCTTTTTCCCACTCGCCCTCCGCTTCATGCGCGGTGACCATTCTTTCCAGTATGGAAGGAATATCTTCGGGGTATTCTTCCCGCAGGCGGGCTTGCAAAAACTCACGGAAAAGAGGATGGTAGCGGAGCCAGCGCCCATCTTCCAAAGGTAGAACGAACAGGTTTTTATCCAAAATGAAGCCCATGAGGTTAAGCCAGTTTTGCGGCGCGCCATAAAATGGACCTAACACGATCTCGCAAAACTCCGCGTTGAATTCTTCCGGCAGGCATGTCCGCAGAAGAAACTCGCGCACATGCCGAGGTTGCTGGTCGAGCACCTGTTTTCCTAAATACGCAAATGTATCCTTACCTGAAAATTGCACCTCGGTGGAGTTGGAAAGAACCATGCCGGTGATCCACCCGCCCGATTTCTCGACAAATTCGTTCGCCTTATCATCCGCTAGATACTGGCGGTGGTTCTGAATATACAGAGCCTGGATTTCGCGCGGCTGGAACGCCAGGTCGATGTGGTTCAATCCTTTCACCTGCTCGCGAGCCACCATCAGGGTCACATCATCCAGCTCCGGCAGAGTGCGCGACGAAATGATCAGGTGACAATTCTCATCCACCAATTGCAGAAAACGATTGACCAGCGAGGCGATCACCGGCACATCATCCAATAAGTGGAAATCGTCGATAATCATGAAATAATCGCCTTCCGCCTGCTCGTACAACTCGTTCGTCAAGGCGACGAGAAGCGCTTCCGCATCGCTTTCCATCGATTTGAGGTTGTTCAACAAGGGTTGAGACGCTTCGCCCGCCTTCGGGAACCGTTCTGCCAGAGACGCAATCAAGTATGCCATGAACCTCTGCGGATCGCGATCCAGCGGATCTAATGTAAGCCAGCACACCGGAACTTTTGCTTGATGAGCAAGATCAATAAGTAGCGACGTTTTTCCATATCCCGCGCTGGCAGAGAGCAAGATCAATTTATTTTCCAGAAACCCGTTCATTTTCTCTAACAAGCGGGGGCGCGTGAGCAGTTCCCGCCGGCGGTTCGGGACAATGATCTTCGTTTTACTGATTGGAATGGATGATTTTGTCATCGTACAAAATTAACGGTTCAAGTTGAAGTCTTCCGAATTTCATCACACTTTCGCGCTTTTAGGGAGACTTTAAAGTAAGGTTTTTTTCAATTCTCCCAGCATTTGAGCATGGATGCCGGGCGCGGTAGCGAGAATGGATAACGGAGGCGTCAGGTAATCCTCTCCGCCATACACATTGGTTACGCGCGCGCCAGCCTCTTCGCAGATCAACCCGCCCGCCGCCACATCCCACGGATGCAGGGAGAGTTCCCAAAACCCGTCGAGCCGCCCCACGGCGGTGTATGCCAGGTCTAACGCCGCAGAACCGAGACGGCGCACGCCCTGCGTCAACTTTGCGAGATGAGAAAAATTCGACATATTATCCCGCTTTGTATTCCACGTATCATAGGGGAATCCGGTCACGAGCAGGCTCTTTTGTAGTTCCGTAGTGCCGGCAGATTTGATTCGTCTGCCGTTCAGAAATGCCCCACTGCCGCGTTCCGCGCAGAACATTTCGTCACGGAGCGGGTCGTACACAGCGCCAAACGTCAAGGAGCCGCGAAACGCGTAGGCGATGGAAACAGAAAAAATGGGGAGGTGATGCGCGTAATTCACCGTCCCATCCAGCGGGTCGATGTACCAGATATGTTCATCATCCCCGTGAATGACCCCGCTTTCTTCGGCGAAGATATGATGCCCGGGAAAATCCGCTTGAACTCTCCCAAGTAGAAACGCCTCAGATTGATGATCGACCTCAGTGACGAGATCGATGACGCCTTTATATTTCACCTGGTGTTCCTTGTCATACCCGTCGCGCAAGATCGCTCCTGCTCCTCGCGCAAGTTCTTCAATATACGATAGCGTTGGTTGCATAAGACTCCCGGAAAGCGTTGCGGCGGGGTTTCGCCCGCCGCAATTGTGAATGAACTATTTTTTCAATCCTTCGAGCGTTTTGTAAATATCGTACAGTTCGTTCTGTATTTCATCGCGGTCGCGCATCGATTGCTGTAACAGCGCCTCGAATGCCGGTCTCTGGTCGGCGGGCAGGGTGCCGAGCAATCTCTCAGCCCGCGCGATCTGCGTGTTTTTATGACGCAGTTTATTTTCAAGGCGCGTGCGATAGCCTTGATAGAACTTTTCCATATCCAGCGGCAGGGGCTGGGTGAACGGTTGCTGAGTCACAAGTTCGGCAACGGTCAGCAGAAAATCCTCGGTATCGATGGGTTTTTCCATGAAGCGCGAAGCGCCGAGGCTCAGGGCAAAATCTTTATCCTCTGGCGTAACATACGTGGCAGAAAGAAAAACAACCGGGATGGCGCGCGTTTCAAAATTGAGCCGCAATTTTTGCACAAAGGCATACCCATCCAACTTGGGCATCAAAATATCGGTAATGATGAGCGCGGGTCTTTGCCGCGCAACCACCTCGAGCGCTTCCTCCCCGTTGCGGGCGGTCAGCACAGAATAGCCTTTAAATCGCAGAGTCACTTCAAGCAGTTCGAGAACATTGGGGACATCCTCGACGATCAAGATGGGTCCATAGGCGGCGCACATACCTCGATTTTACCGTATCCCTCGGATGGGCAAACCCGCCTCATGCTCTGACATGAAACTGCTACAGTCTCCCGGCGCGATTCGCCCCCTCAGCGACTCAACCCTGCCAGACGCGCGACCCCAACGCCGAACATGCAAATTCCACCGCGATCTTCGCGGTTTGATTTTTTTCGTCGAGAATAGGATTCACTTCCACAACATCCATGCCGATGAGTTTGCCGGTTTCCGCCACCACTTCGCATGCCAGATGTCCCTCGCGATAGGTTAACCCGCCGGCTACCGGGGTGCCCACGCCCGGAGCAAAGCGCGGGTCGAGCGCGTCTAAATCCATCGAGAGGTAGATGCCATCCACATCCCGGCTGACGCGTTCGATGCACTGTTCCAGCGCGGCGACCATGCCGATACGGTCCACCTGTTCCATGCTGAGGACGAGCGCCCCAGCAGAACGCAGGTTGTCTTTTTCGCCGGGGTCGAGATCGCGCGCGCCAATGATGGCAACCTTTCCCGGGTCGATGACCGGCACCGGCTCATCATAGAGCGCGGTCAGGCGCGGGTCACCCAACCCGCACAGGGCGGCAAGCGACATCCCGTGAATGTTTCCCGATGGCGTGGTGAGGTGGGTGTTGAAGTCGCCGTGCGCATCCAGCCAGATCACGCCGATTTTCTTTTGCTTCGCCGCGCCGCGCACGGATCCAATCGAAAGGCTGTGATCCCCGCCCAACACAAGGGGAAAACGCCCGCCCTGCATGGAGGTGGCGACCGCGCCCGCCACGCGCCGACTCATCGGCACGATGCAGTCGATGTATTTGAGTTTGGGATCGGTGATCGAACAGGTTTCTTGAATCGCCACTTCCACATTCCCTTTATCTGCCACTGTATGACCCAAATTTTCGAGGCGTTGTCGAAGGCTTGAATACCGTATCGCGCTAGGACCCATATCCACGCCGCGGCGATCCGCGCCGAGGTCGATGGGCACACCGATGATGTCTATTTGCATTGGTTACTCCTAAACTGTATTTATATCCTTCGCACCTAACGGTGTAAAAGACTCACAAACTGAACATGGTCACTTTGTTTTTACCGGCATCTTTCGACTGGTACAAAGCGCGGTCTGCGGCTTGCAAGATAAACTCATCCGTGTCGCCGTGCTGTGGGTAGGATGCCACGCCAGCCGAAAAGGTGGCGCTCAATTTCATGCCTTCATACTCGATGGTGGTATCCGCAAAATCCTGACGCCACGTTTCGGCGCGTTCATACGCTTTTTCAAGCGTGGCGCCGGGCATGAGGATCACAAACTCCTCGCCGCCAAAACGACAGACCACATCTCCTTTGCGCGTATGTTGAACGAGAAACGCGGCAATTTCCTGCAGGATAATATCTCCGCATTTATGACCGTAGGTATCGTTGAACATTTTGAAATTGTCCATATCCATGATGACTACAGACAATGGAGTTCCATCGCGTTCTGCCCTTGCAACTTCCTGAGACAAAAATTCATTCATGTAGCGTCTGTTATACACATTCGTCAATGGGTCGCGGATTGCCTGTTCCTGCAATTCATCACGCAGTTGATTGATCTCCTCCAACTGGCGGGTGAGGGTCTCATTGGCAAAGAGCAGGTCGTTTTCCAGCCATTTATGCTCGGTGATGTCGTGCGCCACGATCACGCGTCCCTCGAGTTGGTTCGCCGAATTGTACAAAGCGGTCACCATCACTTCCAGGATACGCGAGGGATCGCCGGGAATTTGGATCTCGTTCCGCGACTGATCGGCGACGAGGAAGTGATGGAGAAGCTCGGGCCATTCGTGAAATACATCCAGCGGATCTTTCCCGATGATCGCATCCATGCTTTTGCCCAACATTTTTTGGGCTACGATATTTGCATCGACAACAATGTCATGGGCGTCTACGACGAAGACCATCTCGGGAATATGTTCCAGCACGGTATGCCGCGCAATGGGAATGAGGTCGAAGATGCGCAGCCCGAACACGCCGACTACGATCAAAACGGCAGAGACCATGAATGAGATGGGCGTAAGGTCAATGTGCAGGGCAGATGTGGGCAAAAAGCTGAGCGACAGTTGATACACCACATTGACCACAGTCGGGATCAAGACTGCGGCGATCAACACATACATCTGCCTGCGATAGATGTTGCGATGCTGTATTGCGCGTCGGATGAGCAGGACGATCGCCGCCAGACTCGCAAGATACGTATATATGACGGCAACAAAGTACCACGGTCCGCGCTCGATGATCAACGGACCGCCGCCCTCAGAAACCTGCCGAACGGAGGCATAATACAAGTGAAACCACTGCGTTGAAAATAGAAAGAAGAGCGAGATCGCTGGAATGATGAAAAATAAGGAGGCGGTATATCGGTTTAGCCACCCATCCAGCCGGTTATACCGCAAAGCAAAAAAGAGCCAGAAAATAGGCGTGGAAAGGATTCCGATATTTTCAATTTTGAGCCACAACAGTTTCGTTTCCAACGAGGTGGAAAGCGTGATCATGGCGTAGGAAAAGTTCCACACGGCGAGCATGACCAGCATGGCAATTAATGACCTTCGCCCGGGAGCATGCGGTCGGCGCGTCAGGAAGGCGGCAATGAACAAAGCCGCCAGCGAGTTTATTAACAAGATCGAAGCAAAGATAATCCACTCAAGGCTCAAGAATACACACCTGCATTTTGGATAAAAAAAGGCGGGTTTCCCCGTCTTTTCGGTTCAAGCAGTCCTATAATACCCCACATCCACAGAATATACCCTTCCACGTTTGATAACTTGCCGGACGAGATTCGTTCCATAGCGATAGCCCAAGTGACGGTACTCCGGCGCGTTCAGGATGAGCATATCTGCCTGTTTGCCGACTTCGATGGAGCCGATCAGATCGGACCTTCGGATTGCGTGCGCCGAATTGATCGTTGCCGCCGCTATTGCTTGGGCGGGCGTGATCTTCATAGCGCGGCACGCGAGTGCGATGACAAACTGCATAGACTCATTCCACGTGGTGCCTGGGTTGCAATCGGTGGCGAGAGCGAAGTAGGCGTCGGCGGCGATGAGTTTTTGCGCGGGGGTGTAATGATTTTCCGCAAGCCCGAACGGCGTGCATGGAAGCGACACGGCAACCGTCTCCGATTTTGCGAGCGCGGCAATGTCCGCATCGGAGGTGACCACGAGATGATCGGCAGACGCCGCGCCCAACTCTGCCGCCAGCGACGCGCCGCCGAGGTTGTCGAATTCGTCAGCGTGGATCTTGATGGGGAATCCCAGCGACCCAGCCGCACTCAGGATCTGACGCGATTGGTTTAAGTCGAAGGCTTTGGTCTCGCAGAACACATCCACAAATGGGAGCGAGAGTCGCGGCGCGTGAGTCTCCCACCATTCTTTGAGCATCGGCAACATCGTGTCGCTGACAAGATCGGTGTAGCCCTGCGGATTATCTTTATATTCGGGCGCGATGGCGTGCGCGCCGAGGAACGTGATGGCGAGATCGAGCGGCGACTCGTCGTCGAGCGCGAGCAGGGCTTTGAGCAGGCGCAACTCGGTGGCGGTTTGCAAGCCGTATCCTGTTTTGGCTTCAGCGGTTGTGGTGCCGTGAATGAACATCCGCAGGAGGCGCGACCTGCTCTGCGCGATGAGAGTCTCCATGTTGGCGGCGCGCGTCTGCTTGACCGTTGAAATGATTCCACCACCCTCCGCTAGAATCTCAAGGTAAGGCTTGCCCGACATCTTCATCTCGAATTCATTTGCGCGGTCGCCCGCCCAAATGAGATGCGTGTGCGGGTCAACAAACCCGGGCATGAGCACGCATCCGCTAGCGTCGAGAGTCGGTTCGTCGGGATACGCGGCTTTGAGTTCGGACGTCGTTCCAACGGCAACAATTTTTTCATCGTGGACAACGACCGCGCCGTCCTCAATAATGCCGAGCGTGCCGAGGCGATGTCCGCGCTGGGGACCGCCTGCGAGGGTGAGAAGTTGGGACGAGGAGTGGATGAGCATAGGCAGGAAGTGATTAGATAACAGGTATTTTATTTGAGCAGTGTTACAGATTCGGCGATATCGTCCATGATTGGGAAGAGTTCCCCGGCGAATTCTTTGGGTGTGACAAGCTGGACCATGATCAGCGTATCGCCTGTTTGGAAAACCAGCATGTGAGATTGGGCAGAGATTGTGCCGCCAGTGGAAGTGGGGGCGTCCTGAATAAATTCCATCACGCCGATTTCTACGCCGCTTGCGCTGGTAACGACTGGTTCATCCACTTCCACGATTGTCACGCCGTTCTTTCCCATCTCTTCCTCGAGAAAGCCCGTGACAAACGAAACAGGCAATCCAGCCAAAAATTTATCCTTGACGGCGGTGATCGTTAGGTTTGTGCTAAACCCTTTCACAATGTATTTTGAATCTTTGTTGACAGCGATCACGCGGATGACATCGGGATCGAGGTTTTTGAACGCGTCGGCTGACGCTTTCAGTTCGGGATTTTCCTCCGCCATGCTGTTGAGAATCTCGGTGATATCCTTCGCGCTGAGAGGGATAATGAACCAATCGGAAGGGAGAGCAAGTTGAAAATTGTTGTCGTAGTCGATGAACGCTGTTTCTCCATTGGATTCCTGGCGTGTTTCAATCCCTGTGGGTACTGGTGTGGGGGTCTGTGTTTGTGTGGGGGTCGGGCTGGGAGTGACGGTGGGACTTGGCGTGAAGGTTTGTGTGGGCGTGGGGGTTTCTGTGGCGAAAAGGTTGGACACGTCTGAGAACCCGCATGAAATACCTGCCAGGGAGAGGAACAATACGAAAACCGTAAAACCGAACAAACCTTTGCGATTCATCCTATCCTCCTAACGATAGAAGTAAAAACTCCCGGTCATTATAACCGGGAGGCGGGTGTGTAAGTTTTTGTACCGGGGGCGGGCTTTCCGATCAAACATTTCTTGTGCTTCGCGGGTCAAGCGCGTCGCGCAGACCGTCGCCAATGAAGTTGATACACAATACGGTTAGCATAATCATCAACCCTGGGAAAAGCCATAACCATGGCGCGGTTTGAAGATACTTCACCGCGCTATCGAGCATGTTGCCCCAACTGGCGGTGGGCGTTTGCACGCCCAAGCCGAGGAAGCTCACGTACGCTTCGCTGGTGATGGCGTTGGCAACTCCCAATGTGGATGAAACGATGATCGGGGCGATGGTGTTCGGTAAAAGGTGTTTGAAGATGATGCGCGCGTCTGAAACGCCGAGGGCGCGCGAAGCGGAGATGTAATCCATTTCTTTCAGCGACAGCACGTTGGCGCGCACGATGCGGGCGAGATACATCCAACTGGTAAACCCAATGACGAAGATGATGACGACCACGCTTCCGCTAAACGCGCGCCCGAGGAATTGTATTTCCGGAACGCTACCTCCGATGGCTTTCGATAGGACGATCAACAGAAACAGGCTGGGGATGATCAACATGGCTTCGGTGACGCGCATGAGGAGGTCGTCAATCCATCCGCCGAAGTATCCCGCGACCGCGCCGACTAGAACGCCCACAACCACCTCGACGATTACGGCAAAAATACCAATGGTGAGCGAGATCTGCCCGCCATAGATGGTGCGGGCAAGAATATCGCGCCCGATCGTGTCTGTGCCAAACGGGTGCTCGCGCGAGGGTGGCTGGAGTTTTTGCGCGGTGTCGTTGCAGTTGGCGTAGGCTTCGGCGGTTAAAAATTCCCCGGTGGGCGCGCAAATGCCGCGCGAGAATACAAGCCCTCCCAACCAAATGTAGAGGAGCAATACGATCATCCCGCCGAGGGCGAAGAGCGCGGCTTTATGCTTGCGGAACCTGCGCCACATCAATTGACCGGGGGTGAGCGGTTGGTTTTTCATGCCGTCGATGGCTGATGTTTCAGGGAGCGTGATGGTCGTCATGCGTGTATCTCCCGGTTAAGCGATACGGATGCGCGGATCAAGGAACGAGTAGGCGATGTCGGTAACGAGTTGAAAAAAAACCACTGCCAGACCGGTCATCATCAAGATGCCCATCAATACCGGGAAATCTGATTGCGAGATGGATGTGACGAACAACCGCCCGGTGCCTGGCCAGGCGAAGATGGTTTCGGTCAACACGGCGCCGGCGAGCAGAAAGGGAATATCCAGACCGATAAGCGTGACGAACGGCAGTGTCGCGTTGCGCAAGGCATGTCTGATCACGACGATGTGCTTTTGCAGTCCCTTGGCGCGCGCGGTGCGGATGTAGTCCAAGCCGAGCACCTCCAGCATGGAAGAGCGCACATAACGGCTATACCCGGCAATGCTGATGATCGAGAGAGAAACCACCGGCAAGATCATGTGTAAGGCGATCTGCCCGGGCGTCCGCCCCACCTGCGGATCGAACATACCGACGGTGGGGAGGTAAGGCAACCCCCATTCTTTGAAATTGATGCTGAACAAGTACATGAGCAATAATGCCAGCAGGGGAATCGGCATGGCGTACCCGATGAATGAGAACCCGGTAAACAAGTTGTCGAACAGGG
This sequence comes from Anaerolineales bacterium, assembly GCA_021462845.1. Classification (GTDB taxonomy): domain Bacteria; phylum Chloroflexota; class Anaerolineae; order Anaerolineales; family Villigracilaceae; genus Defluviilinea. The sequence continues at coordinate 22,118 of JAJTXU010000010.1, forward strand.
AATATTGGCGTATTGCCGAATACACCCCGAAGGCGAGCGAGAAAACAATGATGACGATCTCAACCACTCCCATTAACAATAAGGTATTGGGCAACCGTTCAGTGACCAGTTCGGAAACAGGGCGTTTGTTGATGAGCGAATTTCCAAAGTCGCCGCGCAACACGCCGAGTCGTTTGCCCGGCGTTTCAGGAACGCCGTCGCCATCCATGTCAATTTTCATCCAATCGTTGCCAGCCAGCCAAACTACATATTGAACGTAAACGGGTTGATCCAGCCCCAACTGGCGTCGGAGGCGCTCCCTGTCGGCAGGTTTCGGAGGCGTGCGGACTCCCAACGAAGCGATGGGGTCGCCGAATGCCTGCATCAAAAGGAACAAGACCAGGCTGATCAGAAAGAGCTGAGGAATGGACTGAAGGACACGCCGAATGATGTAATTGACCATGACGACCGCCTGTGTTGAAACAAATCAGCGGACAGGGTGACTTTTTATATCATCCTGTCCGCTATTTGCTTTGTTGATTTATTCGCTAATCGACCACTCGTGCGCGTTCCAGAACGGAGACGCCCCGGAGAATTTCACTCCTTGCAGGCGATTGCTCACTGCCCAAAGATCGGGGTCCTTCCACATGCCCACCCAGACCACATCGTCGAACATGATCTGCCCGATCTGATAGTAAAGTTCCTTGCGGGCTTCGGGGTTGGTCTCGGTGGCTTGCTGGTCGAACAATTTGTCCAATTCGGGGTTGCAATAGCCCTGCCAGTTTCCACCATCCGGGTTATCCGGTCCCACAACTTGCGAGCACAGCCAGTAAGAAGATTGTTCCGGATCGGGGAAACTTGTGACATCGGACCATTCGGCGATATCGTAGTTGCCGGTGGCGATCGGTCCGCCGTCCGCGTAACTGTTGAAGAAATCGTCGCCGTAGTTCACCAATTCCACGCCGATGCCGACCTGCGCCCACATCTGTTGTACCACGGCTTGCACATCCTTGCGCAATTGGCGTTGGTTGGAGATGTAACGCAACACAAGTTCCACGCCATCTTTATCGCGCGTGCCATCGCCATTTGAATCCACCCAGCCAGCCGCATCGAGCAGACTGCCCGCTTCTGTCGGATCGTAGGGATAGGGTGAAATATCCGGGTTTCCGTAAGGAGGCGTGCTGTCCCAGAACGTGGCGGGAACGGCGGTCAGCCCTCCGAGCAAGTCGTTTACGATCTTCTCGCGGTCGGTGGCAAGTACGATTGCCTTGCGCACGTTCACATCCTGCATAGCGGGATGCGCGGTTTCAGGATCGAAATTCAAAAACCAGCCTTCATCGTAACCGGAAGGTTGCGTCACAAATTTTGCTTTGCCGTTCGAGTTAATGGCATCCGCTTGCGACCAATCGAGAAACGTTCCGATATCCGTATCGCCAGCCAGAATGGCGACCTCTTGCGCCGCATCGTCCGCGATGCGGATGAATACTTGTTGCAACTTCGCGGGGCGAATCCAATTCGGGTTCGCTTCGAAGATCAGGTGGCTGTCGGTTTCCCATTCCGTGAAAACGAACGGGCCTACCCCAACGGTCGGCGCGGTATTCCACGCGGCGTTATCCAATGTGCCTTCCGCCTCGAAGACCGGGCGAAGAACATGCTCCGGGAGAACGCCGGTGTTGAACAACGTGGTCAGCCATGCGGCGAACGGCGCGTTGAAGTGAATCACCAAAGTTGTATCGTCGGGCGCTTCCATGCTGGTCACATAATCCGCGTAGGGGTACGTACTGCTGACCACATTCTTATCCGAGACGAACATTTCGTAGGTAAAGACGAAATCGTTCGCGGTCACGGGTTCGCCATCGCTCCACAGGACATCGTCGCGCAATTTGATCGTCAAAGTCTGACCATCCGCGCTCATTCCGCCGTTCTCTGTGGTGGGAAGTTCGGCGGCAATTTCGAGCACCGGGTTGTTGTCTGAATCGAACGACCACAAACCCTTCAGCCACAGTTGCGTGGTGATGCTCGAAAACCATTGTGTTTGATAGAGCGGGCTGAGTGTGGTCGGCTGTTGCACGAAGGTGACAACCGCAATGCCGCTCTGAACGGGAGCCGCCGGTTCGGTGGCCGCGGGTTCCGTCGCTGCGGGCGCCGCTGGTTCGGTTGATACGGCTGGAGGTTCGGTTTCGGCGCCTCCGCCGCAAGCCGCTAACACCATGCTCGCGAGAACGAGCAGAGACAGTAAAGCATACAGGTTTCGTTTCATAATTCTCCTCCAAGAGAGATGGATACGATTTTGCGATGAGTAGGGAAACGGATCGAAAGACATCTGTGCCGGGCAACCTCCTGCCATCAAGATTAAATAGCAACCACCTTCCGCCGCTGGATGCAGACGATCCTTCCGACGGGTGGGCTGATTCGCAACTTCGGCGTTTTCTAACTGACGTGCGCCAGGCGCGGGTCGAGCGCATCACGCAGACCATCGCCAAGTAAATTGAAAGCCAGCACCGTGAGCATGATCGCCAGACCGGGATAAAACACAAGATGCGGCGCCGTGAACACCTGGTTGCGTTCTTGTCCTAACATTGAACCCCACTCCGGGGTTGGATGTTGGGCTCCCAGCCCGAGGAAGGAAAGAGCCGCAGTCTCCAAAATGGCGGAGGCAATTCCCAGAGTCCCCTGCACGATCAACGGCGTTAACGCGTTGGGGAGGATTCGTCGAAAGAGAATTTCGTAAGTGTTTCCCCCGAGCGAACGCGTGGCAGAGACGTAATCCATCTCGCGCACTGAAAGCACACTGCCGCGCACAACCCGCGCATACGCGGGGATCGAAACGATACCAATGGCGATCAACGCATTGATCAATCCCGGCCCCAGCACAGTAACGATTGCAATCGCAAGCAACAAGGATGGAAAAGCAAGCACTACATCCATCACGCGCATGATCGTGTTATCCACCCAGCCGCCAAAATAGCCTGCCAGCGCGCCAAGGACAGTACCGATGAGAATGGAAAATGAAACGGTGGCAAACCCGATCACAAGGCTGATTCGGGCGCCATACAACAAACGGCTGAATTCATCGCGAATATTCCCGTCCAATCCCATCAAGTGTTGCGGCTCGCTTTGAGGGCAACCAAAAGCGTGAACGCAGGGCGGCAGGCGCTTTTCGATCTTGCCGGTGTAATCGGGCACGTCGAGCATCGATTTTGTTGGGTCGTATGGCGCAAGCCATTGCGCCGTCAGCGCCACCAGAATTAACATCCCTAAAATGATCATGCCCATCACGGCAGATTTGCGTCGGAATAATCGCTTTCTGGTGATGCCCCAAAGGCTGACCGAATCTAATGATGTTTCAGTATTGAGTTTGGCGAGGTTCTGTCCCATAATCAGTTCAATCGAATCCGTGGGTCGAGGTAGGCGTACGAAATATCCACGATCAAGTTAAGCGCTACGAAGAAAACGGCGATCACAACCGTGAAAGCCTGCACGATCCCGTAGTCGCGCGCGGTGATGGCTTCATATAAAATTCGCCCAACGCCCGCCAAATTGAATACGGTTTCGGTTAAGACAGCGCCGCCAAGCAAGCCGCCTAGAGAAAGTCCAACAACGGTTACGATAGGCAACAAGGCATTGCGCAGAGCATGACGGATGACCACCGTCCTTTGCTTTAACCCTTTGGCGCGAGCGGTACGAATATAATCCTGCCCCAACACTTCCAGCATGGAAGATCGAGACATACGGGCAATCAATGCCATGGGAATGGTTGAAAGGGCAACTGCGGGCAAAACCATATGTTGCACGGCGTCTTTGAACACTTTCCAATCGCCGGAGAGTATGCTGTTCAAAATATTCATGCGTGAGATGAATTCTGCAATGATGTAGATCGTTGTCCCTTCGGTCAGCGTCATATTCCACACTTCAAAAAATGGATCGGGGATCAAACCGGGGGAAAGTCGCCCGGAGGGAGGCAACTGAAATGGCGTGCCTTTCAGAGTCAAAGAGAAAAAATACGCGAGCATTAAACCCAACCAAAAGACCGGCATCGAAACGCCAATATTTGCCCAGAGCATGGTGAGCACATCCACCCACGAGTTATGGCGTACGGCTGAAATGATCCCGAGAGGAATCCCCACAAGAAGACTGATGGATAACGCCGCCAAACTTAATTCGATGGTAATGGGCAGGCGCTGTGAAAGGATTTCGGTGACCGGCATGGAGAAACGAAAAGAATTACCGAAATCTCCTTTGAATATCTCGCCCATGTACACGGCGAATTGAACCGGGATAGGTTTATTCAACCCATGGCGTTCGAGGAATTGGTCGCACACATCATCGGTCGCTTTTTCTCCCAACATAGCCCGGCAGGGGTCGCTGGGAATCAAACGTGCCAGCGCAAAGGTGGCAAACAATATACCGATGATAACGGGAATACTTAGTAGAAGACGGCGCAGGATATATGTGGTCATCGCAAATTTTGATAAACCCCGACAGGGATGGTTTTATCCCTGTCGGGGGCCGTTCATTTTGATCTTACTGCATTAACACGAGGCTATTGAGGAGCGTTCAAGAAAGCGCCGAACAGATATGTCCAGTATTCGAATGCGCCGGTGTTGCCTTTGTGAAGCGGGTGGGCGGCATCCCATTGCACTACGTATGAAAGCACAACATCGTTGGCGTCCAATGCGGAACCATCGTGGAAGGTAACGCCCTGGCGCAGGTGGAATGTCCACTCGGTCAGATCGTCGTTTGCTTCAAAGGATTCAGCCAAACCACCGGTTTCAGTAGCGGTACCACCGATCTGGTACGAGAGAAGCGGTTCTGTCACCTGTTCGCATGCGCGCAGGGATTCGCCGTCGGTTTCATCCGCGCAGTACAGCGAGATGGGCTCGGCGTTCTGCATCCACACAAAGGTGTCTTGTCCGGGGATGCCCATCACAGCAAAGATTTCTGTGCTGAGCGGGCTGGCATGAGCGCCTTCCACAGCCGCTTTGTAAGCGATCGCGGAACCGCCGTGCGCCACAGGGATCATCGGAACGTGCTTTTTGATCGCATCGTTAGCGGCGGCATAGAAAGGCTCGCGATCGGCTTCCGCGGCAAGTTGTCCGCCTTTGGTCAGGTTGTCTGTAATGTCATCAAACGAAGTACCAAATTGGTTAAACGCCGCGGCGCTAAAGTGAGCATCGAGGAAGTTGACCACATCTGGGAAGTCGGCGCCCCAACCGAGTAAGTGCATGCCATCGAGGGCTCCGGAGTTGGCGGCATCAAGGAACGCGCCGGATTCCATTTCATTGATCTCAACGGTCACGCCGAGGTTTTCCTTCAACTGCGCTTGGATATCCTGCGCCACGATAACAGGATCGGGCAGGTAACCGCGAACCACATTACGGTAGCTCAACTTGACAGAGGGGAAGGGATTGCTTGCGCTGTAACCGGCTTCCGCGAGCAGAGCTTTGGCGGCTTCAGGGTTGAAGTCGTACCATGACTCACCGGCGCAACCGTTCGGGATGGAGCACGGAGTGAAGTGCGAAGCGACTTCGGAACCGGCGGGATAGAAGTTATCCACAATGCGTTGGCGGTCAATGGCTTGGGCAAACGCTTGGCGCACGAGTTCGTTGTCGAACGGAGCGAAGGTATTGGTCATGCCAATGTACATCACATTCAACGCAGGGCGGGGCATCAATTTGAGGGATGAATCGCCTTCAACGGTGCCAAAATCATCTGGTCCTACGTTATCGATCGCGTCAACGGCGCCGTTTTGGAGCTCAAGCAAACGCTGGGCTGATTCAGAACCCCAGCGGAACACGAGAGTCGGGGTCTTGGCGGGTTCACCCCAGTATGCATCGTTGCGGGTGAAAACGATCTGATTGCCGCGTTCCCAAGCTTCCAACTTATATGGGCCAGTGCCGATCGGCTTCTCGAGCAGATCGCCGCTTCCACCAGTGGATTCAAGGTATTCACTGGGTTGGATGCCGAGCGAAGAGAACGCTACTTTCGCAGGGACGGCTGGATCGGGTGCGCAGAGCGTGAGTTTTACGGTGAACTCGTCCACCGCTTCGATGGATTTCATGCCGCCGCCGTAATCACAGCTAGGGGCTTCCACTTTCATGCCTTCATAGGCGGCGGGTGGTTCAGTGGGGGCTTGTGTCGCCGGGGCTTCGGTGGGCGGGGCGGCCGGTTCTTCGGTGACAGCCTGGGTGGGGGTTTGTCCGCCGCCGCACGCCGCCAGAATCATGCTCGCGAGGACGAGCAGAGACATCAAACTGAATAGGTTTCGTTTCACGTTTCTCCTCCTAAGAGAAATTTGGTTTGGATTTTGGAACTTTCACTGATAGGGGAAGTATAGTAACTTTACGAGAGGATGCCTCCTTTCGGATAATGGGCAGATTATACAGCAAAAGAATGATTAGTAAACGGGTAAAGGTATCCCCATTCCATTTAACGCTACTTGAGAGGGGTTTTTGTGCCACAATCCGGGAACCTTTGCATCGCAATGAGGGCATTTTCCCTCGCTCGTGATGTGATACTCTTGAATGATATACCCCCGCCTCTTGATCAATCGGAAGTTACATTCCGGGCAGGTTGTGTCTTCATACTCTCCCACTTGACCCGGCAAATTCCCCGCATAGACGAATCGCAGACCGGCTTCGCGTCCGATGTCTGCCGCGCGCAAAAGAGTCTTCGCATCGGTGTTATCCGGGTCAGTCATCTTGTAATCTTTATGAAACGCCGTGACGTGCCACGGAATATCTCTTGATACGCCCGCGATGAACCGTGCCGCATCCCACAACTCTTCGTTTGAATCGTTGAACCCCGGAATTGTCAACGTGACAATTTCAACCCATAGCCCCGCATCATGCGCGCGCTTGATCCCATCCAGCGTGTTTTGCAGGACGCCGCCGAGTTTGCGATAATTTTTGTCCTGCATACATTTCAAATCCACTTTGTATGCCGAGATATACGGGCGGATGTATTCCATCACTTCCGGCGTGTTGTTTCCGTTGGAGACATACGCGCACATCAAGCCCGCCTTCTTCGCCTCCTTGAAAATCTCCACTGCCCACTCGCTGGTGATCAATGGTTCGTTGTAAGAGGAAACAACAATCGAAGCCTTCGTTTTTCTGGCGTAATCAACCATCCCCTGCGGCGAAATCTTCCGAATGTAATTCACCGAAACATCCGAAGACGGATCGCGCATGGCTTGGGAAGTTAACCAATTTTGACAGAATCCACAATGGTAGTCGCAACCCAACATCCCAAACGTCAGCGCGTTGACGCTGGGCAGAACATGAAAGAACGGTTTCTTTTCCACCGGGTCGCTTTGAAGGGCGGCGACGTATCCATGCGGCACGCGCAATTTCCCGTCCCGATTGAATCGCACCTGACAAATCCCCCGCTTGCCCTCGCGGATCACACAGCGATGTCCGCACGCGAAACATCGCACCTCTTTGTTCGGTAATTTTTCGTATAACTCTCCCTCCACCGTCAGCGCATCCAACGTCTCGCCGATTGAAGTTGCCATACGAATATAATACACCTATGCTCACCGTTTGTATACAGGCTGGCGGCGCGTCCTCGCGCATGGGCGAAGACAAAGCCCTCAAACTTTTTCTCGGACGCCCCCTCATCCAACGCGTGATAGATAGACTCAAACCGATCGCGGATGAACTCATCGTGACGACGAATCGCCCAGCAGATTTCTCGTTTCTCGACCTTCGCCTCATCTCGGATGTGAGGCCTGGTCGCGGCGCCCTCGGCGGACTCTACACCGCGATCGCCTCCGCCGCACATCCCATCGTTGCTGTCGCCGCATGTGACATGCCATTTGCCAGCGCGAAACTAATTCAGATGTCCGTCGAAATCATGGAGGGAGAAAACGTTGACATCGTCATCGCCAAAAATGACGAGGGCTACGAACCTCTCCACGCCGTGTACCGCCGCGAGACTTGCCTCCCCGCAATTGAATCAGCCATCAACGCCGATCAGTGGAGAGTCGTCTCATGGCTACCGCAAGTGAACCTGCGCGTGTTGACGAGCGAAGAGATCCAATCAACCGACCCTGCCGGTCTTGCATTTTGGAACGTGAACACGCCCGAAGAATTTGCCAGAGCGGAAGAACTGGCTACCTCACGATCAACACCGGGCAAGGGGCGTGGCTGACGACCTTCTGACTCACGCTTCCCAACACCAACCCCGCCAAACGACCCAGTCCGCGCGAACCCATCACGATCAGGTCGCATTTGCGCGTGTCAGCAATTCTGATGATCGCCTCCGCCGGGTCGCCCGCGATGGTCTCGGTAGACACTGTGGATGGAACCTCGCCGACCGTTTTCACCGCGCTTTGCAAAATTTTCTCCGTTTCATCGAGGCGGGCATTGAGAATGACCTGAAAATCGGGGTCGCCCAACAGCGGCGGGATGGAATCATATGCCACCGCGATCCGCAGTTCTGCGGAATTCATCGAGCGAGCCAATTGCGCCGCCACGCGCGCGGCATTGAGCGCATGATCCGAACCGTCTACAGCCAGCAGAATGTTGTTGAACATAGAGCCTCCTTTTCGTGGTGTACAATCCGATTGTACATACCCGATGTTTGAATTTGATCAGAGGAGCATAAAGATGTCATTCGACGTAAACCTTATCCGCCGGCAATTCCCCGCGCTCGACAGACCTGAAGTCTTCTTCGACAACCCGGGCGGGACCCAGATCGCGAAACCATCCCTTGATCGTGTCAATCGTTACTTGATCGAGAGCAATGCCAATCACGAAGGCGCGTTCGCCACAAGCATCGCCTCCGATGCGGTGCTGGATGAGGCGCATCGCGCCATGGCCGATTTCTATAATGCCCCATCGCCGGAGGAAATTATTTTCGGCAACAATATGACCACCATCACACTGCACATGAGTCGGTCTCTCGCGCGCGAGTGGCAGGAAGGCGATGAAATTGTCGTAACGCGCCTGGATCACGATGCCAATGTAACGCCCTGGGTATTGGCGGCGCAAGATCGCGGGGTAAAGGTCAACTGGGTGGATTTCGATGTTGAAGAAGGCACGCTGAATCTAAACGACCTGCAAAAAGCGCTCGAGCGAAAGCCAAAACTGTTGGCGGTCGGCTATGCTTCGAACTCCCTTGGCACGATCAACCCGATCAAGAACATGATCGACATGGCGCATGCGGTTGGCGCAGAAGTGTACATTGACGCCGTCCAATACGCGCCGCACGGTCCCATCGATGTGCAGAAATTGAATTGCGATTTCCTGGTCTCTTCCGCATATAAATTTTTTGGAACCCATGTGGGGATTTTGTATGGAAAGCGCGGGCGGCTGGAAAAACTCTTTGCATACAAAGTGCGCCCTGCCACCAACCGTCTTCCGGGAAAATTTGAAACCGGCACCCAAAACCACGAAGGCATTGCCGGGGTCTTGGGCGCGATCGAATACTTCGAATCGATCGGCAGAGAATTTGGAGGCGAGTTCGTGGAAGGTCTTGCCGGAGAGAATTATCAAGGACGCCGGCTGGAACTCAAAAAGGCGATGTCTGCTATTCATGCGTATGAGGTGGAACTAAGCAGGGCGCTTCTCTCCGCCCTCAATGCCGTTCCCGGACTGCGGCTCTACGGATTGAATGATGTTCACCGGTTGGATGAGCGTGTCGCTACATTTTCTTTTCGCTTGAAAGATATGCATCCTCGCGTGGTGGCGGAAAAACTTGCCCAGCAGGGAATTTTTGTGTGGGATGGAAACTACTATGCCATCAACGTTTCCGAACGGCTTGGCGTGGAAGAACAAGGCGGCATGGTGCGGGTGGGCGCCGCTCATTACAACACATTGGAAGAAGTTGCCCGGCTCAAAGACGCCTTGATCGAGATCGCCTCCCATTAAGCGCCGCAAGAATTATCTTGTCTGCAACACTTCCATCAAACAAGATTCGATTTCGGATGAGGTTGGGATTCCTGCCAGCCCAATGCGTGTCACAGACTGCGCCGCGATCAATGTGGCAAAGCGCGCCGCTTCCCACGGGTCGCGTGTTCTTAACAAACGGATAAAAAACGCCGTGGCAAACACATCGCCCGCGCCGGTCGCGTCCACTTCATTCACTTCGGGCGCGCGGAAGCGGCGCCGGTCGCCGTTCCAATGTAGAACGCATCCCTCCGCGCCTTCGGTGACGACCAGTATCCGCGTTTGATGCGCCATCTGTTCGATGAGTTCGTGGTTGCCGTTCACATCCTCGCGGCTGACGATCACCGCGTTTGCTTTTTGCAAAATGGATTCTGAGTTTGCCCATTCACTGCGCGAGACGCGTCCATCCGCATCCCAGCTCCTCATCCAACCTTGCGGAGTGACTCCCAGCAACGTGGGCGAAAACGCTTCGGGTACCGACGGGTCCATTTCATTGGCAATCGGCGCGAGATGAATGATCGAGGCATTGCGCCACAACGTTGGCGCCGAGGTTAGGTCAATTCTTGCGGCTTGCGCGCGCAAATATTGCACGCGCCCCTGATCTGTATAAATATTTTCAAAGGTTGTGCTGTGCGGAGATTCGATCGAAACGACAGGAATGCCCTGCAACGCGTCGAGAGAGGTCTCTTTGCCAGCCGTTGTGACGATCCCCGCCTTCATCCCCAGCGCGCGCGCCGTCAACGCAGAGTAGGCAACTGTCCCGCCGAGCCTCGCGCCGTTCGCGGTTAAATCATGCGCCATGTGACCGATCACGAGATATTCCACCGCGTCAAACAAAGTCGGGTTGCGCATGGGCGCATTATACCCGCCGCCCCGTTAAAAAACTTTCCTCTTTCGCCTTTCATGAAGAAAGAAGAAAGAGGAAAGAAAAACCATAACGTAAGCAGCCGCGCGTTATCCGTCTTTGGGGACGATCGTCACTTTGCGGTGAGGTTCCACGCCGGCGCTTTCGGTTTTTACATCGGGATGATCGCGTAAGGCAATGTGGATGACGCGCCTCTCGCCGGAAGGCATGGGCTCGAGCGATTGCTTCTTCCCGTTTTTGGCAACCTGGTCCGCCATGCGCATTGCCATTTGGACCAATTGCTTTTCGCGGCGGTTGCGATACCCTTCCACATCCACCGACAATTGCACCCATTCGCCCACTTCTTTGCCGACTACAAGAGAAGCAATATATTGAAACGCATTCAACGTCTCTGAATGACGCCCGATCAACACGCTCAGGTCGTCGCCGCGAATATCCACATGAATGTTGCGCCGCCCTTCGCGGTCGCGCTCATTGTAATGCGCCGAGATTTGCGCTTCGAGATTCATCAAATGGATCAATTTTGAAATCGCGGATTCGGTTTTGTCGAGGACAACATCATGCTCGATCTCATCCTGCGGATTTTCAGCAGGCTGGGATTCGGCCGGCTGGACTGGGGCAGGCTTCCCCTGCGGTTGAGCCGCGCGCGGTTTCGCTTCCGACTCCCGTTTGGCTGGTTCCTCCGTAGCCGCCGGCATCCCGCCTTCGGGGATGACCGTCAACTTGACGCGCACTTGTGTTTTGCCCAATCCAAACAATCCTTTGGTACCGGCATCCAACACTTCGACGCTGACGCGGTCCGCGGTGAGACCAAGTTGCGCCAACCCTTGCGCGAGGGCTTCCTCGACAGTGGGCGCGATGATCTCGAGTGTGGTTCTTTCGTTCATGCCCGCCTCCTTGATGTTAAGATTTTTGCCCGCCGGGGAGCAGGTTGCGCCAGTTCACTTTGCCCATCAAAGCATATTGCACGATACTCAAAATGTTGCTGGCGACAAAATAGATAGAAAGCCCGGAGGCATAGTTGACCGAAAATAGAAACAACATGACCGGCATGTAGATGCTCATCATGCGCGCCGTTGCGGCGGATTGGTCGCCGGGGGTCGAGGAGACCGGCATGGTGAGTTTGCTCTGAATGTAGGTGGTGAGCGCCACAGTCAGCGCCAGAATCGGAATACCTACCCCGAAAATGATGGTGCGTTCGGGTAAGCCGAGGTCGATCCACAAAAATTTGCTGTTGAGTGGAACCAGCGAGGCGACATCTTGAAACGAGTACAAACTGTTTGAAAGTTTGAGGATGCTCAACGGCGTGGAGCCGATTGCGTAGGTGATGCTTGGGATGAGGGCGAACAGGATCGGGAATTGGATGAGCGTGGGGAGGCAGGAACCGAACGGGTTGATGCCTTTTTCGCGGTAGACGCGCATCTGTTCCTGCGCGAGTTTTTCGCGGTCTTTGGCGTATTTTTTCTGGATGGCGATCCAATCCTTGTCGTTTTGCATATCCTGCATGGCTTTGGCGCCTTTCATCTGCTGGGCGTTGAGGGGCCAGGTGACGAGGCGGATCAACACCGTGAGCAGGATGATGGCAATGCCGAAGTTTTTACCGACAAAGGTGTAAATGAAGATCAAAATATTGACAACGAAGTTGATGACCGCGCTGAAGTTGGTGAACGCCAATACGAGTATGGCGATCACCGCGATGGTTTTCAACGATTCGGTGGCGAAGCCCTGAGGCAGTTCGGGTCGTTGCGCCTGTGTTTGATTACCGGTATTTTTCATGGGTCGGTTGCTCTTACTTTCCTGAGAAGGTCCATTTCTCGTCGCTTTCGGCGTCGAGGGCAACGAGATAATAATCCGATTCTAAGTAAGCGACAAGCACAAAGTCGCCTGCCACAACGGGCGTGGTGTACGCCTTGCCTTTGTCGGCGGGTTTGTACCATTCGTCAAAATCGCCATCGGCATTGAAGGAATAGACACCGCCCGATTCGGTGGCGACCAGAATTTGGTCGCCGTACACCAGCGGGCTGGCGGTAATGGCAGAGTCGGGTTGAGCTTCCCAGTTCAGCGTTCCATCCGCGGTGTTGAAGGAATAGACATACCCTTCCACATCGCCGAAGTACAGGTTGTCGCCGCTGGCGACGGGGGTTCCCCAGATCCAGCCTTTGGTGTCCAAGACAGGTTCGTGCGCGCCCGTGACCGGGTCGAAGCGTTCCAGTTGTTTGGCGAGCGAGCCGACGTATAACATGCCGTCTGCTCCGAGCGCCGCGCCGCCGGGCACTGCGCCGCCGAGGTCTTTGTGCCAGAGCACATCGTAGGTTTTGAGGTCGATGGCGATCACACTTTTATCTAATGAGGTGACGAAGAGGCGTTCGCCGTCTGTGACGGGTTGCGCCCACAAGCGGGCTTCTTCTTTGGCTGATTCGGAGACCGTGATTGCTTCGATGGCTTGTTTTTCAGATTTGCCGTCTGCCAGGTCCAAAACATACACCTTGCCGTCTGAGTTGGGCGCGAACAGGCGGTTGCCAATCACAAGCGGAGGGGCGATCCACAACCCCTTCACTTCTGAAAACTTCCATTTGATATTGGGGGTCTGTTTTTCCAGATCAATATCGTTCGGGTCCAGGGCATACATGATATGTTTGCTGCTCGAATCGAGCACGATGACCAGCCCGTCTTCGGTGAGTACCGGGTTCGTAATGTACATGTTTGGGCTTTTGCCAAACGAAAAAATTCCGCCGGAACTTTCACCGGAGAACTTCCATAATTGCTTTCCGCTTTTCGCGTCGACAGCATAGACCGTGTTCGTGTTTGCCAGATACGCCACATCGCCGCTGGCAGATAAACCGGGCCACGCCACGGCGCCGGTACACCCGCTCAGAAAAACAGCCGCGAGCAGGATGATAGAGATGAATACAAATTTCTTTCTCATGGATGATCGATACTCCTATGGAACGGGGTCGTATCCCCCGGGGTTGAATGGGTTGCATCGTAACACGCGCCAGATCGCCATCCCCAAACCTTTGACTGCGCCGTATTTGTAGATTGCCTGATACCCATAATGCGAACACGATGGGTAGAACCGGCAGGTGTTTTCCGGTAGCCCCTTGGAGATGGTCATTTGATACAGCCGGATCAATGATAACAACGCCAGGCGCGGAAAATTCCAGATCGTGCGCGGCATATCGCGCAGACGCGGTTCGTGTGAATAATCGTGCAGATGAAATTCAGGGTTCATGCGGGGGGTGAGATCAATTGCGCGCGTTGCAACAAGTTGAGCAGGGCGGAGCGTGTATCTGCCAGAGTGGCGGAGGCTAGCCCCGAACGGGCGATCAAGATCAAATCGGCGTGAGAGGCGAGGCTAGGGGTCAGGGTCCGCATCGCTTCTCGCAAGAGGCGCTTTGCTCGGTTGCGTCGCACAGCGGTGCCGGCCGACCGTCCCGCCGCGACTCCGATTCGCAGGTTGCCTTGCAGGTTCTTTTCGACAATCAAAACAACAAGCGGGTGGGCATAGGACTTGCCGGAACGCCGCACCCGCTTGAAATCTTCAGACCGGGTCAGACGAAATTTTCTCTGCACCCACAGCCTCCACGCGCTTTCTGCCGCCTACCAGCGGACTTTTTTCACGTGGTTGTTGGCGGTCTTGGTCAACTGCGCGCGACCGCGCAAACGGCGGCGCTTGAGCACTGCGCGCCCATCAGCCGTAGCCATGCGTTTGCGAAAGCCGTGCACGCGCACGCGGCGGCGGATTTTCGGTTGATACGTACGTTTGGTCATTCTTCGTTCCTCGTTTCAAAAATAATGGCTGTTGCCCTTAAAGCGGCACGACATTATACCGTAGGGCTTCCGATTCGGTCAATTTGGATTCGCCGGGAAATTTTCCACCGCTTCAAAAGTCGTGAGACGTGTAACGCCCGCTTCGCTCGCAGGGGAGGCTTGATTCGCCGCCTATTCCTTTTTATTCCCATTACGGACCGGGTAGACCGGGTGCGCGAGCATTTCGGCAAGTTTTTGCGCGCCCTCCGGGCTGGCAACCGCGATGATCTCATCGTTTTCTTGCAAGATACTGTCGCCGCGAGGCAACGTCATCACACCGTCGCGGATGATCGCCGCGATCACGCAATGTTCGGCCAGCGCCATATCTTTGAGTTGAATTCCAATGGCTTTCGCTCCCGGCGGCACTTTTTCCTCCACCACCGAATAATGCCCGCGGCGGATCTTGAAGAGCGTCATCATGTCGCCCAGAGACATTTCCTCCTGGATCAAATGCGCCAGCACATCCGCCGAATTCAACGCCACGTCTACCTTGAATGTGTCGTTGAACAACCAGGCGTTCACCGGATTATTCACGCGCGCGATCGTGCGCGGCACCTCGAACATGGTCTTAACGACAAAACACATGGCAAGGTTGGTCGCGTCTTCGCTGGTTACCGCGGCAACCACATGCGCTTCTCGCGCGCCTGCCGCCTCAAGCACGCCGGGGTCGACCGGGTTCCCTTCGTAGATCACCTCGGTTGGCAGTTCCTGATGAAGGTGCGTGAGCAGTTCGCGCCGATGTTCGATCAGGCGCACTTTGTAATTTTGGTTGACGAGCAGACTGGCAAGGCGCGTGCCTGTGCGTCCGCCTCCGGCGATGAGTACAAACATGTTACGCCTCCGCCTTTCCGGTGAGTAGCGCGGACAACGCGCCAATACCTTCGAATGTGGAACTGACGTTGAGCAGGTCGCCGGTTTGCAGGGTTGTGCCCATCTCTGGCAAAGAGGCTCTGCCGGCGCGTGAAAGCGCCACAGGGTAGCACTGCTTCAGCGGGGCTAGTAGATCCCCAACCGTTTTGCCGTTCCATGATTCGGGAATGATGATCTCGTAGACTTCGACTTCGCCGTTACCGGCAGAATAGACCGCGCGATGCGAAGGGTTCATTAACAGTTCTTCCACGCGTTGCGCGCCCCAATACGTGGAGCCCACCGTATGCAACCCAAACGCCTCGATGACGGAACGCAGGTTTGGATCATAATTCCGCGCCACCACGTTGGGAACTTGGTAGACCGCGCGCGCGGTATGAGCCACAACCGCATTTAAAGTATCTGAATTCGTTACGGCGGCAAGCCCGTTCGCTTCCTGAATGCCGGCGCGCTCGAGCACGCTTTCCGCCAAACCTTCGCCTTCCAGTGTGCGCCCGCGGAAATCGGGATGGAGGCGGTTGAACGCTTCCCTGCGGCTATCCACCACCACCACTTGATGCCCGCTATTGAACAGGTGGTAACACAGCTCCGCGCCTACGCGGCCGCATCCCACAACGATGAACTTCATAATAGATTACTCCTTCTCTTCCTTATGAACGTGATAAGGCACGTCGGTTACGATAACATCATGCTTTGATAATAATTCCTGCCGCAGAAAATCCGCTGTGCGCATGTGCAGCGCATTGTGCCAGCGCTTCGATGGAATGAATTCGGGAACAACTACGGTGATGGTCTCATTCGCCTGGCGACGATCCAAAATATCCTCAATATAATCGAGCAAAGGTTCCACGAAAAGTCGAAAGGGGGAATCAAGAATGACCAGTCTCGTCCCTTCGCCCCAGAACTTCCATTTCTTCTGCACTTTCTCGGTCTCTGCCGGATCGATGGAAATATGGATGGCGGTCACATCGTCGGATAATAACTTCGCGTATCGCAGGGCTTCCAGCGTCCCTTGGTGGACGCCGCTCACCGGCATGATCACGCGATGACGCGACTGGCGCTGCGGCAAACCGCCGAACTTATCGAGGGAAAGATATTTTGCCAGCTCTTTATAATGACGGTGGATGGTAAAGAACAGTGTCACCAACAGGGGGATGAGGATCAATACGATCCACGCGCCCTCGCGGAATTTGGTCACGGCAAACACGACCATCACCACGGCTGTGCAGATTGCGCCGAATCCGTTGATGAACATTTTGTAACGCCAGCCCGCCTCGTATTTGAGCGTCGAGCCTTGTTCTACGATCTCTTCGCCTTCTTTTAATCGTCCGATCTTCCACCAACGCCTCGCCATGCCCGATTGCGACAAGGTAAATGAAAGAAACACGCCGATGGCATACAGTGGGATTAATAAGGTGACGCTGGCTTTGAACAGGATGATCAGAACGGACGCGATTACCGAAAGCGTGATAATCCCGTTCGAATACACCAGTCGGCTTCCGCGAAACGTGAGTTGACGGGGCAAAAATCCGTCACCGGCGGCAAGCGCGCTCAAGCGTGGAAAATCTGCGAACGCCGTGTTTGCCGCCATAAGCAGGATCACGGTGGTAGCCGCCATTGTCCCAAGATACATCAGTCCTCGTCCAGCATAGATCGTGCGCGTAAGTTGAGAAATGATCGTTTCCTCTTCCGAGAACACGCCGCCGATCTGACCGGTGAGAAAGGAAATGCTGAGGAAGAGCGCGCCAAGGATGACAGACATCCAGATCAGCGTGATGCCCGCGTTTCGACTGCGCGGTTCCTTGAACGCGGTAATGCCGTTGGAGATGGCTTCCACCCCGGTGAGCGCGGTCGTGCCGTTGGCAAACGCATGCAACAGCAGAAAGGCGGTGATCGGCGCCAGCGTGTGTGCGAGATGAGCCTCAGGAGGATCGGTCACAGCTCCCAGCGAGCCGTTGAAATAACGGAATAATCCCATCCCTGTTGTGATGAACATCATCACGATAAAGAAATAGGTTGGAATGGCGAATGCCGTGCCCGATTCTTTCACCCCTCGCAAGTTGACGAGCATAACGATGAGAACTGCCGCTACGCCCAACTCGACGCGATGAGCATCGAGCGCCGGATATGCTGAAACGATCTGCGCCACGCCCGAGGAGATGGACACGGCGACGGTCAAAATGTAATCCATTAGAAGCGCCGCGCCTGCGACCTGTGCCGCCGATTCGCCCAGGTTATCCCTCGAGACGATATACGCGCCGCCTCCGCTGGGGTAGGCGTGGATCGTCTGTTCGTAGGAGATCGTGACGATCAACAATAGGATGACGATGGCAATGGAAATAGGGAACACGAACGAAAGCGCGACCGCGCCAGCCACCGTCAGCACGCCCAGGATTTCCTGCGTGGCGTAGGCGGTGGAAGACAGCGCGTCCGACGCGAAGACTGCCAGCCCCACGCGCTTGCCGATGGTTTGATGGGGCGCGTCGGCGGTGGATAATGGTCTTCCAATGAACCAATGACTTAGGGAACGCGGCGGCTGGTAATCGCTGTGCCGCTTCAGGATTTCAGTTTGATTTTTTTCCGGACTTAACATACATTTCTCTTATCTGTACAGGAGACCCAACTCGGAAGGAGCGGCGGTGATTATAGTCTAAATCAATAAACGCCTAGGTTGCTATGGGATTTGATAGGGGACTTCGGTGATGACCACGCCGGGGGTTTCGAGCAGTTCGCGGCGCAGCAATTCGGCGGTCTGCATGTGGAGCGCATTATGAAGTTTTGTTTCAGCCACGAAGTGAGGGACAACGATGGTGATGGTTTCGTTGGGCTGGCGGCTGGATAAAATCTCGTTGATGTAACTCAGCAATGGCTCTACGAAGAGACGGTAAGGCGAATCGAGAATAACGAGGCGCGTCCCGCGTCCCCACTTTGCCCATTTGTATTGCGCCTTTTCCGTATCCTCCGGCTCCATCGAAACGTGCACAGCGGTCACATCGTCGGACAACATGCGCGCATATCGAAGCGCCGCGAGCGTGCCACGATGGACACTGCTAATTGGCACGATTACGCGATGACGCACATTGTAGGGCGGCGGCTCGCCGTAATTTTCTAACGAGAGGCGGCTCGCCATGTTGGCGTAATGGCGGTGAATCCACAGGAAGATGCCGATCAAAATGGGGGTGAGAATTAATACGATCCACGCCCCGTCATGAAACTTTGTTACGGCAAATACGCCAACCACCAGCGCGGTGCAAAGCGCGCCCAGCGCGTTGCTGATCATTTTGACGAACCACCTTTTATCGTAATGCAAAGGATGCGGGCGGTTGTGATCTTCAGGTTGCATCGTCTTATTCAATTTTCCCGAACGCCACCAGCGTCGCGTCATACCTGCCTGCGCCAGCGTAAACGATAGAAATACGCCGATGGCATACAGGGGAATGAGGCGCGTTACGCTTGCTTGAAAGATAACAATGAGAATGGATGCCGCCACCCCCAGCGCGATGATCCCGTATGAATACACAAGACGACTTCCGCGATAGGTCAGTTGACGCGGCATAAACCCGTCGCCGGCGAGCAGGGCGCTCAAACGTGGGAACCCGGCAAAAGCGGTATTGGCGGCAAGGATGAGAATGACGGTTGTTCCAAGAATTGCGCCTAAATAAAGAATCCCCTGCCCGTTAAAGATCGTCCGGGCAAGTTGCGATATGACGGTCTCTGTTTCGGAAGGCACGGCTTGAATTTCTCTAGTGAGGAAGGAAATACCGATGAAAAGAACGCCCAAAATACAAGCCATCCAGATCAATGTGATGCCGGCGTTTCGACTGCGCGGTTCTTTGAACGCTGTAATACCGTTTGAGATGGCTTCCACGCCGGTCATGGCGGTGGTGCCGCTCGAAAACGCATGGAGCAATAAAAACAGGCTGATGCCGGTAAGTTCATCCACATGCTCGATCGCCGGCGGGTTGATCACCGTTCCGAGCGAACCGGTCATGATGCGAAACAACCCGGTCCCGATCAGGAACAACATGATTGCGATGAAGAAATAACTGGGGATGGCAAATGCCGCCCCCGATTCTCTCACGCCGCGCAGGTTGATCACCATGATCAAGGCGACAAAGAATACCGACATGGCGACGCGATATTCGAACAATTGCGGGTATGCCGAAACGATCTGCGCCACGCCGGAGGAAATGGATACAGACACAGTCAGAATGTAGTCGGTCAGCAACGCCGCCGCGGCAACCAGCGCCGGGATTTTTCCAAGATTATCCGACGCAACAATGTATGCGCCGCCGCCACCGGGGTAGGCGTGGATGATCTGTTCGTATGAGAGTACTACGATGGCGAGTAATGCGACGATGACAATGGAAATGGGAAAAACATACCCGAAAGCGAGCGTCCCCGCCCCGGCGAGAATGACCAGAACTTCCTGTGTGGCGTAGGCGGTGGAGGAAAGCGCGTCTGCCGCGAAGACTGCCAGCCCCACGCTTTTGCCTATGGTTTCATGCGCCGCATCGGCTGTGGAGAGAGGACGCCCTAACAAATAATGACTGAGGTTTGAAGTGGGGTGTTTCGCCGTTCGGCGAATGAACTGCGTGGATGGTGTGTTTTTTAGGTGGCTCATAATTGCAAAAAGAATCCCCGCGCAAAGGCGAGGGTTTGCATTATACGTCTGTTTTACGAATCCGCGTTGCCCTGTTGTGCCACGAGAGTGGCGATTGTGGCGTGTGAAGCCACAGAGATTTTGAGATTTTTTCTCTGCGGTCTCGGTGTTCTCTGTGGCAAAGAGGTTTTTTACACACTTATTTCACCACTCCCTTGTGTCATGTGTCAGAGGCAAGGCTTTCTCCAAGTCGCAGTTAACCGCCTCTTTGGACACGGATCATGCGGATGTCGCGGACTGTTCCGTAAAAACGGAAGAAAATCCGTCTACTCCGCGAAACTTGTGCTGACGGTTCGTCTTTCGCTCACCGTGCCGAAGTATCCGTGTACGAAAAAAGAATCGGGGTAACTTTAATAGGACTTACGCAAAACCCCAATACCAAGCCGCGAATTACGCGAATTTCCGCTAATTTTTTAAAAATTCGCGTGAATTAGTGAAATTCGCGGCA
>JAJTXU010000100.1 GCA_021462845.1 Anaerolineales bacterium
GCTGCGCGCAATTTTACCGCAGAGTCGCAGAGACGCTGAGCGAGTGTTTCTTAAGTAGGCTTCTTGCGAAAGTCGTTATCGCCGCACCGTTCGTGCCGCTTCATTTAGAAAAGTGCAAAAAACGGGAGACCCAGAAAATCTTTTACACCACGTTGAAATCGCTCATCTTGCGGATGCGGTCTCTCACTTCCGGCGTCGCCAATTCTTCCGCTGTGTAATTCATTTTGAAATCAACCTGATCTTCGTAACCGCCGGGCTCGTAGATAAGCATGTTGCGGCTGTCTTTGCCGCCCACCACCCGCACGCTATGGACAGTGTTCGGGGAAACGTAGAGCGAATCGCCCGCGCTGAGAACGCGCGTCTCGCCTTCGACGGTCCACTCCACCTGACCGTCCAGCACATAAAACGTCTCGGAGTGATCTTTGTGAAAATGCGGCGGCACCTCGAACGTGGAAAGCCAGCGCGAGATCATGATCGTGTAACGCCCCTCGCTTTGCTCTTTCGTGACTACCACTTCCATGTCTGTCACGCCGTCCTCTTCAAAAGTGGGACGTTTGCCAGCCATTGAAAAAACATATTTTGAACTCATGGGTTTTTCTCCAAAAAAATCCCGAAGGTTTGGGTAAAAAACCTCTCTACTGTACATGGCGCTCTTTTTACCGCTAAGAGCGCGAAGAACGCAAAGATTTAAAGGTTTTCTTGGCGCACTTTGCGGGCTTCGCGGTGCATATGTACGGTAACAAATAAAAAGCCAACCTGATCCACGAGAACCTTCGGGAGGTTCTGCATATGGCGAGTTAGTACGCCACTGTCACGCGCTTATGGATAAAGCGCGGCGTTTCGATTTCATTGACCAGCGCAACGGCAAAGTCTTCGGTGGAGATGGCGCTGTTTCCCTGCGCGTCCACCAGCAGGCGGTTATCGTCGCCGAGACGGAAGACGCCGGTGCGACTGCCGGGGGCGATTCTGTCGGCTGGGCTGAAGTAGGTCCAATCCAGCGCGGTGTTCTGACGATAGACTTTAAGCGCGTCGCCGTGCGCGCTGGCGAGCGGTCGCCAATCCGGTGGGAATTGGGGGCTATCCATCAACTGCAGACCGGGCGACACTTCCAAACTTCCCGCCCCGCCCACGATTAGCAGACGATTGACGCGAGCGGCTGGCAGTCCTTTGAGCAGGGAATTGGCGGCGTCTGACAATGTGCCGGGCGCGGAAAAATCGGGCGCGTACGCGCTGACAACGGCATCGTGACCGGCAACCGTAACGGCGACATTATCCGCATTCAACACGTCGGCTTTGTGAAAGGCGAGGCTGGGGTGGGCGTAGTCGCCTCTTTCAGGGTGGCGAACCAGCCCGGTGACGGAATGACCGCGCGACAGCGCCTCCCGCGTGATGACCTTGCCGATGTTTCCGGTGGCGCCAAAGATGGCTATCTTCATATTGAGTTTGCTCCTTTTGGGTTTGAATTTTGGTTACTATAATAGACCAACTTTCTTTGCGCAAGCAGGCACTTTGGAGTGATATACTTACCGCATGGAAACCAGAATTACGAATGGAAATGTGTATAAGAAAGCCTGCCCCACCCGCCTGGCGCTCGACCGCATCGCCGACAAATGGACGACTTTGATCATAGGGATGTTGGAAAACCGCCCGCGCCGTTTCTCCGAATTAAAACGCGAGATCGAGGGGATTTCGCAAAAGATGTTGACGCAAACTTTGCGCGATCTGGAGCGCGACGGGCTGGTGACGCGCACGGTGTACGCGCAGGTTCCGCCGCGCGTGGAATATCAACTGACTCCGTTGGGGCAAACGCTGCGCGAGCCGATCGCCGCCATTCGCCACTGGGCGGAGGTGAATATCAACGACATCGTCAGGGCGCAATCGGTGTATGACGCTCAACGTCCCGAAGGCTCGTAACCTTCGGGACGTTTTTTACGCAAACGATTGATCGAGCCCTTCGACAAAACTCAGGGCAAGCAAACTCTCAAACAACCCCTGCGCGCAAGACCAGACCTGACAGGTTTCACCGTGACCTGAGCCGACCATAACCCATGCGCGGACAAGAGACTCCGAGCGCAAGCCGCTCGTGGAAACCTGTCAGGTCTTTCACACACGGGGATAAGTCTCACGGCAAAGGCGGCAAGCCAAGTTCTTTGAGGAACTCATTATGCTTGTTCTTGGCAGATAAGACCTTTTCTTCAAGCGCTTGCAGTTCATCATGCACAGCGGACAGGTTTATTTCTTCTTCTTCAACTGCGGTGCTGACGTAGCGGGAAATATTCAGGTTGTAATTATTCTTCTCGATCTCTTCCATTGAGACGCGCCTGGAATAACGGACTTCTTCCGCGCGGTCTTTGTAGGTATTGATAATCTTTTCGATGTGTGCGGGCAGTAGTTGATTTTGACGCTTGCCTTTCTCGAAGTGTTCGCTGGCATTGATGAATAACACGTCATCATACTTTTTGCATTTCTTCAGAACCAAAATACAAACAGGGATGCCCGTGGAGTAGAACAGGTTGGCAGGCAGACCGATGACGGTATCAATATGATTGTCTTTCAATAATTTCGTGCGGATGCGCTCTTCCGCGCCGCCACGGAACAGGACACCATGCGGCAGGATGATCGCCATGGCGCCTTCCTGCGCGAGGAAGTGAAAGCCATGCAGTAGAAAAGCAAAATCGGCGGCGGATTTGGGCGCGAGACCGTAGTTCTTGTAGCGGACATCATCGCCAAGCGAATCGGTGGGTTCCCAGCGGTAACTAAAAGGCGGGTTGGCAACCACCGCGTCGAAGGTTGGCTTTTTGAGCGGGTTGGCTTCGCGGAGCATGTCCCAATCGTTGAGCAGGGTATCGCCGTGGAAGATCTCGAACTCTGAATCTTTGACGCCGTGCAGGAGCATATTCATGCGGACTAAGTTATAGGTGGTGATGTTTTTTTCCTGCCCGTAGATTTTGCCAATGCCGTTGTCGCCGAGCCGTTTGCGGACGTTGAGAAGAAGCGAGCCAGAGCCGCAGGCGAAATCCAGCACGGATTTGAGGCGCTTTTTAGGTCCCATCGTGGGTTCCTGACTATCCAATACCACAATGCCAGACAAAATATCTGAAATCTGTTGCGGGGTGTAGAACTCGCCCGCTTTTTTGCCAGAACCCGCCGCGAACTGACCAATGAGATATTCGTAGGCGTCGCCGAGGGTGTCGCTGTCGGTGGAGAAGTCCTTTAGACCTTCGGCAATTTTGGTGACGACCGTGCAGAGTTTGCTATTGCGGTCGCTATGTTTTTTGCCGAGTTTTTCGGAGTTGAGATTGATTTCGGAGAACAGCCCTTGAAAGGCGCTGGAGAAGGATTCGTTTTCGATGTATTTGAAGCCAGCCTGTAAGGTCTCCAATAAGCCTTTATTGTGCGTGCGCGCCATTTCGACAATACTGCCCCACAGATAGGGCGGCTCGATGACGTAATGCACTTTGAGGCGCATTTGTTTCTCGAAGGCTTGCACATCCTGAGGGTTGCGCTCATACCAAAGTTGCAGGGATGTGACGAGAGGGACTTCCTCTTTCTCTTCTTCTTCATCCTTCTTCTTCGGTTTCTTTTTTGACATCTGCGCCACAGCCTGCGTCCGCGCCGCTTCCACTTCGCTTGCGGTGGGATATTCCTTCCCCAATTCCTTTTTGCAGGCGGATTCGTAGTTATCCGAAAGGTAGCGCAAGAACAGAAAGGACAGCATGTAATCGCGGAAGTCGTCCGCGTTCATTGCCCCGCGCAGTTGGTCGGCGATGCCCCACAGGGTTGCGCCGAGTTGTTTTTGTTGTTCGTTGGTCATGTTTGTCCTCTAGTTAGACTTCCGAAGTCTTTAAGACTTCGGAAGTCTGGTCTTTAAGTCTGGTCTTTACTTTTCCAAATCTTGAATATATTTAATCACTTCATCGGGCAGGTTTCGTGTTTTGATGTATTGCATCGCCAAAGTTTTATATTCTTCAGGCGTTCCAAAATTCTCTGAGATAAATTCGCGGTTGACCAGCTTGCCTTCGCGCAGGTTCATCCATTCCAGATAATTGGAAAATTCCCATTCTTCAGGCAGAAATACCAGTCCATCCTTGACGGGGTTGGCATGAATATATATGCATAAATTCAATAAGTGCGAATAGGTCTTAATTGGTTTGCCGTGAAATTGACCTTGAAATAATGAGCCAACCCGTGAGAAGCGCTTATTAATGGCTTTGGTGTAGGATACTCCAAGTCTCATCATGGCATTAGAAACCTCCGAGGTCTTAAAGACCTCGGAGGTTTGTGACTTGACCCTCCCCAGCACATGATAATGCGTCGGCATCAGCGAGTAGACCAAAATATCAACATGCGGAAGGACATATTTTTTTAGACCCTTTAGAAAGTAGATATAGTTATCCCGCTCAAAGAAAACCGCTTGACGATTGTTGCCGCGATTGTAGAAATGATAATACTGGTCGGGAATGAAGGGGGTTTCTCGGCGGGGCATGGGAGTCTTCTGCCTTTCAGACCTCTTAGACCTCCGAGGTCTTTAAGACCTCGGAGGTCTGGTTCGGGAACAACCCCTGCATCAGCCCTCTCTTATGGACTTTGAGCGCCGCCAGCGCCTCACCCTGCGCGGAGATTTGTCCATCCAGCGCAGTCAGCAACTCCGCGATCCTTTGTTGTTCGTTGGTCATGTGTATCTGCCTTTGCCTTTAGACTTCCGAAGTCTTCAAGACTTCGGAAGTCTGGTTCGCAAACAACCCCTGCATCAGCCCTCTCTTATGGACTTTGAGCGCCGCCAGCGCCTCACCCTGCGCGGAGATTTGTTCATCCAGCGCAGTCAGCAATTCCGCGATTCTTTGTTGTTCTTTGGGGTCAGGTAGAGGAATGGGTATTGTTTTTAATGAATCTTGAGAAATATTAGTGATAGCCGCCATTCCAGCAATATTGATAATTTTAGTTCTGGCAAAATCAGATCGCAAATAATGTAACAAAAATTCTGGATTAGTTGATTGAAAAGATATAAGTTTTAATCTAATCAAGAAGCCACAAAACAAAACAGGTTCTGAAAATCCTTTGAATAGTGACGCCCATCCTATTCCTTCTCTTTTTACAGATGAGCGAACAAATAAGATATCGCCGTCTTCTAACAAATAATCTTTTGCATCTACATTTACTCTGTAAAGGGAATCTAATTTCATTTCTATTCCCTCTCCATACATATTCAAAACATCAACTGTTAATATCCCGTTTCCTTTTTTATCCGCAGAGAAGTTAATGCCATTCTTAAATTCGCCAAGGTCGCCAAGCGGTTTTATCTCCCACCCCCCAGCGGACTCAAACTCAGGGAAGCGCAACCTCGGCACGGACTCGCCTTCGGCGGGGAAAAGGTTCTGCATTAACCCTTTTTTATAGGCTTGCAGCGCCGCCACTTTTTGGCTTTGGGCGGCGATCAGGTCATCGAGCGAGGTCAGGCAGTCCGCTATTTTTTGTTGTTCGGGGATTGAAGGGAATGATAATTCGATTACATAGACTTCATTCCTGTTCAAACCTGGAACAGCCCCATTGTCCCTTAGTCTTTCCAGTTTGCTTCTTTCTAAAGTCAGCATCAAGAAAGGCATCAGATAATTATCTGTATCTTTATTTTTGACATAGAAAGTGGTGTCAATTGGATAGCAGTCCGAATTTATCCAATTAACTTGACCAGCAGAACCTTTTCTGCCAATCACAATTGTGGGTCCTTCAACTAAATATTGATTGTGATAGCCAACTATCCCATTTGAGCCAATTACAGGTATTGAGCCGCCTTGTCTATTTTGTTCTGGCAGTGAACCGCCATATTCAAGGCTAATAACTTCTCCTAATCTTTTTTCTTCCCACTCGTCTTGAAACTCAGGGAAGCGCAACTTGGGTAAAAGAGTCTTATTAAGACCTGTCAGGTCTGCGCGAGAGTCTGACAAACGGACGTTTGAGTCCGCGCGCGCGTTCTGGTTAACCGAAGCGCCCGTGAGACCTGACAGGTCTGTTACGCGAGTCTTCTTATTCATACGCGTTCAATCCCGAAATCTCGCGCCCGCCCGCCAGTTTCTTCAAGAGTGGAATCAGGTCGGTCATCAATTCCCCTTCTTTTGGGGCGCGTTCGCGCCAGTTCAAGCCCAACGGGGCAAGCAGGTCGGTCAGCGCTTCGCTGTCGAAGACCAGCCGTTCGATGATCTCATCCACAAAAGCGCTCAGGGCGTTATGTTCCAACCCAAACCTGGCGGCAATCTCCCCCAGTTGGCGGGCGTTCTTCTGCGCTTTGAAGGCGGCATAGCCCGCGCGGATGGCGGCTTCGCTGGTTTTGGTCTTGCCCACTTCCAGCGTGTTGATGTATTCGGTCATGTCTTCGCGCTCGTCCAAAAACTTGGCGTCCGAAGCGATCAGCCCGATTAACTGCTCGCGGGTCATCTTCTGTTTAAGACCTGACAGGTTTCCAGAACCTGTCAGGTCTGCGATTAACTTCATAATGTAATCGTAGTCAATCGTCACCGAGGCAAACAACACAAACTCAAAATCGAGTTGTTGCAATTGCGGGTTCTGCTTCTCTTTGTCCTGCCGTTCTTTCAGGCGCGCGGCGGTTTCGAGATACGCCGCGCGGAAGGCTTGCAATTGCTCGGGCGGTAAAACCTGCTCCACCTCCGCGTTGTGTTCAGCGGTCAGGTCGGTGTACTGCTCCAATTGAGTCTTATATTTTTGCACTTCCTTGAAGCGTTCAATGAAGCCGCCGCGCGCGTGGTCGCCTTTCAAGTTCGGCACATCCTGCGGGACACACGCCAGCCCGTTCGACTGCATGAACAAATCCAGTTTTCTGATGGCGTCTTTCAGTTTGCCGATGACGACGGGCGCCGAATCCACCAGCCAGATTTCTTTGGATCGTTCGACGGTCTCGCCCGAAAAGAGTTGAATCGCTTCATCCACCGCCCCAGCCTGTTGACGAAAATCCAGAATATTGCCCGCTGGTTTAGAGTCGTTCAAAATGCGGTTGGTGCGCGAGAACGCCTGAATCAAGCCGTGCTGTTTCAGGTTTTTATCCACATACAGCGTGTTCAGGTATTTGGAATCGAAGCCCGTTAACAGCATATCCACCACGATCACCAAGTCGGCGCGTTCGGCGTGAGGCAGTTGAAATTCCTGGTCTTTGATGCGCTTTTGCACATCCTGATAATACAGATCGAAAAATGCAAGGCTGTGATTCGTGCCGTAGCGCTCGTTATAGTCCGCCATGATGGATTTAAGCGCGGCTTTCTTCCCTTCGGGGTCTACGGCGTTATCGGCTTTTTCCTGCGGCAGGTCTTCCTGAATCTGCCGCGCGTCCTGGTCTCCATCGGCGGGCGGCGAAAACACACAGGCGATATTCAGCGGCTGGAAGGTTTCGTCTTCGCCCTGCTTCTTTTCCTGAATCTGCTTGAAAAGCTTGTAATACTCGATCGCATCGTTGATCGAAGCGGTTGCCAACAGCGCGTTGAACTTGCGTCCGTTGCTGGCGGCATTGTGCTTGCTCAAAATCGCTTCGATGACGGCTTGCTTGGTCAACGCCTCGCCTGCTTTGGGGATCTGCTCGCCTTCAGGCTTGAAGTAATCCACATGGAAGCGCAGTACCGTATCATCCTCGATGGCGTTTGTGATGGTGTAGGCGTGCAACTGCGTTTGGAACAAGTCGGCGGTGGTTTTGTAGGAAGCCTGCGTACCCTCCACCTGGGTATAGGTTGCATTCTCCTTGAAAATGGGCGTGCCCGTAAAACCAAACAACTGCGCCTTGGGGAAGAATTCCTTGATCGCTTTGTGATTCTCTCCAAACTGTGAGCGGTGACATTCGTCGAAGATGAAGACCACGCGCTTCTCGCTCAACGGTTTGAGTTGTTCTCGATAGCCTGTCATTGCGAGGCGGCGACCTTCCGCCGAATCTGTCATTGCGAGGCGGCGATTTCCCGCCGAATCTGTCATTGCGAGGCGGCGATCTTCCGCCGAATCTGTCATTGCGAGGCGGCGATCTTCCGCCGAAGCAATCTTTTTAAGATTGCCGCCATCCAA
The DNA here is from genome assembly GCA_021462845.1 of Anaerolineales bacterium. Taxonomy (GTDB): domain Bacteria; phylum Chloroflexota; class Anaerolineae; order Anaerolineales; family Villigracilaceae; genus Defluviilinea. Next base: position 8,053 of record JAJTXU010000100.1, read on the forward strand.
TGCCAGCCCCAACTTTTGAATGGTGGTGACGATGACCTTATCGGCGTAATCGTCCGAAAGCAAACGTTTCACCAGCGCGGCGGTGTTTGTGTTTTGCTCCACACAGCCCGCCTGAAACCTATTGAACTCATCGCGGATCTGTTTATCGAGGTCTTTGCGGTCCACCACAAACAGCACTTTTTCAATATCGGGGTTGTCCTTCAACAACGTGGACGCCTTGAAAGAAGTCAACGTTTTGCCACTGCCCGTCGTATGCCAGATGTAGCCGTTGCCGCTGTTGTCGTGAATGCTATCCACGATCGCTTTCACGGCGTAAATCTGGTACGGGCGCATCATCAGCAGTTTTCGTTCGGTCTCGATCAAGACCATGTAACGGCTGATCATCTCGCCTAAAACGCACTTGGCAAGGAACTTCTCCGCAAAGTCATCCAGCAGGGTGATTTTTTTATTGTTCTCATCCGCGAAATGATAAAAGGGCAAAAAGCGTTCTTCCGCGTTGAAAGCGAAATGCTTGTTATTGTTATTGGCGAAGTACAGCGTATCACTGCGATTGCTCACGATAAAAAGTTGCATGAAGCATAACAGCGTGTTGGTGTAGCCGTTGCCAGGGTCGGTCTTGTAATCCACGATCTGTTGCATGGCGCGGCGCGGGCTGATCGGCAAGTCCTTCAACTCGATCTGCACCACAGGCACGCCGTTGATCAGCAAAATCACGTCATAGCGGTGATAACTGTAGGCGGTATTGATCCGCAACTGGTTCACCACTTCAAAGGTGTTCTTGCACCAATCCTTGATATTCACCAGCGTAAAAGTCAGCGGCGTGCCGTCGTCGCGGATAAAGCTGTGCTTTTCACGCAGATTGCGCGAGGCTTCAAATACGTCTCTTGTCACTATTTGATCCAGCAGGCGCGTAAATTCCCCGTCCGTCAAAGTCACGCGGTTCAACGCCTCAAACTTCTCGCGGAAGTTTTTCTCCAGCGCGGCGCGGTCACGAATATCAGGGCGATAGGTGTATTTGAGATCGCTCAACGTCTCAACACCCGCGCGGTAAACGGGTTTCGGCTCGCCCAGTTTTTTGATCAGTTCTTGTTCGATTTGTTGTTCAGTCATTGGTTATGGTTTTGAATTGTAGTGACTAGTTCACCTTACGCAAGATCGCTTCGAGTCGAGAGAGTTTCTACTGAGGTTGTAGTTACCGTCCACGAATATGCACGAATAAACGAATTGGCGCGCCGTCATTCGCCGAAGGTTCGTTGTTTTATTCGTGGATGGTTCACTCTCATAGCAAACTGCGTAACATCAGTGACTAGATTATACCCGCCGCATCTGACGCGCCCTCTCGAAAGAACATCGGCGGGAATTTCTATCCCACTTTGGAATGATCGCGCAGATACCAGCCCGCCTTTTCCAACTGCGGACGGCGTCCTGAGCCTGTCGAAGGGTCAATCATCTGCTTGCGGGTGAACTCTTCTGAAAGTTTACGAGGCATATTCATTTACCCAAACGTAACCCGTTCCCGATTTTCGATAGCGCAAGCATACTTGCAAAGTCCTCCGCACGCAAGCCTCCCACTTTCCACTCCCCACTCTCCACTCTCTACTCTCTATTCTCTATTCTCCACTCACTATCCAATCCCTCACCCACTCGATCGGATGCCGCGCCTCGAGTCCACTCCCATGCCGCACCTGCATCCTGCACGCCGCGCCCGTAGAAGCGATTTCCGATTTTCGATTTACGATTTTCGATTTTGCGATTTCACTTTCCACTTTCCACTCACGACTCTCTACTCCTCTATTCTCTATTCCTCTAATCCCCATTCTCTCGTAAACCTTCATCGAAACCTCATAATGCTCCGCCTCGAAACCGAACGTCCCCGCCATGCCGCAACAGCCCGCGTCGCTCAACTCCACGTCGAAGCCGCACGCGCGCAACAATTCCACGCTGGCGTTCGCGCCGCTCGCGATCCCATCGGCAGACAATCCCTCCGCGCGTTGATGGCAATGCGGATGAAATTTTATTTTCAGATTTTGATTTTCAAAATTAGGTTGGTTAACTAGTTTGGCTACGCGCTGGGCATTGAACTCGTTGGATCGCAACAGGAATTCATCCAACAACCAGACCTTCGACTCGCGCGCACGAATCTCCTCTACGGATTCGGGAAGCAGATCCACGTAATCATGTTTCAGAAGATAAATTTCTGGAGGCTCCACGCCGACGACAACCGCTTCTCTCGACGGGTCGAACTGATTCAGCCACTTCAACATTTCTCTAGCGTGACGCCGCGCCGCGTCCACGAATCCCTTCGAGAGCAATGACGCCCCCGCGCCAACGATCGGCAACACGCGAACATCGTATCCGCACATGGTCAACACTTCGAGCGCGGCTTTCTCCACTTGCGGCTCGATATAACGAGAAAAAACATCGGACAGGAAAATAACCTTTGGCATGTCATTCTGAGGAGCCGCGTAGCGGCGACGAAGAATCTCCTCACCGTGACGGAGACTCTTCGCTCCGCTCAGAGTGACACCACGTGAAGAAATCCTCGGCAACGCTCTCCCCTCCGCCAACCCCAATACCTTCGCGATCAACTTCTTCGTTGGCGGGAACGACATCAACCCATTCGCAAGCGGCGCGACGTACGACATCATCTTCGCCGCGACATGAAAATACCCAAACACATAATCCCGAAGCGGACGGCGATGCGTTTTGTAATATTCATTCTCAAACTCATACTTCAACTTTGCCATATCCACCCCGCTGGGACACTCCGCTTTGCAACCCTTGCACGCCAAACACAAGTCCAGGGCTTGGAAAGTTGACTCCGTCATCTCGTCCTTACGCAGTACGGGGTACGAAGTATTGCGTCCTGCGTACTGCGTATCTCGTAACCCGTAACCCGAAATCATCGCTCTCAACAAATTCGCCCTCCCCCGCGTCGAGTGCATCTCGTCCCTCGTCGCTTGAAATGACGGACACATCACGCCGCTGGTTTTCCTGCACACGCCTTGACCGTTACACTGCTCAACCGCCAACTCAAATCCGCCTTGTCGAGCAAATGATAGATTTGGTTTCCATGCTTTCGTTTTGTAGTCAACGCCATAGCGCAGATTCGCGTCCATCTTTTGCGGATCAATGATCTTGCCTGGATTCAAAATACGATTCGGGTCCGCCGCGTTTTTCAGCAGACGCATCGCATCCATCACATCCGCGCCATACGCGCGAGCGAGATGCTCCGAACGCGCCAAACCGTCACCGTGTTCACTGCTCATCGCGCCGCCCAGACTCAACGTCAGCGCAAGAACCGCCTCGCTGACCGAGCGCAGACTCACCACGCCGCGACTCGTCTTCAAATCCAACACGGGACGAATGTGCAAGCATCCCGCCGACGCGTGAGCATAAATATTCCCCTCCACCCCATGCGCGGATAATATCTTTTCCACCTCGCGCACGAACTCGCCAAGCCTTTCAACAGGAATCCCGCAGTCTTCAATGAACGCAATCGGACGTGCCGAGCGCGGCTGAGAATCCAGCAAGCCAAGTCCCATCTTGCGGACATTCCAAATCCGCGCTTGGTCTTCATTTGACTCGGCAATAAAAATTTTCTCACTGTTCCGCGCTGAGCGGAGGTCTGAGCGAAGCGGAGCGGAGGCGAAGACCGTAGTCGAAGCGCTTTGCGCCGTAGTTAAATTATTCGCTTTAGTTTTCAACGGATAGGCGTCATCCCCACTAAACTCCACAACCAACAACGCGGCGGGATCGCCTTGAATCCAACTCGCCTCACTTGCGTATCCCGTCGAATTTCGCGCCGCGCGGATGATCGTATCGGGAATCAACTCAACCGCGGATGGATCGTGACTCAACAAGCGCGGCACATCGTCGCACGCCTCCGCAACGCTCGCATACGAAAGCACGGCAAGAATCGTATGCTTCGGCTTCGGCACGAGATTCACCTTCATCCTGCGAATCACTGCCAACGTGCCTTCCGAGCCAGCAAGCAATGGCGCGAGATTGAAGCCAGACGATGGACGATAGACCGTGGACGATAATCCATAATCAGCCGAATCCCATCGCGGCGGCGCGGATGCGCTCCACGGCAACAAATAATTCAACCGATACCCCGCCGCATTCCGCCACGTTTGCGGATAATTCCGCTTTATCGCCTCCGCATATCTTTCTCGAATTTCAACAACTGCGCGAAAGACATCTTCCTGCAATCCGCCCACTTTCCACTTTCCTCTTTCATCGTCACTCAACTCTCCCCATCGTGTCAACGACCCATCCCCCAAAATCACATCCGCTTCCAAAATATGATCCGCGCTCATGCCGTAGACGATCGAATGCGCGCCCGTGCCGTTGTTCGCGATCACGCCGCCCATCGTCGCGCGCTCGGCAGAGGCAGGGTCGGGACCAAACATCAATCCATGTTTTGACGCGGCTTTATTTAAATCAGATAAAACTACGCCAGGTTCAACGACGGCAAACTTTGCTTCGGGATTAATTTCTACGATCTTATCCAGCCAACGTGAGCAATCAAGGATCAACGCTTCGCCGATTGCCTGCCCCGCGAGCGATGTCCCTGCCCCGCGCGGAAGCACTGGGATTTTGTATTTCGCCGCCAGTTCAACCGCCGCATGTAATTCCTCTTGATTTCTAGGAATCACCACGCCCAACGGTTCGATCTGATACATGCTCGCATCCGTGCTGTACAGAATCCGCGAAACCGAATCGGTGCGAATATCGCCGCTGAATTGTTTATGCAGTTCGTAGAGAAATTCGCGCGGAAGTTGAGTAGAAAACTCCGAGGTCTTTAAGACCTCGGAGTTTTGGAATCTGGTCACTTCGCCTTGCCTTGCCCTGCCACCGCCGCCGCTTTCTTCGCCGCTTCTTCTGGATCGCCGAGATAATAATTCTTCATCGGCTTCAAATCTTTATCCAACTCATACACGAGCGGAACGCCCGTCGGGATGTTCAACTCCGTGATCTCGCCATCCGAGATGTTATCGAGATATTTCACCAACGCGCGGATGCTGTTTCCATGCGCGGCAACGATCACGCGCTTGCCCGATTGGATCGCGGGACTCAACGTCGAATGCCAATATGGGAGGACACGATCCAGCGTGAGCTTGAGTGACTCGGTTGCGGGTAACTGTTCGGGAGTCAGCGAAGCGTAACGCGGATCGAATTTCGGATGCCGTTCATCCGTCAACTCCAACGCGGGAGGCGGCACGTCGTAACTGCGCCGCCAAATCTTCACCTGCGCTTCGCCATATTTCTCCGCCATCTCCGATTTGTTCAATCCTTGCAGCGCCCCATAATGCCGCTCGTTAAGTTGCCACGCATTCGTGACAGGAATCCATTCGAGGTTCAATTCCTGCAAGATCGTCCACAACGTTTGGATCGCGCGCTTCAACACGGATGTGTACGCAACATCGAAAACGAATCCTTCCGCCTTCAACAGGCGACCCGCTTCGTGCGCCTCCGCCCTGCCCTGCTCGGTCAGACCAACATCCGTCCAACCTGTGAATCGATTTTCAAGATTCCAAACGCTTTGACCATGACGGACTAAAACAAGTTTGTACATTACGCCTCTCCCAACAACCATGTTTTGGACGCTGATTCACGCTGAACAACGCAGATTCTTTTCTTTTTACATCAGCGAAATCAGCGTTTTTCAGCGTCCCAATTTTTACAGATTGAGGTTCAATATATAAGCGGATTATACAGCCTCATAGTAAAATCACGCCATGCCCACTGACGATGTCACTCCGATCCGCCAGCAATATCTTGAGATCAAACGCGATCACCCGAACACGATCCTCTTTTTTCGCCTCGGCGATTTTTACGAAACCTTCGACGAAGACGCCGAGATCACCGCGCGCGAACTCGACATCGTCCTCACC
>JAJTXU010000101.1 GCA_021462845.1 Anaerolineales bacterium
CATCGGGATCGCGACACAAGCGCTGGGGATTGCAGAAGCGGCTTACGAAGCGGCGCGCAAGTATGCGGTCGAGAGAGAAGCGTTCGGTCAGCCGATCGGACAATTCCAGGGGACGGGATTCAAGATCGCCGACATGAAGACGCGCATCGAAGCGTCTCGTCTGCTCATTTACAACGCGGCGATGGCGAAGGAGAAATCCCAAAAAGACGGCGGGCGTTATTCACTCGAAGCCTCGATGGCAAAATTGTTCGCAAGCGAAACCGCGATGTATGTGACGCATCAAGCCGTGCAAATTCACGGCGGCATGGGCTATAGCAAGGAACTGCCGGTGGAGCGCTATTTCCGCGACGCGAAGATCACCGAAATTTACGAAGGCACGAGCGAGATTCAACGCCACGTCATTTCGCGCAGTGAGTTGGGATTCAAATAATCGCGATGAAGACTTTGACAATTCTGCAAAAAAACAAGGGGACGCAGACCGCGACGCGCGCCGACTCCGCTGATTCAAAAAGAAAAATCTGCGTCATCAGCGTGAATCAGCGTCCTATTTTTAAGAGTGTAAGGTAGCCGAATGAAGGCTATGCTTTTTCGTCAGCACGGGGGACCTGAAGTTTTGGAATATGCCGATTTCCCCACGCCCGAACCGAAGCCCGGCGAAGCCTTGATTCGACTCCGCGCCGCGGCTCTCAACCGCATGGACGTGATGGTCCGCAACGGCTGGCAAGGACTCAAACTCGAACTACCTCACATCAACGGCGCAGATGGCGCGGGGGAAGTGCAAGAGATTAGAGAGTTAGAGAATAGAGGAGTAGAGACTAGAGAACTGGAGACTGGAGACTCCGTCGTTATCAACGCCAACCTCGGTTGCGGTCAATGCGAATTTTGTTTGGCGGGCAAAGACAACATGTGTTTGAATTGGCATCTGCTCGGCGAGACCGTGCGCGGCACATACGCGGAATTCATCTGCCTGCCTCTCAAACAATTGTACAAACTTCCGAAAGGATTCAACCCTCACCAAGCCGCCGCATCCGCGTTGGTGTATCAAACCGCATGGCATTCGTTGACCACGCGCGGAAAAATTCAAAACGGCGAAACGGTTCTCGTCGTCGGCGCGGGAGGCGGAGTCAACACCGCGAGCGTTCAAATCGCAAAGTATCTCGGCGCGAAGGTCATTGTCGTTGGTTCCAATTCAAAAAAGTTGGAGATGTCGGAATCCATCGGCGCGGACGTGTTGATTGACCGCTCCAAAGAAGAAGATTGGTCAAAGGCGGTTTACCTCGCCACGAACAAACGCGGCGTAGATGCCGTTGTGGACAACGTCGGCACAACGTTCATGATGAGTCTCCGCGCATTGCGAAAAGGCGGGAGGCTTCTCACCGTCGGCAACAGCGGTTCGCCCAAATTTGAAATTGACAATCGCTTCGTGTTCGCCAAACATCTCAGCATCCTCGGTTCGACCATGAGCAACCTCGCCGAATTCAAAGAAGTGATGGATCTGATCGTCGCAGGGAAACTCAAACCCGTGATGGATAAAACCTTTCCGCTCAAAGACGCCGCCCTCGCGCAAGAACGATTATGGAAAAACGAAAACTTCGGCAAGATCACGCTGGACATCCCATGATCCATTTCCTTCAAATTTCTTTTGTGACCTTCGTGTCATTTCGGCTTCGCTCAATGCAAGCCTTCGTGTTTAAAAAATCTTTCAGCAATGATTAAACGCCACTGGTTCGAGATCATCCTCATCATCGTCGTGATGTCCATCAGCGTCTATGCCGCGCTCTCCGACGCGCAGAACTTTTCACTGCGCTGGTTCACCCGCGACGACGCGTACTACTATTTCAAAGTCGCGCAAAATATCAGCGAGGGACACGGCTCCACGTTCGACGGCATCAACAAGACGAACGGCTATCATCCACTGTGGATGTTAATTTGCATTCCAATTTTTTCATTAGCAAGATTTGATCTCGTCCTCCCCCTCCGCATCCTCCTGCTCGTGATGAGCGCGCTCCAAGTTTCGACAGCGATTCTTTTATATCGCCTGCTCGGCAAAGTGTTTGCGCCAGCCGTCGGCGCATTCGCCGCATTATTTTGGGTGTTCAGTTTTGACGTTCTCGTCAACCTCTACCAACAAGGGCTTGAATCAGGCATCGCCGCGTTCTTCGTTGCGTTACTGTTATACAAACTTTATGAATTTGAGATCAATTACCGCGCAAACACGATCACTACAAAACAAATCGTCTCGCTTGGGTTCATCGGCGCGTTGACCATTTTCAGCCGCCTCGATCTCGTTTTCTTCGTCGCGCTCGCTGGTCTTTGGATCGTCTTTCGCGCGCATCCGCTCCGTTATTTTCTTCCGCTCGATGTCACAGCCGCCGCCGCGTCCGTCTTCCTAGCCTTCCTCCTCCGATTAACTCTGCCCGACTATTACAACTATTCAACAGTCGCGATCACGATGGCGGCGCTCGCGTTGGCGATAAAAATTCCGCTGACGTTTTTCTTCGGCTTGTACGACAAACACACTCTTGCAGATTTTCGCGCGTGGATGCTTCGCCTCTTTCTCTCGACGTCGGCTGGGTCCGCCCTCGTTGGCATTCTCATGCTTGCAGTTCCCACCGCCAGCGGATTTCCCCGCTCCGTCATTTTGCTGGATTTCGGATTCACCCTCCTATTCTTCGGCTTTCCTCGTCTTGCTTACACACTCCTCCGCGCAAAAAATGAAACCAGCAGCGACAAAGTGAATCCGCTTTCCGAACTCAAACAAAAATGGCAAGCATGGATGAAAGACGGCTTCGCCTATTTCGGCGTTGCCTTCGGCTTGCTCGGCATCTACATGCTCTGGAACAAACTCGCCATCGGATCATTCTCCCCCGTCAGCGGACAGATCAAACGCTGGTGGGGATCGTTCCCCTCGCGCGTATACGGCGGCGCGACGCGCAGTCCCTTCGATTTCTTCGGCGTCAACTTTCAAGGCGAAGGTCTCGCGTGGACTCCGTTCACGAACGCGCTCGGGAACTACGTCCAGCGATTCTCAGATCGCACCGCCGAGATCGAATCCTATTATTGGTACGCGCTGATCGGCGCGTTCATCGTCTTTTTCCTGTTTCTGTTTCTCAACAAAGAAAAAAGCAGAACGGCGTTGATTAACCTGAGTTTTATTCCCATCGTCTGCGGCTCGATCTTGCAAACTCTCTACTATCACTCCAGCGGATATTCCGCGTTCAAAGAGTGGTATTGGATCACCCAACGCATCGGCGCGGTTCTCCTCATGAGTTTTGTTTTGGGCATCTTGCTCACACTTGTAAGAAAGATCAAGCACATTCAACGCACCGCATGGGTCATCGCGCTGCTCTTCGGCTACTTTATGGGACAAACCTATTGGGCGGGAATCAAACTCACCATGCAATACAACCGCTGGTCGGCAGATGTGCCGATGATGGAAATTGCGACCCTCCTCGAAGCCAACACCGAACCCGGCAGTCTCATCGGCTTCACGGGCGGAGGCAACGTCGGCTACTTCATTCAAGACCGCGCCATCCTCAACATGGACGGGTTGATCAACAGCCCCGAATACTTCGAGCATCTGCAAAACGGAACGGCTGGCGAATATCTTGCAAGCCTCGGCTTGGATTACGTGCTGGCAAACCCCGGCATCCTAGACCGCCAGCCGTATGATGGTCAATTCAACGAATATTTAACTCCCACCGAAATCTTCTACGGCGGCAAGCAACTCCTCATCTATGGAAGCGATAAATGAAAGGTTCTTCTCTCGGCTCTTCGCGGCTGAGATTCGTAGTAGCGACTTCAGTCGCTTTCTCGCCGTAATACGACGACTAAAGTCGTCACTACGTGTCAACTATTCGACGAAAGGACTTATGTCTCAATCCAGACCCTTCGGTGTAACCCTGCTCCTGCTAATGGTGTTAATGCTTTCAGCGTGGGGCGCGGCGCGCGTTGCCGCCGCCCTACATTGGCGGGATGCGCTAGTTGAGTTCGGCGCGCGTCTCAGCCCCGCCTATCTTGCGTTGACCGGCATCATCTGGGCTGTGGCGGGTATCGCGCTGTGCTGGGGTATCCTCCGCCGGAGCGTGGCGACGCGGCTGAGGATTGTATCCGCCGCAGTTGTGTGGCAGGCGCAATTGTGGGTCGAACGTGTTTTTTTTCAATCCGAGCGGGCGAACCTGCCGTTCGCGTTACTCGCATCGGTGATCATCCTGTTGACCGTGGCTATCATCGCGCTACACACAAGCACGATCCATTATTTTTCAAAAAGCGAGGAACATGAACAAGCAGACCAATCTTCAAAAACTGCATGACCTCAAGGCAAAATCCCGTTTGGGCGGCGGCGAGGAGCGCATCAAAGCGCAACACGCAAAAGGGCGGCTCACCGCGCGCGAACGCATCGAACTTCTGGTGGACAAAGGCTCGTTCCGCGAAATGGACGCGTTCGTCCAGCATCGCACGCACGATTTCGGGCTGGACAAGCAAAAATTCATCAGCGATTCGGTCATCACCGGCTGGGGCACCATCGAAGGCAGGCTGGTGTATGTTTTTTCGCAGGATTTCACCGTGTTTGGGGGAAGCCTCGGCGAAGTGCACGCGGAAAAAATTTGCAAGATCATGGATATGGCGATGAAATCGGGCGCGCCTGTGATCGGGTTGAACGATTCAGGCGGCGCGCGCATTCAAGAAGGCGTGGTGGCGCTGGCTGGCTACGCGGATATCTTTTTGCGAAACACGATGGCTTCGGGCGTTGTCCCGCAAATTTCCGCCATTATGGGACCGTGCGCCGGCGGCGCGGTGTATTCCCCCGCTCTCACCGATTTCATCTTCATGACGCGCAACACTTCCTACATGTTCGTGACGGGACCCGACGTGGTGAAAGCCGTCACTCACGAAGAGGTGACTCAGGAGGAACTTGGCGGCGCGAGCGTGCATTCGGAAAAATCAGGCGTGTGCCATGTGGCGGCGGATAGCGAAGCCGATACGTTGTTCTTGATCCGCAAAATGCTCAGTTACCTGCCGCAGAATAACATGGAGGACCCGCCGTTCCTCATTACCGACGACCCACTGCGCATGGACGAAACCCTCGACAGCATCATCCCCGATGACGCAAACAAGCCGTACGACATCAAAGATGTGATCCGCCCGATCATGGATGGCGGGCAGTTTTTCGAGATCCATGAGAATTACGCGCAAAATATCGTGGTTGGGTTTGCGCGGCTGGGCGGTCATTCGGTGGGCATCGTGGCGAATCAACCCGCTGTGCTGGCTGGCGTGCTCGACATCGACGCCAGTGAAAAAGGCGCGCGCTTCGTCCGTTTCTGCGACTCGTTCAACCTCCCCATCATTACCTTTGAAGATGTGCCAGGCTTTTTACCGGGCACGAATCAGGAACATCACGGCATCATCCGCTCTGGCGCGAAGTTGCTGTACGCCTACTGCGAAGCAACCGTGCCAAAGTTAACGGTCGTCACCCGCAAGGCATACGGTGGCGCGTATTGCGTCATGTCATCCAAGCATATTCGCAGTGATATAAACCTTGCGTGGCCCACTGCCGAGATCGCCGTGATGGGACCCGATGGCGCGGTGAATATCATCTTCCGCAAAGAATTGGAAAAAGCAAAAGACCCGGTGGCGCGCAAAGCGGAATTGGTTGCGGATTACCGCGAGAAATTCGCCAGTCCCTACGTGGCGGCAGAGCGCGGGTATATCGACGACGTGATCGAGCCGAAAGAGACGCGCCCGCGCTTGATCAACGCGCTGGAGATGCTGAGCAACAAGCGCGATACCAACCCGGCGAAGAAACACGGGAACATTCCGTTGTGATTTGCGATTGACGATTGACGATTGACGATTGACGATTTTGGATTGAAGATTTGAGGCATGGATACAGGCACACACGTAGACAGGTACCCGCTCATAAACTTGTTTCCTTGCCCACTTGTGAGGTGCTATGTTCAACAAAGTTCTAGTTGCAAATCGAGGCGAGATCGCCGTGCGCATCATCCGCGCGTGCAGGGAACTGGGGATCGATACCGTAGCGGTGTTTTCCGAAGCCGACCGACGCGCATTGCACGTCCGCTTTGCGGATGAGGCATACCTGCTCGGTCCCGCGCCGTCGCGCGAATCCTATTTGCGCGCAGACAAGATCATGGATATCGCCCGCAAAGCCAATGTGGACGCGATCCATCCGGGCTACGGCTTCCTTGCCGAGCGCGAATCGTTCTCAGCCATGTGCGAAGAAGCGGGCATCGCATTTATCGGACCGAAACCCTCGTCGATTGCGGCGATGGGAGACAAAGCCGAAGCGCGAGCCACCGTCATCAAAGCCGGCGTGCCGGTCGTGCCAGGCACCGAAGATGTGGGCAACTTGACCGACGACGAATTGTTTGCTAAAGCGCCGGAAATCGGCTTCCCCTTATTGATCAAAGCCACAGCAGGCGGCGGCGGAAAGGGGATGCGCGAAGTGACCAGCCTCGAAGAGATGCCCACCCTGCTCGCCTCTGCCCGACGGGAGGCTGAATCGGCTTTTGGGGACGGCAACGTCTACCTCGAAAAGTTGATCATCGACGCGAGGCATATCGAAATTCAAATCCTCGCAGATAAGCACGGTAACGTGATCCACCTCGGGGAGCGCGAATGCTCCCTACAACGGCGTCACCAGAAATTACTGGAAGAAGCGCTCTCATCCGCGCTGGACGATGAACTCCGCGCGAAGATGGGCGCGCTGGCTGTAAAAGCCGCCAAATCGGTAGACTACGTCAACGCGGGGACGATCGAATTCCTGCTCGATAAGAACAAGAATTTTTATTTCCTCGAAATGAATACGCGCCTGCAAGTGGAACACCCGGTTACCGAGATGGTGACCGGTATCGACATCGTGAAGGAACAACTGCGCATCGCGCGCGGACGCCCTCTCAGTTACACACAAGACGAGGTGCAGTTTAACGGACACGCCATCGAGTGCCGTGTCAACGCCGAAGACCCCTACAACAACTTCATGCCGTCCACTGGGCGGATCACGCACAGCCTGCTCCCCACCGGTCCCGGCGTACGCGTGGATACCGGCGTGTACCCCGGCTTCGAGATCACTCCGTTCTACGACCCCATGATCGCCAAGTTGATCGTGTGGGGCGAAACGCGCGCGCAAGCCATTTTGCGGATGCGCCGCGCGCTCGAAGAGTATCGCATCATCGGAGTGCGAACGAACATTCCCTTCCACCAGACGATGATGGATTCGCATCGCTTCATGGGCGGGCAGTATGATACGCGTTTTGTAGAGGAACGCTTTTCGATGGAAGATGCGGCAGAAAACCGCCAGGATTTTTCGGAGGTTGCGGCGATCCTTGCCACCCTCGTGGAACATCACGAGACTGAAGTCTCATCGCAATTCGTGCAACGCAACGAACGGGACGCCAGTAACTGGAGGTGGGTCAGTCGCTGGGAAAGGATGCACAGGTAAACCATGAAATACGTTGCCACAGTGGAAGGCAAAGACTTCCTCGTCGACATCATCGACGAAAAACACGTCAGCGTGAACGGCAAAACGTACGAGATCGACTTCGTCACCGTGAGCGGACAGCCGGTCTACTCGCTGATCGCGGATGGCATGTCGCACGAGTCATACATCGCGCGCGGTGACGATGGCTGGCAGGTGCTCCTGCGCGGGCGGTTATATCCCGTGGTCGTGGAGGATGAGCGCGAGAAGCGATTGCGCGCCGCGGCAGGCGGGGGCATTGCCGAAGGAGGCGAATTCAACCTGAAAGCGCCGATGCCCGGGTTGGTGGTCGCAGTGCCGGTCGAAGATGGACAAGAAATCAAAAAAGGGCAGGTGCTTATCATCCTTGAATCGATGAAGATGCAAAATGAGTTAAAGTCGCCGCGCGATGGAAAAGTCAGCCGCATCAAGGTCAAAGCAGGTGAAAGCGTGGAGCAAAAGCAGGCGCTGTTAAGTGTGGTTTGATCGGATAGATAGTGATCGGTGAGCCGTAAACCGTGAGCGTATGCGCGAATCACGAGTTGAAATATGCCGCGAAACGCCGTATACTGAAACAGAGCAAACCCCGAAAGGACAACCATCATGCACAACCATCGTCATTCGCTGGAATGTATCCTCCCGGAACACATGCTGGAGCAGATCGCCACCAAAGGCTCCAATGCGCAAAAACAGATGGCAATGGACAACATCAGTGTTGTCTACCAGTTGCGGGCAGAACGCGCCATGCGCGCCAGCCTGGCAGATTTGTTCGCCCCAACAATGCCGCGCGCCGCAGACGGCGGCAAGGAACGCATCGTCTACGATGTGAAGCGCGGCACATCTCTGCCCGGCACAGCAGTCCGCCGCGAAGGCGACCCTGCCAGCGCGGATGCGGCAGTGAATGAAGCCTATGATGGAAGCGGCGTCACTTATGATCTGTACAAAGAAGTGTATGGGCGAAACTCGATCAACAACAATGCCATGCGGCTCGACTCGAGCGTGCATTATCGCACCGGCTACGATAACGCCTTCTGGGATGGCAAGCAAATGGTCTATGGCGACGGGGATGAAAACCTGCCCGCGGAAGATCGCCTGTTTAACCGTTTCACCATCGCCATCGATATCATCGGACACGAACTCACGCACGGCGTCACCCAGTTCGAAGCCAAACTCGTCTACTCGCAACAGCCCGGCGCGTTGAACGAGCACATGTCGGATGTGTTCGGCTCGCTGGTGAAGCAGTATCAATCGCGTCAGACCGCCGCCGAAGCGGATTGGATCATCGGCGCAGGCTTGTTCACCCCCAACGTGAACGGCGTCGGCATCCGCACGATGAAAGCGCCGGGCTCCGCGTACGACGATCCCGTGCTCGGCAAAGACCCGCAACCCGCGCACATGAAAGAGTACGTTAGCACGCCGAGCGACAACGGCGGCGTGCACATCAATTCGGGCATCCCAAATCACGCATTCTATCGCGCCGCAATGGAGATCGGCGGTTATGCGTGGGAAAAAGCGGGGATGATCTGGTACGTGACCCTGCGCGATAAACTTGGCGAGAATTCGAACTTCCAACAATGCGCCGATTTCACGCATCAAACCGCGGGAGAGCTGTTCGGCAGTGGAAGCCTTGAGCAACAAGCCGTCAAAAACGGCTGGGCAGGAGTCGGCATCGCCATCGGCGGTGAAACGCCCGAGCCAAAAGGCTGTCTCGAAGCGACACTGCGCTTCCTCGGCGCGGCGTAAGCGTATGTCATGCTGAGCGACTGATAAGGAGCGAAGAATCTCTCCTGGCACAATGCGACAGAATCCAGATACAGCGGCAGTTGCGCGTCACTGTTATGGCGCAGTTGAACCAGTTCATGTGCATGTTTCGTAAACAGCAAGGAGTTTGAAAATGGACGTGGAACGAATCAAATTCGAACGCACCGGAGGATTTGCAGGCATTCGCCTCGCGGCAGACTTCGACGTGAGCGACCTCCCCGACGATCTCTCGCAGACATTGAGGGAATTACTCAACGCCCTCGATTTCCCCGAACTTCCCGCCAGGCTTACAAACAGCGAATCCGTGCCCGATTCATTCACATACGTTATCACTGTGGAAGCAGGGAAATGGCATCACACGGTCATCACTGGCGACGCGCCCGAGAACGAGAATATGCAAGAACTGTTGGAACTGCTCAATCGGCTGGCAAGGAAGAAAATCAAAAAGCATTGAGAAGCAAGCCCTCCGATTTTCATCGGGGGGCTTATTCTTCCGCGCCGCCACTCCCTGCGCGACGAATCCCGTCCCCCAGATGATGACTACGATGAAGAGGAGTATGTCTGCTTTGAGGCGCATGAAAGAGGAAGTCCTTTATGGATTGTCGCACATCAGTGAAAATTGTATAATACGGATACAAGGTATTATACAGCGCACGGGCTGTATAACTGCCCCTACGGCGTCTTATACGGCGAAAAGTAGGATTAAGGCGTAGTTGGCACGCCCCCTGCAAATCGAAGTAAACAAAAGGAATACAAATGCTCGACCCTACGCTATTAGGCCTACTTGCACAAACAGAGAATGATGCAATTGTTCTGCCCGCTATGCAACGTCCTTTTGTTTGGAAGGACGATAGAATTTATCGCCTCGTTGATAGTTTGCTCAGGGGTTTTCCTGTTGGCGCAGTCATGCTTTGGAAAACCGCATCTTTGCAAAGATACAGACGAATTTTGCGAGATATTGACACTGACAACGCCCAAGTATTTAGTTACGAAACTTCAAACAACGAAAGCAAATATTTAGTTTTAGATGGACAACAAAGGTTAACGAGTTTGCATGTAGCCTTCAAAGGAACATATAATCATCGCAGATTATTCATTGACGTTTTAAGCGGAGACTCAACTGATAAAGACCCTGGGGATGAATATTACGATTGCCAATTTTTAACCGAAACTGAAGCGAGTTCACTGAATAACGCCAACAATGGCAAACGCCACTATATGCCAATTCAGGAACTTATCAAAATCAATCCTGTACACGCCGCTCAAGTTGCCCACAAGAAGGCGCAAGATTTAGGTTTGGATCCCCAAGAAACCGAAAGAATCATTAGTACGTATTTGCGCTGCGCCACGATTTTGGGAAGTACAAAATCTTTACAAGTTATTGTTGTTGATGATGACCCATCACAAGTAACACCGTTGGAAGAAATACTCGAAGTTTTTGTCAGGGTAAATTCAGGTGGGCTTGTTCTTTATAAATCCGATTTACTTATGAGTCTGTTAGATTTGAAATGGAATGACATTCAGCCACAAATACAAACATTGGTCAAACAAATTAATCAAAATCGCCCATTCGGTTTTACAAGAGATGATGTATTGAAAAGTCTTTTACTTGCTGTGCAGTCAGAGACCAGATTCGATAACTTGGTAAAGAATCGCAAACAGGTTGAAAAATTAGCAGAAATCATGCCCAGCAAAATGCCAGCGGTAAAAACTGCATGGGATAGACTGGGGCTTATCTTGGTGGACGATTGCAAAATATATTCTGAGAGATTTTTCAGGGGCGGTCATAATGCTTTATTGCCCTTCGTTCTTTACTTGTCAAAAACAAAAAACTTGACTAATGAGAACAAAAGGAGAATCGTCATCGGGATTTACATGTCCATAATGAGCGGTATTTTCAGTGGCGCCGAAGCAAGAATGGGCGCATTTTCTCGAAATATTGTTTTGAGTTCGGACGATTTCCCACTGAAAAATCTAGCAAGGCTCGTTAAAAGGCAATATGGGATTGACTCTTTAGATAAATTATTAAGGCGACATCTTGACCTTACACTTAATATCGCTCATGGCGGAGTAACTCTCGATAACAATCCCGATGAATTACAACGAGACCATATTTTTCCAAAGTCAAAATTGGAGGCGGCAGGCTATCCTTACGAAACCGTCAACCACTACGGTAACTTTCATTTTCTTCGTGCAAATGACAATGGAAATAAATCTGATAAACCGCCCCATGAATGGTTCAGGAGACCTGGTGCAAATTCTCTGTATACCGACAATGATTTGAACGAAAGACTACTTTCTTGGGATTTGTTAGAGCCTGACCAATTTGAAAATATGATTGATGTTCGTGGAAGGAAAATCAGAGATAAGGCAGAAAAGTTATTTGGCTTAAGCGAACAAGACTTCAATGCTTTGTTCACAGACGAGTCGTCTTAAGGCCAAAAGCGTGCAGTGGATTGGCGGGAGTCTGCGCGACTTACAAGCATTTTTCCGACTTCGGTTTTTTTCTGCTGTCAAGCGGTATCTCATCCCGCCCACCTGCTAATAATGCGAGCCGTTTAGCAATCATCTCACAAAAAGAGCACTTTTGAAACAATCCATCCTCCACATCGCCCTCGTCGTTCGAGACCACGACGAAACCATAGATTTTTACACCGAGAAGCTCCACTTCACGCTCGTCGAGGATACTTACCAGCCCAAGCAAGATAAACGCTGGGTGGTGGTCGCTCCACCCAACTCAACAGGGACGACACTGCTTCTAGCGAAAGCATCCAAGCCAGAGCAAGAACCTTTCATCGGGAATCAATCAGGCGGGAGAGTATTTCTCTTCCTCAACACCGACGATTTCTGGCGTGACTACAACGAGATGGTCTCGAAGGGAATCAAGTTTGTCCGCGAGCCGAAAGAACAACCTTATGGAATGGTCGCTGTGTTCGAGGATTTGTACGGCAATTTGTGGGACTTGTTACAGGTCAACGAGAATCATCCGTTGTTTGGGCGGTGAAATCGCGGGTGTTACAATTGTCCGCATAAACCATGTACAGCCTCGACCAAATCGCCGCCGAAAAAGAAGAAGTGCGCCAAGCAGTTCTTCACGCGCGCGCTTACAAACCCATTTACGTCAAGATCAAAGTCAACTACGGATGCAACCTCAAGTGCGAGATGTGTAAGCACTGGCGCGAGACGCGCGAGCCGCCTATCTCGATGAATCGCTTCCGCGAGATCATTTCAGAACTTGCCGAACTCGGATGTAAGAAGATTCACTTCTCAGGCGGCGAGCCGATGCTTCGTCCGCAACTGCCTGACCTGGTCGAACACGCGACTCAACTGGGGATGCGCGTCACGCTCACGACCAACGGCACGCTGATTGACAAAGTCAAAGCCAAGCGACTCGTCGAAGCGGGTCTGCGCGGCGTGAACGTCTCGATTGATTCGCCGCTCCGCAAGATGCACGAAAAGATTCGCGGCGTCGAAGGTTCATTCAAGCAGACGACGCGCGCGGTTTCGTTATTCAACAAATATTCGCACAAAGGAAAATTGACTGTCCGCATCAACACGGTCGTCGGGCGATCTAACTATCAAACGCTTGCCACGCTCCCCAATCTCGCGCACGAACTCGGCGCGGACGGGATCAACTTAATCCCCGTGGACGATCACTGCGGCGAGCATTTGTCCATGCGAAAGAAAGACATCGCGCTGTACAACTCCGAGATCGCGCCGATCATCGAACAGCGCGCGCAAGAGTTGGGCGTGAACATCGCAGACGAGGACGCGTTCCCGTTTGGGCGAGACGATTCCGAGGTCCGCTTGGGACGCGCGGGACGATACGCGTTCGGCTATTACAACAAACTTCCCTGTTACGCGCCGTGGACGCACAGTCTCATTGACTTCAACGGTCTCGTCTATGTATGTTGCATGACGCGCGAACAGATCAAGCCGCTCGGCGATGTTCGCAAACAATCGTTCACAGAAATATGGAAAGGCGCGGCGTATCGTCAGATCCGCTTGAACATGCACCCGCCCGCGCTCAAGCCCTGTCAGCGTTGCGATGATTTTATTGTTGAGAATAAAAAGATTTGGGAAACGATCGGACCGTATTGATTATTCCGCGCTGAGCGGAGCGATAGCGAAGTCGAAGCGCACTGTTTCATAAAAAGTTTTCATGGATATCCACTCTTCGACTACCGCTTCGCCAAGCTCAGCGTCCGCTCAGGGCGGAAGTATCAACTCAAGTCGGAAAACATATCCGCGCGGTCATCGTCATCCCACGCGCTGGCTTGATTGAACGTATGCAGGTCGGCGGCGGTAAATGTTGCGGCGGCAATCGGCAACGCAACGGGCATATCGAGTCCCTGCTGGCACGCAAGACACACGCGCCCCTCGCGCGTATTGTTCGTATGCTCGTCACAAAATCCGCGCCCGCATTTGATACACTTCCCCAACGACGGGTTATCGCAACGATGCGGCACCAGATAACCGATCACCATTTCACATTGCACTGCGGATGTGTCTGCCATGAAAATCGCTCTCCTCACTGAAAAGTATACACCCGACATCGGCGGACTGG
>JAJTXU010000102.1 GCA_021462845.1 Anaerolineales bacterium
ATAGGGCTTGAAGGTGATTTGTTTGTGTCTCATACCCCCATTGTATTAAACTTTTCCCATCTTGAGGAGGGCTGCCTTTCCCCTTTTTAGACAGCCCCAGGTTTTTTATTTCACCCTTGACAAAATAGAACAAGTGTTCTAAACTCGCCTTCATTGTCACCCATTCGACAAAGGAGGTCGAGATGACTACGTATCGTAGAAATTCAGGGGATGGACTGCGCGCCCTGTTCCGTGATCTCACACGCGGACGGCGCTTCAATCGCGGCGCGGCTTGGGGGATGATCATCCTCGTGGCTCTGCTCGCTTTCGAAGTTTCGAACTTCAACGCCACCCGCTTCGCACTACGGGATATTTTGGGCGATCTTTCCTTCGGCGGCTTGCAATGGGCGACCATTCTCGCCATTGCCTTCTGCGGCATTGACTTTGCCGGCATCGCCCGCGTCTTCACGCCCGAACAAGGAGCCGACGAACCGAAGGAAGTATATTACCTCTTCGGCGCGTGGCTGTTGGCGGCGGGCTTCAACGCAATTCTCACGTGGTGGGGCGTGTCGGTTGCCATCGTCAATCACACGAGCGCGTCTGGCGGAGCAGTCATCAGCAGCGAGACCATGACGAAAGTCGTGCCGATCTTCGTCGCCGCGATGATCCTGCTCATCCGCGTGTTGATCATCGGCTCATTCTCGCTCGCGGGAGACCGTATGTTCACCACCGCAGAATCGGATCGCAGTTATTCGCGCCCCGCATCACAGCAGACGTACCGACCGGCGAATCAGCAACAGCCTGTTCTTCGCCCGGCGTCCAGCCTGAACCGCCCGGTGCAGACGACACAGAATCAAGCGTATCGTCCCGCGCCGAAACCCGCGCAACAATCTTCGTTCATGAGAGCTGAGCCAACATATCATTCGGTCAACGATCCTTCAAATGATCGTTCCTACAACGCGTAACCCTTCGACTGCGATCGTCGTCGCACTGTAGCGCCACTCCTCACTTCGCTCAGGGCGATGCAATATGACAACTAAATAATCCGAACTCAATTCGAGCTCGGGTCCCTGTATCTCAACTAAAGGAACCCACTATGCCCCGCGCTCGCTCACAACAATACGACGAC
The DNA here is from genome assembly GCA_021462845.1 of Anaerolineales bacterium. Taxonomy (GTDB): domain Bacteria; phylum Chloroflexota; class Anaerolineae; order Anaerolineales; family Villigracilaceae; genus Defluviilinea. The sequence continues at coordinate 1,109 of JAJTXU010000102.1, forward strand.
CGGCAAACAGCCGCGGCAGATAACGATGCAGGCGGCTGTTTGTCTTTTTATGCCCTGCCGCCTCTCGCGGTTATTTTGATCGCATGCCTGCTTGCCGCGCTTGCGTTGAACCTGCCGATTCAGACCTCCGCTTCGCCCATCGTTCAACCTGTTTCAATCGCGGCGACCTCTTCAATCCCTTCAAGCGGACTCTCCCCCATCTTCACGCGGGAGGTCCAATACTGGGGCAACCATATCGTCCGCTGGGCAAACGCTTCATCTCTGGACCCCAATCTGGTCGCCACCGTGATGCAGATCGAATCGTGCGGCGACCCGAACGCGCTCTCGCGCTCCGGCGCGATGGGACTCTTCCAAGTGATGCCGTTCCACTTCCATTACGGTGAAAACGGATTCGACACCGAGACCAACGCCCTGCGCGGACTCGAATATCTCGCGCGATCACTTCAAACCGCAAACGGCGATCCGCGCCTTGCGCTGGCAGGCTACAACGGCGGCATCGGCGTCATCAATCGCGGCGAATGGACGTGGCACGCTGAAACGGCGAGATACGTCCGCTATGGCGAACCAATTTACAATGAGGCGCGAAGCGGATTGTCATCCAGCGTGGCTCTCGACGAGTGGTATCAAAATTATGGAGCGGGGTTATGCCGCCAAGCCGCGCAACGATTGGGCATTGACAACTAGATTACGGAAATTACCTAAAGACCCCGAAGGGGTCAAATGATTCTAGTATTGATGGATGGATCACATTCAACCCCGAAGGGGTGTCAGAGGCGGTAAATTTATGTCATCTGTCGCCACGGCGCCACGCGACGCCTTCGGGATTTGAAGACCTATTTTGTCATTTTAGAATCCTGCCATCCCTTCGGGATTGTCGCTATGGCAATAATCCATATCAGGTTTATTCCTAGATTTATTGGTTAATCTGCAACAGTCGTCACTACGTGCCAACCATTCAAGGTTATTCTGAATAATTGACTACATCACCGGCAACCAAATTGCAAACGTGGTGCCTTGTCCATCTTTTGAATTGACCTCGATCCTGCCCCCGTGACGTTCGACGATCCAATTGGCGATGGAAAGCCCAAGCCCAAAGCCGGTGCTCCTGCCGCGCGTGCGGGATTTTTCGGCGCGATAGAACCGCTCGAAGATGTGAGGCAGGTCTTCCGCTGGGATGCCCGGTCCCGTGTCGCGGCAAATAACGCGCCCCTGCTCGCCGATCCGTTCGAGGCTGAGGAACACTTCTCCGCCATAAGGCGTGTATTGAATCGCGTTGGCGACAAGGTTGATGAAAACCTGTTTGAGCCGGTCGCGGTCGCCTTTGACGATCACTTGATCGATTTCATTGAGGCGCAAATGGACTTTATTGCCAGCCAGCACGCTCATTTCTTGAAAAACTTCAGTGACGAGCAGGTCAAGTTCCACAGGTTTTTCGACGAGGGCAAGTTTGCCCGACTCAGCCTGCGCGAGCAAAAGCAACCCTCCTACAAGGCGCGAGAGGCGGCCCGCTTCTTGATCGATACTTGTGAGTGATTCTTCATCGAGGCTCTTCATGCGGCGCATGAGATCGGCGTTGCCTTTGATCACCGTGAGCGGAGTGCGCAGTTCATGACTCACATCGGCTAGCAGGCGTTGCTGGGAGGTGAACAAAACTTCGATCCGCTCGAGCGTTTGGTTGAACGAATCGACGAGACTGCCAATTTCATCCGCTGGTCCATCGTAGGGAATGCGCCGCGAGAGATCGTCGGCGCGGTTAATCTGCTCTGCCGCCAGTGTTATGGATTTCAGCGGGCGAAGGGTTTGCCCAAGCGCCAACCAGGCGGCATTGGCGGAAATCAGGGTTGCAACAATCCAGATCACCCCGAGGGTTTTTCCCAATCCCAGGCGCGCGGCATCGACCACATCCAAACTTACGGCAACTTGAAGCGTGCCTATGCGGCGTTCATTCTGTTCGAGGGGAACACTGACCACGCGCAAATGACCTATTCCTGCCTGCGCGTATCGATAGATCGGAGTGTCGAGGCGCAAGCCGGCGGGATAAAACGGACGCTGGTCGGTAAATCCTTCCAATTCACGCAAGCCCGTCTGCGCGGTACCGCCCAGTTCCCATATCTGCGCGTACACATCCGAGCGTAGATCAACCGACTCGAGACTGCCTTCGAGTTCGTCCAATTCGCCAACGTTGATTCCGCTAATGATTAGATCGACTGTGTTTGCCAGCGTGTTATCGATCTGGTCGACCAGAACGGCGTAAAAAACGAAAATCGCCGTCCCGCCAAAGACAAGCAAAACCCCGCCTGTAACAATCGCGTATAAAAAGGTCAGGCGGAGGCGGAGGGACATTTCGATTTTAGATTTACGATTTTGGATTTACGATTGGAGATTTACGATTGGCGATTAATGCTTAGCGAATTTGCTTATTTGCATCACGGATTTTCTCTCATCACGTATCCCACCCCGCGCACCGTGTGGATGAGGCGGGCTTCCCCATCGCTTTCCAGTTTTTGCCGCAGGTAACGGATGTACACTTCCAGCACGTTGCTCTCGCCGCCGAAGTCATAGCCCCAGACGCGGTCGAAGATCACTTCGCGCGTCAACACTTGTTTCGGATGCCGCAGGAACAATTCGAGCAGTTCATATTCTTTCGCCGTCAACGAGATCGTGCGATTGACGCGCGAGGCTTGACGCGTGCCGGTATCGAGCGAAAGATCGGCAAACTTCAACACGGGAATTCGTTCGGGCTGAGTCCTGCGTAACAACGCACGCACACGCGCCAGCAATTCATCGAGATTGAACGGCTTGACCATGTAATCATCCGCGCCCGCATCCAGCCCTTGGATACGATCCTGCACCGTGTCTTTCGCCGTCAACATCAAAATGGGGATCGAGCCGCCGGTGCGCAGACGATGGCACACTTCCAACCCATCCATGCCGGGCAGCATCCAATCCAAAATCACAAGATCGGGCGTGTGATCGCGCGCAAGGATCAGCCCCATACGCCCATCGGTCGCCGAGTCGACGGTGTAGCCTTCATACGCGAGTCCGCGCTGAAGAAGTTTGAGAATCTGCTGGTCGTCTTCGATGATCAAAATCCGTTCATTCATGGACGATACTCCTGAACAGAATATACCATAATTTGAGTTAAGGATTCAACGCGCGATTCACCTCGACGGGGAAATTTGATTCGCCTGCGGCGAATTTCTCTACCACTTCAGAGTTTCTCCGCCAAGCCATTGACAACGAGAACTCGCCGCGTATAATCGTAACAGTAAATTCAGCGCGAAGACAAGTACCCGCGTAACTGTTCAGAGAGTCGCCGGTTTGTGAGAGGCGACCAGTCAAACGGAGAAATCCACTTCGCCTTTGCCCTCGCAGGAATTCATGTAGTGACGACTTCAGTCGTCCCAGCTACAACGAATTGTAAGAGGGACGCGAGCGCCCGTTACAGCGCACTCCAAGGCGGTTGCAAAACCGCAAAAGCAGGTGGCACCACGAAACGCCCCTTCGTCCTGCACACGGACGGGGGCGTATTTTATTCTCGAACCTTGCGAACCTTGCGAAGGTTGTAAACCTTCGCAAGGTTGGGCAAGGTTGCACTCGGAGGTGCAACATGTTAGACCTGAATTTGATCCGCGAAAAGCCAGACGTTGTCCGCACGGCGTTGAAGAACCGCCAAATGGAAACTTCATCCATCGAGGAAATTTTACAACTCGATGAAAAACGCCGCGCATTGCTCACCGAAGTGGAGCAACTCAAGGCTGAGCGCAACACCGTCTCGAAAGAGATCGGCAAAATGAAAGACGCGGCGGAACGCGAAAAGAAAATTATTGCGATGCGCGAGGTGGGAGATAAGATCGCCGCACTCGACAAGGAGGTGGCAGAGGTCGAAGGGGAGTTAACGCGGCTAACGAGCGCCCTGCCCAACGTCCCGGATGAACGAACGCCGATAGGCGCATCCGAAGAGGAGAATGTAGTCCTCCGCACGGTGGGACAACTCCCCGAATTTGATTTCGAGCCGAAAGCGCACTGGGACTTGGGTCCCGCGCTGGGCGTCATTGATTTTGAACGCGGCACGAAGATCACGGGCTCGCGCTTTTACGTGTTGAGCGGCGCGGGCGCGCGCTTGCAACGCGCGTTGATCGCGTTCATGCTCGATCTTCATACTCGGCAGGGCTACACTGAAAAATATTTACCGTTCATGGTGAAGACCGAGACGGTGTTCGGCGCGGGTCAACTGCCGAAGTTTGCCGATAATTTATATAAAGACCACGAAGAAGATCTGTATTTCGTGCCGACCGCCGAAGTGCCGCTGACCGGTCTGCACATGGATGAAATTCTTGATGAAGCGCAACTGCCGTTGCTCTACACGGGATACACGCCATGCTTTCGCCGTGAAAAGATGAGCGCGGGACGCGACGTGCGCGGAATCAAACGCGGGCATCAATTCGATAAAGTTGAAATGTACATGTACGCCAAACCCGAAGAGTCGGATGCGTTGCTCGAAAAGATGCGCGAAGACGCCGAAGCGACTTGCGCCGCGCTGGGACTCACCTATCGAGTCAAACAACTTTGCACGGGCGATCTCGGTTTCGGTTCGGCGATCACGTACGACATCGAAGTTTGGGCGGCTGGATGCAACGAGTGGCTGGAAGTATCATCGGTTTCGAATGTCCGCGACTTTCAGGCGCGACGCGCGAATATAAAGTATCGTCCCGCCGATGGCGGCAAGGCGCGTTTGCTCCACACGCTGAACGGATCGGGACTCGGTCTGCCACGCACGATGATCGCGGTGATGGAAAACAACCAGCAAGCCGACGGTTCGATCCGCGTCCCCGAAGTCCTGCGCCCGTGGATGGGCGGCGTGGATGTGATCAAATGACATATCCTTGCGAAGGTTTAGAACCTTCGCAAGGATTAAATATGAATCAAAATGCTCCCTCCCGAATTTTTCTCCAACCTTCAACTCGCGTGGATCGTGATCGTAGACACGCTCACGCTATTTGTGCTGCTGGTCGGCTTGATCGGTCTGATCATTCCGATCTTTCCGGGCATCACCGTGATGTGGCTCGCCACGCTCGTGTATGCGTTCCTGCAAAGCGTGGCAGAACGTATGACGTTTTGGGATTGGGTGCTGTTCGCCGTCATTACCCTCCTGATGATCGCTGGCAACATCGTGGACAACATCATCATCGCCCGCAAGATGCGCGATAAGTTCGTGCCGTGGAGTTCGATCTTGCTGGCGTTCGCGGCGAGTCTTGTGGCGAGTCTCTTTCTCACCCCTATCGTCGGGCTGGCAAGCGCGCCGCTGGCGTTATTCGGCTTGGAATATTACCGACTGCGCGATAAAACCGCCGCCATCGAATCAACGAAAGCCTACATGGTCGGCTGGGGTTGGTCGTTCGCCGCGCGTTTTGGGATCGGCGTTTTGATTCTGGGCGCGTGGATGTTGTGGGCTTGGGTGTGATTATTTCTTCGCATCTTGCGCGGCTTTTAACGCGATCTCTTTGCACCGTACTCCAGCCGCGTTTTCTTCCAAGGCAATGAAAACCAACCCGTTTTCAGAGGCGTCGGTGAATCGTCCACTGACGTTGAGCCCCGAATCGGGGATCATTTTTGCAAACGAAGATTGGGCATAATCCTGGATCGTCACATCGTTCCATTGAGCAGACGCGGCAGAAGTTTGAGACTTGGTCCCGCTTGTCGCCCACACCAGCCAGCGCGGAGTGATCACCGCGCCCGTGTACACCGCTTCCGCCCCGCCGAACAATCCCTTTTTTATCTTTTCCGAATCGGTCTGAACGCACATCAACACGTCGGATAAAATTTCGCCGAGGTTGTACTTCTCGATGTGTTCATTGATCGCCTGCGATAACTCGGGGCGCAGGTTTTCGAATCCGACCTCTTTTGTTGTTCGTTTCCAATCGGACATCTTATTCGCCTAAATCAACTTTCGCACGCAGAAGAGCCGCCAACAACTTGACGGAGTTTTGCACATCGGCGTACTCCACCATTTCAGACGGCGAGTGGACGTAGCGCGTGGGGATCGAAAGGCAGCCTGCCGGCACGCCCGCCCGCGAAAGTTGCATGGCGCGCGCGTCGGTGGAGCCGAACAGCAAAACCTCGCGCTGGTACGGAATTTTATTTTTCTCCGCCGCGCGGATCATCCACTTCACCACGCGCGGATCGGCGATCATGCCGCCGTCTTGGATCTTCACACAGGGACCCTTGCCCAATTTCATTTCCATTTTGAAGGCGTTGGGCGTATCCGCCGCGGCGGTCACATCCACCGCGATTCCCAGATCGGGGTCAATACCGAATGCGGACGTCCCTGCGCCGCGCGTGCCGACTTCTTCTTGCGTGGTGAACACAAAATACACATCATGCGGCGTAGATTTAAGCGCGCGCAACGTTTCGATGGCAACTAGAACGCCAACGCGATCGTCCATGGACTTGGCAACGAAGCGATTCCCCATCTCGACAAACGAACGATCAAAAGCCGCCACATCGCCGACCTTCACGGGACAATCTCTTTTACTCGTCGCGCCGACATCAATATAGATTTTATCCAGCGGAGGGATTTCATTCATCTTGTCAAAACGATCAAACCCAATGACGCCTGTCACGCCGTTCAAAAAGCGGACTCGTCCTCCCAGCACGTACTTGGCAAACACCCCGCCGATGTTTGAGAATCGCGCAAAGCCGTTCTCGTCAATGTGACTCACCATCAGCCCGATCTCGTCCATGTGCGCGGCGATCATGATCCGCTTCGTGTCTTTCGTGACCTTTGACGGGCGTTTGCGCGCGATGAGGTTGCCGAGCGCGTCCACTTTGATCTCGTCGGCGAGCGGCTTCACTTCCGCGCGCACCAGCTTGCGGACGTTTTCTTCGTAACCCGATGGTCCGAAGGTTTCAGTCAGTTGTTTGAGGAGGGATTTCATGGGGAGGTTCCTTGGAGGGGGAATTGGTAATTGGTAATTTGAGATTAGAGACTGGAGACTAGAGAATTAGAGAATTAGAGAATTGGAGAATTGGAGAATTGGAGAATTGGAGAATTAGTTAATTGGCACAGTTTCGCCGACTTTGAAAATTTTGTCTTTATCGCGGGTGATGAGATGAACCGTGCCTTCTCCCATCACTTTCCATTCGCCACTGATGTGACCAACGAGGGCTGTGTTCTCGTCCACGCCGAGCATCTGTTCGCCTTTCTTGAGTTGCTTTCGTAACGCAAAGATCATCGGCTTGAAGACAAGCGGCGTCGCGTCGAAATGCGGAAGGATAAATTGCGAAGGGACGACTCCAAATCCTTCCACAGTTTGAGAGAGGCGGAAACTCGGCACGCGCTTCGAGAGGATCATCGCGCCCGCCGAACAGCCCGCATAGACCGCTCCCCTGCTCCACGCTTTCTGCATAGACGTCCACGCGCGGGAGCCTTGCATGGTTTGGAACAAATACATCGGACTGCCGCCGGAGAAATAAATAAAATCCGCGTTTTCCAACGCCGAGTCAAATTGCGGGTCGTTCGCGGACTCTTTGTCAATGATGCGCAAAGCCTGAACATCCGCGCCGAGTTTTTGGAAGTGTTCGACTCCCATGCGCGACCAGCGGTTGACGCTTTCGTCATCCTCCTGCCCCGCCGCAGTCGGCAAACACACCACACGCGGCGTCTTCGAGTTGACGCTGGAGAGCAAATAGCGATCCACCTCTTCCATCACAGGCAGGTATTCGCCCGCGCCGACGAGGGCGATCAATCCGTTCACTTTTATCTTCCCTTTCCAACCAACTCAGGCGTGATCTTCTTCAACGCCGCCCGTAACAGAGTCAACGTGTGTTTCCAATCATCCACGCGCGAGAGGCTGACGGGCGAATGAGTGTAACGATGCGGCACAGAAACGGAAACCGTTGGGATTCCCGCAAGCGCGCGTTGAATCGCAGCGGAGTCTGTACCGCCTCCACCAGGCTGGCGGAGTTGATACGGAATCTTTGCAGACGCCGCGACCGTTTGAAGAAAGCGAACCAGCCGAGGGTCGTGAAGAGTCGAACTGTCTGCAATGTAGATGGCGGGACCCAGCCCGAGTTTGGTGTTGTACGTCGTGTTTTCGCTCCCGTCGAAATCTGGCAGGTCGTTCGCGGGCGTCGAGTCAATCGTGATGGCAAGATCGGGGTTGAAATACTGCGCCGCCACTTTCGCGCCGCGCAGACCGATCTCCTCCTGCACCGTAAACGCCGCGCACAGATCAATATTCGACGGGGCATGCTTGAACAACTCGATCACCGTCGCCACGCCGAAACGGTTATCAAGCGACTTCGCCATGATCGAAGGACCCACGCGGCGAAACTTTGTGGCAAAGCCCGCGCGATCTCCGACCTTCGCCTTGCCCGCGAGACCGAGGTCAATGCGAAGCGCGTCAATCGGAACTTTGCGCGTGACCTCGCCCGACTCCATCAAATGGATGGGCTTGCCGCCGATCACGCCGGGCAAACGCTCTTTGCCGACATACACCTGCTTGCCCACAAGATGACGCGCGTCCATGCCGCCGACGGTTTCAAAACGATAGATGCCTTCGCCGTCCTCGGCGACGATCATCAACCCGACTTCGTCCATGTGCGCGTCGAGCATGACTTTTAAACGCCTCTTCCCCCGCCCCAACTTGGTCGCCAAGACGTTGCCCAGCGCGTCCACTCGAACATCGTCGGCGTAATCTTTGATTTCATCGAGTACGATTTTTCGCACTTCGCTTTCATCGCCAGAGATCGCGATGGCGTTGCAAAGTTTTTCGAGCAGTTTGAGGGGAGGGGTTGAGGAAGTGGGCATTGAAGGTTGGAGAGTGGAGAATTAGAGAATTAGAGGATTAGAGGATTGGAGATTGGAGATTGGAGATTGGAGATTGGAGATTAATCGTCCCAAGTTATTGTTTCAATAAAATTTTCATCGAGCGAGGATATGAATTCGGCGAGCAGACGCCCCGCGCGTTGAATGTCTTTGACCGAAACAGATTCAACAGGCGTGTGCATGTAACGGATCGGGAATTCGACCAGCGCGGTGGGAATCCCTTCGACGGTGACTTGCATCGGGTATGCGTCGGTGCCTGAATGCGCGGATGTCACATCGAGGAACCATGGGATTTCGAGTCGGTCTGCGAGTTCTGTTAATTTTTTATGCAGGAACGGGTGCATGTTGGGTCCCATGCCCAAGCCCACGCCTTTACCCATTGCGTGAGTCTGCCAGCCGTTCGCACCGGGACCTTTGGCAAACGTTCCATCCACCGCGATCGCAATTTGCGGGCGGATCTCAAACGCAGACGTGTACGCGCCAAGGAAACTTGTTTCTTCTTGCACGGTGGCGACCGCCCACACATCCCACGCGTGCGGCTTCGATCCCAATTCTTCCAGGCAGACTGTGAGCGCGGCGACGGATGCCCGATTGTCTACCGTGTGCCCCGAAATGATATCGCCCGCCAACTCCATCGGTTCATTCGCGAAGGAGACCAGGTCGCCCACTTTGACCTTTTTCTCCACCTCGCGCGGAGTCAAACCGGTATCCACGAGGAGGTAGCCGATCTCCAACGCGCCGTCGCCCGCGGAGTCGGGAAGCAACTTTGAAGATGGCATGGCGATCACCGCTGGCAGATCAGCCCCACCCGTCGAATGAACCGTCACTTCCGCACCGGGCAACACATGCACGTCAATCCCGCCGACTTTCGTGATGCGGAGGAATCCATCCGCAATGTGACTTACGCGCATGCCGATCGCGTCCATATGCGTGGCGATCAGAATCGAAGGACGCTTCTTCTTGCCTGAACCGCGTTTGAGTCCATGCAGTGAACCGACGCGGCTGAGTCGCGTTTCGTCTACGAGCGGGCGCCACTTCTCCTCGATGAGTCTCGCCACGGGCGTCTCATTGCCTGAGACTCCCGAAGCGGATAATAGCGATTTTAAAAATGGAAGAATTTCGGTCATGGCGGTGTTGGGAAGGGAGTCAATGATGGCGTGGGTGTGCTCGTCGGCGTGGATTGCGTTGGCGATGGGGTGAACGTGAATGTATCTGTGCTTGTAACAAAGAACGTGGATGTAAATGTGAATGTAACGCTCGGGGTGAGCGATGGCGTGCGGGACGATGTGAGGGTAAACGATGGCGTGAGGCTGGCAGGCTGGAAGGGCGTGAATGACAATGTCGGCGTGACGGTGGAGGTCGGTGTGCCCGTCGGTGTTGGGGTATCTGTGACTGTGGGTGAAATTATATTTGGCGCGGTGGTGGTGGCAGGCGTAATTTGAAGCGTACTCGTTGCGGTTAAGTTATTTGCGACAGTGGAACTGATGGCTGGCGTCGGCGTGACGTTAGAGTTTGGAGCCGCTATCATGGCAATCCATCCCACACAGTAACAGGGAAGCGTTGCAAGCGTGATAATGATCAGAGTTAATCGGCGTTGCGCGATCTTGTCGGAGGACTCGAGCATGATGGTTCGATTATAATCCATCATTACAAGGCAGATTACGAACTTAGCTACAGGACGCACAGAGATTTTGAGATTTTTTTCTCAGTGGTCTCTGTGTTCTCTGTGGCAAAGAAACTTCGTCAACAATGATTCCTCTCCACTTACGCATTTCAGGTTTTCTTTCGTATCGCGATCCCGTTGAATTGGATTTCAACGCGTTCGATCTTGCGTGCATCTCAGGTCAGAACGGCGCGGGGAAGTCGTCCCTGCTCGACGCGATCACGTGGAGTCTGTTCGGCGAGGCGCGCGGCAAAAGCAGTGACGTGATCAACCTGCACGCGGATGTGAAAGCCGCCGAGGTGATCCTCACGTTCAAGCATGAGGAAAATACGTATCGCGTGCAACGGTCATTGCCGAGAGGTAAGAGTACGGTGTTGGAGTTTCAAATTCTGGACGATGGACGACGGACGATAGACCACAAAACACAGACCGTAGACGATAGACAGCAGACGGACGACGGTCATGGTCCACAGTCAATGGTCAAAGGTCAAGGAACGTGGCGACCTCTTACCGAAAAGACAACGCGCGACACACAAGCACGGATCGAACAGACGTTGCGGCTGGATTATGAAACGTTCGTCAACGCGTCGTTCTTTTTGCAAGGCAAAGCCGATCAATTCACGCAACAGAACGCGAGCAAGCGCAAGGAAGTGTTGAGCAACATCCTTGGGCTTGAAATTTGGGATGAGTTTAAAAATCGCACCGCCGAAAGACGAAAAGAGATCGAGTCGGAGGTCGAGACGATTGATGGGCGCGTTGCGGAGATAGACGCGGAACTCGCAGAGGAAGAAGCGCGAAAGAGTCGGCTGGGGGAACTTCAATCGTCGTTGAAACAGTTGTCGGCGGCGCGAGAGGCGCAAGAATCCGTGATGCAAAATCTAAAACGGAACGCGGCCTTGGTGGAGGAGCAACGCAAGATGACCTCCACGCTCGCGGCGGGACTCGAACGCTCACGCACGGCTCTCGTCGCATTAGAGAGTCGACTCGCCGAGAAAGAGTCCGATCGCGCCTCGTATGCCGATCTCGTCAGTCGCGCAAAGGAAATCGAAGCGGAATATAAGGCGTGGCAAAAGGCGCGGAGAGAATTAGAGAATTGGGAGAAGACTGCGGCGGAGTTTCACGATCATCAAAAAGAACGCGCGCCGTTGCAGGAAAAAATCGCGGTGGAAAAAGTGAAGTTGGAGGAAGAGCGGCGGTCGCTGGCGGCTGAGGAGGAAGAGATCGGTAATCAGTTATCAGTGAACAGTGAGTTGAAAGGCGGGATCGAAAAAACTGAAAAGCTCCTTAGCGAGGCAGAAGCAAAGGTCAATGAGCGCGGCAGGGTTGAAACCGAACGCAACGCAGGGCGCGAACGTCAAGCCGCGTTGAAAGTTGAAAACGATGCGCTCAAAGCGGAAATGAATACGTTGAAAGAAAGAATCGAAACGCTCAAATCGGCGGACGGCGCGACGTGTCCATTGTGCGGACAGGAATTGAGCAAAGAACATCGCAAGTCCACGCTCAAGCAGTTGGAAGATGACGGCAAGCAAAAGGGCGATCTCTTTCGCGCTAATCAAAAGGAGTCGGCTGACCTTGCCCAGCAAATTACCAATTACGAATTACAAATTACGAAGTTGGCGTCCGCCGAAAATGAACGCGTGAAATATGCGAGCGAAATTTCGCAACTCACCGAGCGAATGGAACGGTTGCAGTCATTGGCAAAGGATTGGGAATCCACTGGCAGGAAGAGGTTGAAAGAGGTCGAGAAGGTTTTGGAAAGCGGCAAGTTCGCCGCAGATGAACAGAAGCAACTCGCCAAGTTGGATAAGGAATTGGCAAAACTCGGCTATGACGCGTCGGCTCACGATGAGGCGCGAGGAAAAGAACGAGAATTAAGAGAAGTGGAGAATGAATATCACAAACTCGATTCGGCGAAGGAAGTGAGCA
>JAJTXU010000103.1 GCA_021462845.1 Anaerolineales bacterium
TCCGACTGCCGCCCCTTCAAATACAGCGACGCCCGAAGTCGCGCCAACAGCCACAACGTCATCTTCGCCAATTCTCTTCGATGATTTTTCTTATTCCGCGTCAAGCGAGATGACCGCCAACGGCTGGATCATCCGCGGCGGGCAGGGCTGGCCCGGCGTTACCGGCGCCACGTTCCGCGCGGAGAACGTGTCCTTTGCGGATCATCCCGACGAGGCAGGTAATCGTCTCTTGCGGATGACCTCCTCCACCGACGGCACGAAGGAGAATACATTCCAAACGCAGATTTGTCACCAGCGTAAATACCTCGAAGGCACATACGCCGCGCGCGTTCGCTTTAGCGACGAGCCGGTGTCCGGCAGCGACGGCGATCAGATCGTTGAGACGTTCTACATGATCACCCCGTACGAGAAACCGCTCGATCCAAATTACAGCGAGATGGATTTTGAGTATCTGCCGAACGGCGGCTGGGGCGGACCTCCCAACATCATGCACTTCACCACGTGGGAAAAAGTTCAGATCGAACCCTGGAACGCCGATAACACCAGCAATCCGCGCGAGGGAAGCCTGACAGGCTGGCATACGTTGGTCGTGCAAGTGACCGACGGCACAGTCCGCTATTTTGTGGATGGCGAACAGACCGCCGAACACGATCAATATTATTTTCCCGACGCGCCCATGTCTATGAATTTCAATCTGTGGTTCATCGAAGGCGGGTTGAGCGGGGCGGGAGACGCGCGCGATTATCAAGAAGATATAGATTGGGTCTTCCATGAAGCGGGCGTCTCTCTAACGCCTGAGGAGATCAACGCAGCAGTGGACGAGTTGCGAAACGCGGATGTGAAATTTCAGGATACGGTTCCACCCGGGACTCTCCCGTCGCCTTGCGATCTTTAAACGAACAATCCCTTGAGATATTAGTCTCAAGGGATTGTTTTATTTACGCGGGCTGTTTCTTCAACATTTCCAAATGATACTTGCGGAACTTCGACACCTTTGGCGCGACGACCGCCTGGCAATACGGCTGGTATGGGTTCTTGGCAAAATATTCTTGATGATAGCCCTCCGCCATGTAGAACTTATCCAACTTTGACACTTCGGTCACGATGGGCTTATCCCAAATTTTCTGCGCGTTCAACTCTTTGATCGTTTCCTCGGCGACCCTCTTCTGCTCGTCGTCGTGATAAAAAATCGCGGAGCGATACTGCGAGCCGACATCGTTGCCTTGACGGTTCATCGTGGTGGGATCGTGAATGGCGAAGAAGACGTTCAACAAGTCGCGGTATGAAACGACATTCGGATCAAAATGGACTTGCACCACCTCGGCATGACCGGTGTCTCCATTGCAAACCTCGCGGTACGACGGATTCGCGCTTCGTCCGCCGGTGTAGCCTGACTCCACACCCTCGACTCCCTTCACCTCGTCGAAGACGGCTTCCAGGCACCAGAAGCATCCTCCAGCCAATGTCGCAGTTTGAAGATTGGTGTTCATGATAAATTCTCCTTCTTGTCCTGCTTCAGCAGGGTCCCATTTTTTCTTACACCTAATGGACAACGTCAGACAGGAAATTCTTATTTAGAAAATAATTCTCTACCGTACAAATAAGGAAGAAATCAGTCATTAAGGTACACTCACGGTAACCAAACCAAAGAGGTGTCGCCAAAATGACTGATCGTTACCGAGTATACACAAAAGAGAAGAAAATGCTTAAGCAAATGATGAAACTTGATAATCAAGGACAAGTGGTGACCTTAGCCATGATGATTTCTGGAATTGTGATGAGCCGCAATGCCCAACTGTCTGCGATGAGTTCGGAAATACCAAGCGAAATAAAAGAGAAAAGCATCGAAATGCGGATGAGACGCTGGGTCAAAGGTCAGATTGATGTGGAGGCGGTCTATCTGCCATTTGCCCGTCAAATTCTGGAAGCCTTAGCCCACTTGCCGTTAGTCTTGGTTATGGATGGCAGCCAAGCCGGGCGAGGTTGCATGGTCCTGATGGTTGGGGTGTTATATCAGAAGTGAGCCTTACCGATTGCATGGTTGGTCTACAAAGGCAAGAAAGGACACGTGAGGTGGATAAGACTCTTTAGAGTTGAAAAAGGGGTGGTTTAAGGTGGTGCGATTTGTTAAGGTTGGTTTCGGCAGGCTCAGCACAAGTCATCAGCCCCAACTCACTCAACACCTTCCGCCGTTCTTTCACCCTCCTCTTGTTGCAAATCGTGGACATCTCCATCCACCTTCACGACCAACGCTGCCTTATGACAATAAAAGTCCACAATGAATCCCGCAATGATTTGCTGCCTCCGAAAGCGAACTCCCAGCTTCTTCGCGTGGACTTCCTGCCACACGCTTCGCGGGTTTTTCAGCAGGCGTCATTTCACGGCGGAGTTCTCTGTGCCATGATATAATGACGTAAATTAAACGTCATATAACGTCAATTAAACGTCAGGAGAAAAGTCATGATCGAGACACTTCTGGGTTCAAAAAACGCGGAACGAGTATTACTTTACATCTTTGCACGTGATGAAGGTTACGCACGCGAGATTGCCAGTTTCTATGGAACAGACTTGAAACCCATTCAAATGCAATTGGACAAGTTTGAGAAAAGCGGCATTCTCGTCAGCCGCGCAGTCGGGCGGACGCGCCCCTATGAATTCAATCTACGTTATGCGTTCTTGATTGAGTTGAAAGCCCTGCTCGAAAAGGCGCTTTCGTTTTATCCAGCCAAAGAACAGGAAGAATTAAAGATGAATCGCCGCCGTCCGCGCGCAAAGGGGAAAACGCTATGAAAAAGATCAAGAACATGAGTCGGGTGGAATTGGCGGCGTATATACAAGACGCATTGCAAGCAGAAGGAATTCCTGTTGTACTTTCAGGTGGGAGCGCGGTTTCGTTTTACAGCGGCAACAAATATATCTCAAAAGACCTGGACTTGATTAACACAGGCTTTGCCAGAAGAAGCAAAATCAAATCGGTAATGGGAAATCTGGGCTTCGCAGAAAAAGGAAATCAAACGCTGGTCAAAAGTGGAGGGAAAAGAAAAGGAATATAAATCTTTCACAGACAAGCTTTGATCCTCCCCACCACCGCGGACCGCTCCGCGCCTCACGACCTCATCATTCCCGAATCGGACGATCCTCAACCCCAACTCAGTCAGCGCTTTCTCCCGCCTCTCATCTTCCTCCTGTTGTAAGTCATGAATGTCACCATCTACTTCAATGACCAGCGCGGACTTGTCGAAGACCCCGTGCAATCTTTACGGGGTGACAGTAAAAGTCAATGATGAATCCCGCAATGACCTGCTGTCGTCTAAACCGAACTCCCATCTTCTTCGCGCGGACTTCATGCCACACGCTTCGCAGGTTTCTCGGCAGGAGTCATCTCGCGGCGACTCTCCCTATTTTCGCTCTTTGAAAATGGGGAGATGTCTCCGCCATAGGCGAGACAGAGGGGTCGCGTTGAAGTTTTTCTTTGGTGACTTTTTGACCTAGGATGATGTTTTTGACAGACACGGCGGGATTATAAAACGAAAACTCCGAGTTTCCTCGGAGTTCCTTTTACTCTATCCTACCAAAGGCGAGACTTGATACTCAATCTTACTCGGCACACTCACTCGCCTTGAAGCATCCAAAATCTCCAACGAGACAAGATTACCCTTATTGTCATAGTCCAGAATCACGCCAGGCTTATCCTCATCGCTCTCAGCAACAAGAGTGTCTGTAAAAACAATGGTAAGGGTATCGGTTTTGCTATCGTAATTGACTTTCATGGCTTATCTCCAATACTTCTCGATCTTGCTCGTTCGATAAACGGTGACCACAAACGGCGGGACGAGATCAATATCCACAAAGACACGTAACAAATATATCTTTGGTGGCTTGCCCATTTCCAGCCTTGACTGATACACCGCCCGACCTTCACGAACCATTTCCATTTGTTCAGGCTTTGCCAAGACTGTTTTCACATCTTCTTCCGTGATTTGACGCCGAACCATTTCGCTCAGTGCATGGTCGGTGAAAACAAACTCATGAATCGGCTCAATGTCGGGCATGGCCTCTCGAAGTATAGCACAATCCAATTTTTTACCTTTGCGTCAAAATCAATCTCTTGATTCTCCCCACCACCGCGGACCGCTCCGCGTCCTCATCACATTATCATTCCCGAATCTGACAATGCTCAACTCCAACGCGGACTGTGCCTATCGCTTTCAAAGAAATACTGCGCTTGAAACATGGAACTTCTCTGCAAGAGATCGAACTTGCCGAACATTCAGTTCACGCTTGCCATTCAATATTTCAGAGACTACGCCTTGGGATCCCACTTCTGGCAAGTCAGATTGAGTCAGACCATGCTCATCCATAAGAAAGCGTAATACTTCCGCGCCCATCGAGTCGGGAATCGGATAATGTTCCTCTTCGTAGGTTTGAATAAGGGTTCCGAGCGTATCCAACAACCCATAGAGCGGATGTTTCTCGTCATCCCCGATTTCATCCAGCAGTTCATTGAGTCGCTTGACCGCCGCGTTGTACTCGCGTTCATTGCGAATGGACAGCAAAGGCGCAATATTTGCCCAATGAGTTTCGAGTTCTTTAGTTACGAGAGTCATTTTTCCAATCTCCTCGGTCATATTCTGCATGGGTGAGAACATGACGGATATATACTTTGCCGCGATTGAAATGAATGGATGTGATCAACCTGTATTTATTCCCGCCGATGTTGAAAATGACCCAATGGTCAAGTTTATCGGCAGACGGGAAAACTTGTCTCAACTCGGCAAAGTTATTGAATTCGGTCTTCTGCACAATCTTGAACCAACGCTGTAACGCTATTCGGCTGTCGGGGTGTTTCTCCCAGAACTGGATCAGCGTTTTGCGGGTGATGATGTGCACGGATTGCGTTATATCTCAAATTGAGATATTTGACAAGGCTTGAATTATCGCAATTCAAGAAACTCTGTGATCTTCCCCACCACCGCGGACCGCTCCGCGCCTCACGACCTCATCATTCCCGAATCTGACAATCCTCAGCCCCATCTCAGCCAGCGCCCTCTCCCGTCTCTCATCCTCCTCTTTCTGCAAATCGTGGACATCGCCATCCACTTCAACGACCAGCCCCGCTTTGTTGAAGCCCCATATGATCTTTGTGGGGTGACAGGAAAAGTCAACGACGAAGTCTGCAATTACTCAACCTGCCTAATTGTCCTGTCCTCAACACTGTAATAGCTGACTTCTTTTTCCGCAACACGGACAACTTTTCCCATCCGCTTCTGTTTTGTATCGAATAACGGATTATCGAACAATATTCTCAGCCGTTGGGGGATTTCTCTTGCCCGCGAGTCGGATAGTGCAAAGCAAACAACACAGAACTGATCGGTAATCGCAATCTTGCGCCAGAAGTCGCTTTCGTTGATTGTCACGAAAGTTGGTTGGTTTTCCTGTCGAAGTAGTCGTGGTATGGCATCGTCTTTGATTACCGTATTCGGGCGCAGGTCTGTAATGAAACAAATCGCTCCCTGATACCAGCGAGCGATTTGAGTCTCAAGTTCACGACCAAGCAATTGTTCGTCAAGGACGATCATTAAGCTGTTTCCAGCTGAGGCAAGGATTTTACGAATTGAGACGAGATCAATTGAATAGCTTCGATGACTGCCTCGCGCGATACTTTGTTGAGGTAGCCCGAAATGATTTCGTCCATAGACTCGCCAGCGGCTAAACGGTCGAGCGTTCCAGTGATTTCGATCCGCGTGTATTTGAACGTGGGGCGCCCACCGCATACCCCAGGCGCGCGGACAACAAACTCTCCAAGCGGATAGTATTGATAAGGCTCGTTTTCGACAGTTTCAGTAATTAACTTTGCCATTTAGACTCTCTTTCACTTGTCTTGATTATAAAAACCTCTTATGATTCGCGCAAGCGGCTGATAATTTTCCCCACCACCGCGGACAACTCCCTCATCACCTCATCATTCCCGAATCTGACAATCCTCAGCCCCATCTCAGTCAGCGCCTTCTCCCGCCTCTCATCCTCCTCTTTCTGCAAATCGTGGATATCTCCATCCACTTCAATGACCAGCGCGGCTTTATGACAATAAAAGTCAACGATAAATCCCGCAATGACTTGTTGTCTCCTAAATCGGACTCCCAACTTCTTCGCGCGGACTTCATGCCAGAGAAGTTTCTCAGCGGGAGTCATCTCACGGCGAAGTTCTTTGGCGCGTTGAAGTTTTTCTTTGGTAACGCGTTGACCAGTAACAATATTTTTGATCGGCATGAGTTGATTTTACGATAAAAACCCCTCCCCAGCCCTCCCCTGAAGGGGCGGGAGTTGATCCTTTCCCACCTGAAGCACTCGTCAATCCATGCGGAGTCATCTCGACCAGCAGGCACCCCTTCCCTTGAGAGAAGGAGACGGGAAAGGTCACCCAAAACCCCTCTCCCGTCTCCCCCAAGGGGGAGAAGCCAAGACATCCTCGAACAAAATTATCCTTGGAAACCCAACACGCCTATCAGGCAGAAAAGAGATCAACTCCATACCCTCTCCCTTGGGAGAGGGACAAACGGACACGCCGATCAATCACGCTAATCAGGGTGAGGTCCCACAAATCCCTCTCCCGTCTCCCCCAAGGGGGAGAAGCCAAAGCCTTCTTGAAACCAAGCCTTGCCTTGGAAGCCCAACACGCCAATCAGACAGAAAAGAGACCAACTCCATACCCTCTCCCTTGGGAGAGGGACAAACGGACACGCCGATCAATCACGCTTATCAGGGTGAGGTCCCTCTTTCCTTCCCTCCCTCCACTCCCTCGTTTGGTTTTGACTTATTCGCCTTACCATCAACCTATATAGATATTGCAATTTAACGATTATTTCAAAAGTGCTATAATGTCATAAAATAATTCACCTGCCTAATCCATTTAGATGCTAATTCACATCTCGACAAATTGTTGCTACGAAGGGAATTAAAAAGAAATGGAACAGATTACGGCATATAGGGCGCAATATGAGGAACGGCTCATCAAAGCCGCAAAGAATTTCAATGGCGCAGTTGAAACAATCAATGAAAACTACATTTCAGATATGCGTGTTGCTAAGGAACGCTATAATCTTGATATTGATTCTATACATGAGCGCCTCAAAAGCATATATTCCGCATTAGGATCTACTGCGCTTGACTGGTCTGATCAATTTTGGGAAAATAATCATTATAGCAACAACATACCTGTTGGAATTCGTATTGGCACAGCGATTTTTAGAGGGCATTTTGGAGAAATTGAGCATCCTGCGTTAGTGCCTATTTTGAATCTGGGGAATTTAATTTTCACATCTAGTGGTTCAGCCAAGAAAACGGCAATTCAGGCGCTTCAATCTTCCGCTTTGAGAGTTGTTACGACCTATCCACCTGGAAAGGCAAAGCTTACACTGATTGATCCTGTTGGTCTTGGGGCAAATGTTGCAGGTTTTATGAATTTGCCTGAGCAGATAATAGGCAATAAAGCATGGACAGAGTCGAGGGATATAGAGCAACAATTGGCAGACTTATCCGCTCACATGGAAAATGTCATTCAAAAATATCTTCGCAATGACTATAAAACAATGGAGGAATACAATAGACGCGCTGGAGAAGTAGCAGAGCCGTATAGATTCCTGACAGTGATAAATTTCCCAGTTAATTTTACAGATACTTCAGCAAAAAGATTGATTAGCATTGCATCAAACGGTCCACGTGCTGGTGTTTATGTTATTTGTACGATAGATAATGAAGCACCGCTACCGTATGGATTTAACTTGGCTGACTTGTTGCGAACAGGATCACATATTGAATGTAACGACAAAGGCGAATTTGTTTGGAAGGCAGCAGAGTTAGACAAGCTTGGCTTACGCCTTGATCGAATACCCGTACCAGAGAGATTTAATAAAATAATCTCACCAATCGTTGAAATTGCACGCGCTGGAGATCGTGTAGAAGTTCCATTTGAGAAGATAAGCCCTTCTGAGTCCAATTGGTGGAAAGGAGATTCAAGCTTAGAACTCAAAGTTCCATTGGGCAGAAAAGGCGCTAGAGATTCTCAATATTTGGAATTTGGACAAGGCACACAACATTACGGGCTAATTGCTGGAAAGCCTGGTTCTGGAAAAAGCACACTTCTTCATGTGTTAATTACAAACTTGGCTTTGACCTATCCACCCGAAGAGCTTGTTTTGTATCTTGTCGATTTCAAAAAAGGAGTGGAGTTCAAAGACTATGCAGTCTTCAATCTTCCTCACGCTAGAGTCGTGGGAATTGAAAGTGAGAGGGAGTTTGGCTTAAGTGTGCTCCGAGAAGTTGAGCAAGAAATGAATCGGCGCGGCGACCTTTTCCGCCAAGCTAATTTTCAAGACTTTTTCCCCTATCGAACTAAAACCAACACAAAACTTCCTAGAATCCTTCTGATTGTAGATGAGTTTCAAAGGCTTTTTAGCGAAGATGATCATTTGGCAGATCAAGCGGCTAATATTCTTGCACATATCGTTCAGCAGGGTCGCGCTTTCGGAGTCCATGTTCTCTTGGCGTCTCAAACTTTGGCTGATGCTTATGCTGTTGGTAGAGCAACATATGACAAAATGAGCGTTCGAATAGCTTTGCAGTGCACAGAAGCCGACTCGCGGTTGATCCTCGGAGAGGATAATGCCGCCGCTAGGTTACTTTCCCGACCAGGTGAAGCGGTTTACAATGCGCTGAATGGGCGCGAAGAAGGAAATAATTTCTTTCAAATTGTTTGGCTGGCAGATGACAGAAGAGAATATTATCTTAGACAAATTGCTACGTTGGCTGAAAACAAGAAATATAAGCCATCGTTCCAACAAGTTATTTTTGAAGGCCATATTCCGTCAAACATATCAAACAACAAAGAGTTGTGGAACGCTATCGCCTCAAAACAAAATCAAAATAATAAAGGTATTATCAAGATTTTCTTGGGAGAGTCGACGGAAATAAATCCTCCACACACTGAATCTTTTATCCGTCCTCAAGGACGTTCAAATCTTATGATTTTAGGACAAAGCGAAAAAACTGCCTTTTCCCTGATGTCTACAGCTTGGTTAAGTATTTGTGCTAACACCAAGCCTGAAAACACTCAATTTCTTGTTTTAGATTTTAGTCGAGCAGATGATATTTGGGCATCTGTACTACCCAATTTACAAAAAGCCTTCCCACATTCAGCAATTGTTGGGCGACCAAGAGATTTTGAAAAAATATTGACAGAAGTTAATCAAGTATTAGACAAACGTCTTAAAGATGGAGAAACAACGGGTAAAAAGATATTTCTCATCTTGGCAGGCTTGCATAGGGCAAGGGAACTTCGAGAAACAGATCAGTATGGTTCACCTGGAGAACTTTCCCAAATATTTGCAAAAATATGCCGTGAGGGTCCCGATTTGGGAATTCATGTTATCGCATGGTGTGATAATTTAGGGAACCTAAATCGCTTAGTAGACCGCAAAACAATGGCTGAATTTGATTTGCGAATTGCAATGCAAATGAGCGAGGATGACTCTAACCAATTTATTGAGAGCCCGAAGGCAAAGTCCCTCGGTCAAAATAGAGCTTATCTTTACGATCTCGATCAGATTGGAAAATTAGAAAAATTTAGACCATATGAACTGATGACAGAAGAAGAAATAAAGGAAATTCAGGTTGGCTTTTCAAAAAAGAAATAACCACGAAGGAGCGAAACGCCATGAGTAGCAAAGTAGATGTTGATATTGACGAGTTGGAACGTTTTGCTAATCAGCTACGAGATTTTAACCAACAGCTTGAACAAATTACTTATAAAATCGAGGGGCAACTCCAGAATCTTGGGTCGAGTTGGCACGATGATCAATATGCCAAATTCGCAGAGGAATGGCATTCAACTTTCAGGGCAATATACAAATATATTGACCAGAACGCACCTGAGTATGTCCGTTATTTGAAAGTGAAAGTTGCCAAACTCAGGGATGCACGAGGTTAGCTTCTTTTTATATCTGGGAGAAGTTTTCTATGGCAGGCAGAGTTTATGTTCGCGATATTGAAATCTTGCAAAATCTGCAAACCGAGTTGAGTCAATTCAATTATGGAACAAATAAAGTGCTAAGCGATGTTGCTCGTAGTTTGGCAGAAACCAAAGAGTATCTAGGCTCACGAGCAGGTTACTGGAATGCAGAACTGCGAAAGCGCGAAGATGTCCTGAGAGCTTGTTTAGCTAATGATGATGAAAATAGGGATTGTCGAAAGGAAGACATGGCGGTTCAACAAGCACGAGAAGCACTTGAAAAATTAAGGAAACTGAAGATTAGGCTTGAACAAGCAGATGGTGAATATCAGCCACATGCTACTCGTCTACAGCAACTTGTTAACTCAAAAACCAGTAAGGCAAAAGGAGATTTACAGGGAAGCATTCAAAAATATCAAAGTTATTTATCTGGAACAGGATTAACATCTGGAGGAAAAAATCAGAATCTATCAGCAAGCAGAGCAACAGCTATACATCATCACCACATATACCCTAAATTTAGAGGGAATGAAAAATATAGTCAGTTCTTTGAAAACTTGGGGATAAATGTTGACGACTGGACGGTGGCTGTCGATGAAAAAACCCACTTGAAGTACATTCATGGTGAGGCGAAATGGAACGATGTTTGGAAAGCTTGGATAGATGAACACGAAGGTGAAGTCACGGCTGAAGAAGTTTTGAAATTTGGAAGAGAGTCGATGACATTCTTCGGCATCGAAGGACTATGGGAAGGAGATGCCAACCCTGACCCAACAGGGTATGAAGTGCCAGACAATGAAATTTTCATGAGACCTAAACCAAGAGGCGGGAGTTCAAATGAGTAATTTGTCGGCATACGTAGATGAGATGATAAAGATTTGGCAATCAATGCGCGCGGCTTGGGATGGAGCCCGCCAATCGTGGAAAGACAAAGATCGAGATCAATTTGAACGCGAGCACATTCATGAATTTAACGATAGCACTAACTCGTATATTGCAAATCTTCGAAGACTTGCAGAAACCATTCAGCAAATTCGAAGCGACGCGCCTTGATGGCAGTATTAAGGATGAACAGGAGAAATGCATATGAAAGACGAGCAACTTGATCAAGCCACTGCATACGCCGAATATTACAATTCGGTTAAGGATTTTAATTCAACGAATGACAAATATCTGCAAACTGCTGCCGAGATAGCCAATAACAGAAAACTTGCAGTTCAAAAAGCGATTGAAGTTCATATTAATCCCGTGCTTTCTCGTGTTCGTGGGCTTCAGTTGGCAAGTGTCATAACCCTCGTGCTTTGTTTCATGTTTTTTTGCGGTGGTTGCAGTCTTGTTAGTAACTCAACAAATAGCTACCAAACTTCAGAAGCGGTTGCATACAGTGGAATAGGAACTATTGTTGTTTTAGGCTCTTTTGGTATAGGTCTTATAGCCCTGATTCTACTGATGTGGTGTTCGTCCAAGATAAATACCTTAAACTTAAACATCCGTGACGCGCAAGAAAAGGCTAACAATCCGTTTATTGAATAGAATGAAGAGAGATTGATATTTCACACTGTCGACAATATATTTTCCAAGGAGAATGCCCAATGAATCCTCAAGCAAAGTTGACGCTAACTGATAATTATGGTCAAACCTATGTGGTTAATCCCCCCTCCGCTCAAATTGGAACTTCTTCGCAATGCATCATCGTTCTTGATGAACCAGGTGTATCAGACATCCATGCTGAACTTCATTTTCAAGATGATTCTTGGATGCTGCGGGATATTACTGGAGAAAATAGTATAAATATTAATGGTGAAAAAATACAATCTGTTCAGAAACTTGCTAATGGCGACGTTTTATCAATCGGTGGCGCTATTCTAAGAGTTGCTATTCCAGAAACACAGCCAGCCGTTAACCAATCTCAACAGCAAGATGGAGGATCACAAACGCCAGTAGCAGATCTGTCAGGTTTTAGAAGTACAGGGGGAGCATATATATCTGATACACAGCCTAATCAGGCGATTCCCAAGAAATCCTGCCGTGCCTGTCATCAACCTATTCACCCAGAAGCAGAAATTTGTCCTCATTGTGGCGTGCGCCAGACATTACCTCCAACTCCTGCGCCAAAAGTGGGAACGAAAAGCAGAACTACAGCAGGAATTTTAGGTATATTGTTGGGTGGGCTTGGTATACATAAGTTCTATTTAGGACAAGGAGGAGTTGGGCTACTGTATCTAATTTTCTGTTGGACATACATACCAGGAATAATTGGCTTTATTGAGGGCATATCTTACTTTATGATGAGTGACCAACAATTTGCAGAAAAATATGGATGAACCAAATTACTCCTCGAAACAGCGACAAACCTCCCCCGTCGAAAGAAGCGGGGGATTTTTATCTCATCTGATACAATACGCCGCACCAATTCCCTGTACTGAGCGTGTCGAAGTATCTAATCTCTAATTCTCCAATCTCTGAAAGAACCCAAAATACAATGTCAAATGAATCATTAGTTATCTATTCAATGAATAAGGTCGGCAGGATCGTCCCTCCCAACAAACAAATCCTGCGCGACATCTCCCTCGGCTTCTACTACGGCGCCAAGATTGGCGTGCTGGGGCTCAACGGCGCGGGCAAATCCACGTTACTGCGCATCATGGCGGGCGTGGACAAAGACTACATCGGCGAAATATCCATGAGCAAGGGCTACACCGTCGGACTGCTCGAACAGGAACCCAAACTCGACGAAAGCAAAACAGTCATCGAAGTCGTGAAAGAAGCGGTGACCCCCATCGTCGAAATGCTCGCCCGCTTCGACGAAGTCAACGCCAAGTTCGCCGAACCCGATGCCGACTTCGACGCGCTCGTCGCAGAGCAAGCCAAATTGCAAGAGCAACTCGACAAGCACGACGCCTGGAATCTCGACAGCCGACTCGAACTCGCCATGGACGCCCTGCGCTGTCCGCCGTCCGATACGCCCGTCAACATTTTATCGGGCGGAGAAAAACGCCGCGTCGCCCTCACCCGACTCCTGCTCACCGAACCCGACATCCTCCTGCTCGACGAACCCACCAACCACCTCGACGCCGAGTCGGTGGCGTGGCTCGAACATCACCTGCGCGACTACAAAGGCACCGTCATCGCCGTCACGCACGACCGCTACTTCCTCGACAACGTCGCAGGCTGGATCCTCGAACTCGACCGCGGCTTCGGCATCCCATACAAGGGCAACTACTCCTCGTGGCTCGAACAAAAACAGGAGCGCGTCCGCCTCGAAGAAAAATCCGAATCGAAACGACAGAAGACTCTCGAACGCGAACTCGAATGGATTCGCATGTCGCCCAAAGCGCGTCAATCGAAGGGACAA
>JAJTXU010000104.1 GCA_021462845.1 Anaerolineales bacterium
AGACCTTTGGGGTTTCTGGGCAATTTGCTTGGTTTGGCGCACCCGCGTCGAAAACCCCAAAGGTCTTGACACACAACAAGTCCGTTAAAGATGCACTAGTGGCGCGCCGTTTCGTCAAACACCGCGCGCACATTCGCCTCAAGTTCTTGCAGCAAGCCAATGGTTTGCGCGCTGGCGAGCCGTCGGTGCAGCACATCGAACATCCTTTTATAATACCATTCCTGTTTTTCGCGTCCGCGATGAAAGCGTTGCCATATCGCTTCGCCTTGCTGGGCATAATCTTGGCGCAGACTGCGAATGTTGTCGAGTTGGTCGGCGACTTTGATGAGCAAAACGTTTAACGGCGCGGTTTCCATAAACGTCAGCGTATGATGTTTACGATTTTCCCAGGTGTCTTGGCGATTTGGTTCGGACATGCCTTGCACCAGACGCGCCACCTCATCGCCAAATGCCGCGCGCACTTGCGCCAACGTCGCGTTAGTATCTTCGATGACATCGTGCAGGACCGCCGCAAAAACCACATTGTCCGGCGCGTCGTGTTCAATCAAGATGCGGGCGACCGCCAGGGGATGCACGATATACGGAATGCGCGTGCCTTTGCGAAATTGCCCGGCATGGGCGCGCGTGGCGAATTCGATGGCGTCAAAAATGGTAGGCATGCTTCTATTTTATTGCAAAGCCGCGCGAAACAAAAAAACTCTCTGCTTGCGCCCGAGCGCCTTTTGTTTCGCGCGAGCGGGACTCGGGTTCGAGACCTAACGCGGCGATACCGTTTGGTTTCGGTAAAATCGCGTAGGCAAAAAAAAAACCCCGTTAACTAGGGGATTTTTTTATGGCGAGAGTGGGACTCGGACCCACGACCTAACGATTATGAGTCGTTTGCTCTGGCAGTGCAGCGAGAATTTCTCTTCGTTCTATCTCTCCCCAAGTGTCTCCAACTTTGAAGCGTAGTAGTTTCAAGTTTCCGGTTTCAGTTAGGATATTTTTCCGTCTGTCCATATCTTGGCGGTCCGGGAATTTGTGCCGCCAATCATCCAATTCGATTGCGAGAACGGGCTTTTTACTTCTCTGGTCAACTAACAAAAAATCAATGTGTCCGCGCATGTGCATTGTATAGAGTCCTCTTTCAGCAAAACCATAGCGTTTGAAAATATCTTTCAACGGCATTTTTGTTTCAATTAGGTAGGTGTTGCCGACAGTTTCGGTTAGAAAATAGTGGAAGGCGTTTTCGGCTTTGCTCATGACGGCTTGTTTCCGAAATACTGCGTTAGGTGTTGGTGTGGGTGTTGGTCTTGGTGCTGGTTTAGGTGTTGGTTCAACAGGTTTTGGTGTCGGTGATTGAGTCTGTGTTGTCGGTGCTGATCGGTGAAATATATTTTTGGTTTCTGGTTTTGGCTTGGGTTGGGGCTTGCGGAGTTCACGCAGAATAAGAATCGTTGCGCTGATGGCGACGAGGATAGCGAGCAAGAAAAAAAAGATTCCAAGTGTTGCGGTGAATGTGTTCATAGGTCAAGCTGTTTTGTCCTCCGGCTGAGTAATTCCCCCTGAATAAAGATTCGTTCTTGGATCTTGATGCGTCGAATGTATCCCACAACTTTAGAACGTTTGTTCTGTTGTGTGATTAAGATTATGCCGCTTTTTTCTTCTTCGCCTGCGGTTCGGCTCTCGCTTTTGGGTCTGTTGCTGATATTAAATCGAGAACATCTACATTGAGAGTCTTTGCGATTTCTTGCAAAGTTTCGATGCGTAGGTCTTGATTGCCGGATTCGTATTGTTGCCAAGTTTGTTGAGTGACTTTCATTTGATTTGCTGCATTTGCTTGAGTTAGTCCAAGCTGTTTGCGTTTGAATCGAATGTTGGCGGCAACAATTTGTTTGATGTTCACTTGCTCAATCATAAAGCCAAAAAAGTTCTTGACAAACAGCAAATTGGGTGTAAAATGACAGTTGTTTGGGTGTTAACACAGTTCAAAGGGTGTTCAATGCTATCACCAATTCCTGACTATTACATGTATTACGGTTTAGATGCGGAGTTTGAAGAAGTCGGCATCATGTCCTCAATCGGGTATTTGTCCGATGCTGATGCTCTTGCATTTTGTCAAGAAAATTCGAGTGTCCTGTCTGCGGTTAGTGTCGAGTGGGTGCGTTATTCGTTTCAAGGTCAAGTTGAGATTTTTGTAACCTGCTTTCGTGTTCCTCGTGTGGTTTCTTCTGCGGCGGTTGTTTCCGGTGTTCCTTCCAAGTCAAAGCGAATGCTCGCGGTGGGTAAATTGATTCAAGGGAGGTTGTTCTATGCCTGACATTATCGTTTCTCAAATGCCGTTTTCAACTATTGCGTTTCTTGTTGAGCAATGGTCTGCGTATCCTGAATCGGTGCGGCGCATGTGGTCAAGACATGCGTTGATTGAATTCGACACGCTGTATTTTCACAAGATCATGATTGATGCGCGTTTGTTGAATCGTTACTTGGCGATGAAATTGCTTTGTGAAGGTAGCGGCGGGGTGGTGTATGTTTGAATTTTTCATCCCATTTCTTTTGGGTGTTGTGCTTGGCTGTCTTGTTGGCGTGTTGTTTCGTGATACGTTGCATTTGTATTGGAAAATTTATATTTCGGTTGTTGTGGGTGTGGTGTTGTTCGGGTTGGGTTACGTCGTGCGGGGTCTTTGATATCTTTTTAGTTTGCTTGGTGTGGGTGGTGCATCGTCGCAGTGAAATGCCTTGTGATTGTGGGACGCAAGACGGCGAAGCGAGATAGTGTAACTCGCAATTTGAATGTGTGGAGGTGTGTATGTTGTGGTTCGGAGCGGATATGGTCATTCTCGTTTTGATAATCGGTGTGTGGGGCGTGTTTTTCATCGCTGATATTTGGCGGTGGATTGTTTCATTGGCGACGGGTGGATAGGAATGGCTGCAGAACTTTCCTCCTTGTCGGTGGCGTCGTTCCTTCCGGCGTTGAATCCGTATATCGAAAAAATTCGTTCGTTTTTTTTCGCCGTGCCTGCGACTTCGGTGACTCTGCGGGATGTTCAATTTGTTCGGGGTTGGAATTTTCAAGAGGAATTGTTAGCGTGGCGTATGTTGGGTTTGTCTGGGCGGCTTCGTGGGGGTAAAACGTCTCTGGCGGTTGCTTTGGCGCGTTGGCTTTATCTTAATGGACATGTGCGCGGTATTTTTGCAAATATGCCGATTGACCCTTCTTATATTCCGGTTGTTCGTTCGTGTTTAAACACGGTTGTTTTGTTAGATGAAAGTTGGTATTTTAATGATTCGCGCAAGTCCGCAAACAAGTTTGAAGGTTATGGGGCGTTTTTTGGTAAGCTTGGTTCGTATTTGATTTCTCCATCGGTTCATGCGCCGGATAAACGCACTCGTCCTTTGTTGGCTTGGCGTGAATGGGATAGGTGGGCGTTAGGCATGTGGCAATATAAGTATGAAAACATTGCGGGGGATGAAGGTAGTTTTATACTTCGTAATTTTGATGCCACGTTTGACCATTATGATCATAGGTTTGTGCCGTTGGATGATGGTGGGATTCTTGAAGTATTGATGAGAGAGATTAACGAAATTGGCGGTTCTGTGCGTCCGGTGTTGACGCATAAAGATTGGAAAGAGTATCAAAGTGAACAATTCCACAAGCGACAAGCTACAGGGGCTAGGTGACGCATCCTCAAAACAACCTGAACGTCAATTTCAGTTGCGGCGACTCATTGTAATTATTTTGCTTGGCGTGTTTTTGATTGGCTTGTGTGGATGGATGGCGCAAGGTCTTTTGAATCCGTTGGGTAATGGAAAAAAGGAATTGATTCCGGTAAAGACTTCATCGGCGGCTGCTGTGACTGCTGTAGTGATTACGGCGACGCCTTTACCTGTTGTCGGACGTGTGGGTGCGGGGTTGGATTGTGTGGCTGTGACGGATATTCTGTCATCCAATGTTTTTATACCTGCACATGGCAAAGTGATTGTTTCGGGTTTCACCTTTGCGCGTGGGGGGTTGGTCGAAATATCCGGTGCTGGATGGTTTGAGCAGGGTTACGTTCGTTGCAATGGTGATTTGCGGAATGTCGAGCGTCCGTATCTGCCGACCTTTACGCCTACTGTGCGTGTGGGTTCTACACAAGTGGTTGGTGTTTCGACGGCTACTTCGGTGATTCGATATGTTCAAAAGGAATCTACTCCCTATCCGACGTATACCCCGTATCCTACAAGTATTGCTAATTTTGCAATGTCTGGCGTGTTTAATGGTGTGTGGTTCGATTCTAATAATTGTTTGCATCTTGCAATCTATGGCGTCCGAGAGATTTATATCAATGGTGCGCCTGCTGTTGGCGGGACGGTAGTGTGTGATGTGCGAGAATTTCGGGTGGTAGCGCAATGATTCCAACACCTACGCCTACACCGGAACAAGCTTTATCGTTTGTTTGGTATGTGCAGCAAAATTATGAGATTGCAACGGCGTCGGTTGCGGCAGTGTTGGTTCTCTTTGTGTTTTCGTCGTTTGTTTCTAATGAAGTCAAGACACAGAATGCTTTTTTAATAATCGTTTTGATTTCTGCTCCAATGATTTTTGTAAATATGGGCTGGTGGGCGTTGTTGATTTATTTGTTTTTCATGTTGTATCAATTTGCGGCGTTCTGGCGTAAAGTCACGGGATAGGGGGCGTGTATGGATTGGTTGACAATTACGACTTCAGATGTGAACGAGGCATTATCTAGCTATATGGATATCGGTATTGTTAAATTCATTGTTGTTTTTGTCTTGGCAATTGCGTTGGTGGGCTATTTGGTTCATGCGTTGTTTGATGCGTTCGGTGCTGGAGTTGAACGGAAATGATGATGCTGCCTTTGGCGTTCTCGGATATTTCTGATGGGTTGGAGGCGTGGTTTGCGGTGTCGGGCAATGGCTTTGTGGTGTTGGCGGTTGTGGCGTTGGGCTTGCTGCCGTCATTGGTTAGCATGTTGATGCAGATTACGTCTCGTCGGTGATACGTGCGTTGGAATAGGTAGAAAACAGTTCGACTCTGTTACGTGCGTGTGTGCAGTATTGCACAAGTCTAAAATAGAAAGGGGGTGATAGCATGGATTTCGGTATTGATTTTGCTGGCTCTGATGCGACTGATGCGATTGCGGCGTTGGCGGGTGTTGGTATCGTTTCGTTTGTGATTTTGTTTCGTGTGGCGACTCGTTTACTTCCGCAAGTGGCGGGTAGCATCATGCGTTTGACCGGTCGTCGTTAGGTTTTTTGATTTTCGGCTGTGTGCCGTGGTTTTGGATTTCCAGGGTGGGCGGTGGGTTTAGGAGGTGCAATGGTTTTACCTGATTATACCAGTGCGATTAATACACAACTTAACGGCTTCTTGTCCAATCCGTCTGTTGCGGGCATGGTGGCTTTGGTTCTCGGCGTCGGCTTGGGTGCCTATGTCGTTATTCAAGTTTTTGGTGTATTTCGCAAGTCGTCATAGTTCGGCGTGCCGCCTGTAGGGTAGCCCGTAGGGGGCGGCACGCTTTGTCAATTTGAAAGGGAGGGGTTGAATGTTAGTTTCTTTTTCGTCTCGGGTTCGTTTGGTCGTTTTGTCGTTGTTTTTTGTGGTCATGGTTCTTGGTGTGTTTGTGTATGGTGGTATGTCGTCGTATTCTGTTTCTGCGGCTGCGCCGAACGTAACAGTTACGCCGGGACCGACTCGCACGCCTCAAGCGTCTGGTAACATCACTATTTCAGATGGCACGCATACGGCTTGGAAAGTGAAACGTATCAATCTTTCAGGTGCTACTGTTTCGTCTGGTGTTGGTGTTGCGAATATTGTTGTTTCCGGTGGTGGTTCGAATGTAAAAGTATTCCGGGCCTTGCTGAATCAGTCTGGTTCTAATGCTCCGACCGCTGTCGTTATTGAAAATACATTGGGTGGCGTTCCGGTTTGGTCGCGGGATTCTTCGGGGGAGTATCTTTTGACGTTGGCTGGCGCATTTCCGGACGCTGCAAAAATTTATTGGAGTGCGCCTGTCGAGACAACGATGCTTGGTGTTAGATATGTAATTGCTCATCGGAATGATTCGGACTCGATCTGGGTGGGGACTGTAGACGACAGTGCAATTGGTCGAGATGATGTCTTTAGTTCAACACCTATTGAGATTCTTGTCTACCCGTGATTTTATTCTTGCGGATTTGGAGCGGTTGCGGAACGTGTTGAAGGTTCGCAAGAGACTTGATTCAGTGCCATTTTCCGCTGATGGCACAAAATTAAAGGTTGGTGTGTCATGGCTGATTTAAAGGGTTTTGTGCGTGCGGTTTCGTCACGTGAAGTTGATTTCACTGACAAAAAGACGGGTGAGATTAAAAAATTCGTGGTTCGTTCTTTTAATGTTGAAGGTGTTTGGTTGCAAGTGAATGACAAATCCATTTCGCTTCCTGACAAGGGGCGCAAGGTGTATGTGTCGTTTCATCCTGAACAAACCGCGAAGGTTGTTAAAAACAAGGCGTCTGAAGACAAAAGGTATTATACAAACCTTGTCGTTGATGGTTTGCAATATGTCCAGTAGTTTGTGTGTTGCGCACGGGTTCACATATTTGATATGTGAATCCGTGCGTGAGAGGTATTTTTATGTTTGATGGGTTGGGATGTCTTACGACTGCGATAGGGTTTGACTATGCTCCGGGGTGTGCAGCTCGTGGTATAAATTATCAAATTTGGGTTTCTATTTCGACTTCGCCCGTAGTGTTATTGATTGCTGGGGTTATTTTGGGCGTGTCGGCGGCGGTCTATATTCTTCGGCGGATTCTTCCGGGGGTGTGACTATGGATTTTGGTGTTGCGAGCCTTAACACGTTTGCGACTTCTACACATGTTAATAATTTGATGGGGTGGGGTGTGTGGAATTACATTTTTGGGATTGTTATTGTGGCGTTGCTTTTGCCGGATCTCTTTTCGGTGTTCCGTCCGATACTTAATTATTTTCAGCATAGAAATGATCATACGAATACGTTAGGTAATTTTATTACGGTGAATGGTCGTTCTAAATGGATGTCGGACGATAATTTTGGTGAGTTTGCGATGCGGAATGAGTTACATCAAATTGGTTCGCAGATGAGAGTTGAATCGTATGTGCGGGTTGATGATGATGGTGTGCAGGAAATGCGGGTTGAACGTGAGATGTATGACATTGTAAAAGGTCGTCGTAAATGAATCGTTATGTTTTGTTGATTGTTGTTTTTATTTTTTTGTTTTTGTTTTCATCTGCTGTGTATGCTGATGGTGTTTTTCCGAATGGTGGTTTCGTTGGAAATGCGTCAGGTTGGTCTTTGGTGGGTTCTTCGCCTTGTGAGTATTATGGTGGTGTTGGTCATACTTCTTCTGGTTCGGTGCGTTTTGGGACTGCCTGCGATGTTTCATCATCTGCTTTTTATCCTTCGGGTGATAGTGAATTAAGTGCGTGGGTTAAACAGTATGATTCTGCTTTTGGTTGGACCCCGCTTCTAGATTGGGTTGTGCATTGTGATAGTGGTTCTTTTTCTGGTTCATTTGTTTTGGCTGAGCCATTTACTGATTGGCAAGAGATTCTAATAGATGTGTCTGGTGGTGTGGGTTCTTCGTGCGTGTTTTCTTTTACGGATGGAACAAATTTTACTACTTTATTAATGGATGATATTTTCGTATCTGCGGCGTCGAATGATGGCAGCACTGCTACACCGGTTGCGACGTTTACATCTGTTCCTACGTCTACATCTATTCCCACTTCTGCGCCTGTGGGAACGTTGGTTAGTGGTGGTGGTTCTGGTGGTTTGTGTCCATCGTCTGATCCGTGCTATGTGATTGTTGCGAATACGCCATTACCGGTTGATTTGGTTGGTGTGGGTGGAACACCGGTTTCTGGTGGTGGTGCAATTCCGGTTACGATTCAGACTCCAGTAGTGACTTCTGTTGCGGTTGCGGATGTTGCTTCTGGTGGGGGGCTTGTGTCTGTGAGCTCGCCTTCCGAGTATTTTGATTCTCGAAGTGTGGATGGTCATATTGGTGTTGCTCCTTTGGGTGATACGTCAAGTCCGGATGTTTCGCAAGTTGTTGATTTTCGTATCGAGCAGCAAACATTAACGTTGTGTCCACCGGCGCAATTGGCGCAAATTTTGGTTGGTGTTTCTTGTTTTGTTACACCGGTCTTTACTTTTCCTCGTTTCGTGCTGGCGGGAATTGACTTGATGCCGTTTGCCACGCTATTACTTGGGGTCTTGTTGTTCGTCGTGATAATGCGGAACGTTCAGCACAACTAGATTATGACGTGGCATGTTTTAGTTGTAACTTCGTTTTGGGTGTGTGATGTGTGGGTGGATTCATATACTCAAAAGATTTTAGACACGGGCGAGACTTTGAAACGTTTTCGTTACGTGCCGTATAGCCGGTTATTACGTTGGCTAAAATCGCTTTCTACGTTTGAGCGTGTCGAGCGTATTGACTAATCTTCTTTGCTGGTCGCGTTTGTTTATTTGCCTGTTAACGCGATTCTCTCTAATTTTCATACAACAGAATAAGGGTGATTGAGTTAACACACACCTAGACCCTTTTCCCCGTCCCCCGTGTGCGTTTTCTTGTTTTTATATGATTAAAGAATTTTTTATGCCCGATGCGTCGCATGGTCTTTATATTCAGTATCGTGTAATGAATTATGATGCTGTTTTGCGGCGTCATTTTCCTGTTTCTAGATTTTGGAGTGATAAAGATTTGCAAGTAATCCGACCTGATCGGGTGTATTTTTTCTCTCCTGCGTTTCGGGAATACGGTAAAAATATCGTTACCGGTTCCTATGTTCTTTGGGCTGATTTTGACGATGTGGTAGCTGATGTTGATTATCGTGGTCTGCTTCCGTCGCTCGAAATACGTTCTGGTGGGGGTATTCATGCGTATTGGCGCTTTGCTGATTTTATTCCTGTTGAAGATTTAGCGGTTGCGTTGGATTTGGTTGTAACTCATTTGGGTTCTGATATTTTGGCGCGTGATGTTACTCGTTTTATGCGCGTTCCGATGTCGTTTAATCATAAATTTGAACCGCCGCGCGTTTGTTCTGTGTTGTCTCGTTCGGGGGATTATGAATTTTCTGATTTTATGCGTAGATTGATGTTAATGAGTGTCTCGAATGTCACACACACACCTAGTCCCGTTTTCCCCTCTTCTCGTGTGGTTTCGTTGTATCGTCGTGGGTCAATAGATGGTCAATTTTGGTTCTGGCAGGCATCGCAACCGTATCAGATCGGGGTTGGTGAGTTTGTAGCGAAGGAATTTTTGTCGTCCACATTAGTTAGTGTTTCGGTGTTGGGTGGTCGTGATGTGTTGTATCGTGGTGAGTTGGGCAATGTGCCAGATAATCTGCGGGGTTATCTAACCGAGATTTGTATATTGTAAGTTCTTGTTGGTGTGGTGTGCCAATAACACCTCCGCTAGGTGATACGGGGGTGTTAAATTCCTTCTGTGGAGTTTATAATGTATATTGATTGGATTTCAGTTACGTTTAAGGTAGATGATTACACCGATATGCTTGCAAAGCTTGAACAGTTGTGCGGTGAGATTGTCGTCCTTGAATATGGTGGGCGTGGTTACGATTGTTCGGGTGTTGTGTGGGGTTCGGGTCGTGTGTATTGGAGTGATAAACGTCCGGAAATGGGTGTGCATGTTTCTTTACCTTCGGGTGCATTGGCTCAGAGTGGTAAG
This sequence comes from Anaerolineales bacterium, assembly GCA_021462845.1. Lineage (GTDB taxonomy): Bacteria > Chloroflexota > Anaerolineae > Anaerolineales > Villigracilaceae > Defluviilinea. Next base: position 9,691 of record JAJTXU010000104.1, read on the forward strand.
AATAGTGATTATTTGTTGAGCTTGTTTCGTCAACAGTGGGGTGGTAAGTTTACTCGGCTTGATTTGGCGATGGATGATGTAATGGGTGTTTTGAATTTGGATACGGTGATTGGCTGCGCTCGATCGCGGTGGTATGTTTCACGTTGGAAACAATGGCAGTTGAATGAAAATTCTTTGGGTGGGCGAACGCTTACGTTTGGGTCTCGGTCGTCTGAATCTTACTTGCGGATTTACGATAAACGTTTGGAGCAAATTATAAAATCTGAAAAGGATACTTCGATTGATGTGTCATGTCTGCCGGATGTGTGGACGCGTGTCGAGTTGGAATTAAAGGATGACCGGGCAACGGCTGCCGTTGATGGCATTTTGGAACATTTTGAAAATGTCGGTGAGATTGTTTCTGGTTGGTTGTATTCGATGTTGGATTTCAAGATTGAAAATTTGAGTGATGAAAATAAATCGCGTTGGGATACTTCGGAATGGTGGGTGCAGTTTTTGGGCTTTGTTCAAAAAATGAAATTGGTTACACCTAAAAAAGTGCCTTCGTTTGATAAATTGTATGAGTGGGTTGTATCGCAAGTTGCGCCGAGTCTTTTTGTATTGAAAAAAGTTCTTGGTGTGTGTGAGTTAGAACGTATAGTGGATGAAGGGCGGGAACGTTTGCGGGGTCGTCACTTTTCGCTGATAGCGGCGAGGCGGTGATGAAATATTCTCATGCCTTAAATCTCTTTCTCGTTGCTGCTCGTGGCGCACGTCGTTCGTCGTATACGGTTTTGTGGTATCGGCAATACATAGGTCGTCTCATAGAATTTACAAATGATGCAAACATTCAAGATATTTCGATTGAGCAATTGCGGTTGTTCTTTGCGTTCCTTTCTACTTCTGCTGTCAAGTATTCTTCTCATCCGTATCGGTGTCGGGTTGATTCGGGCTTGTCGGATGTGACCATTCTTGGAATATGGCAAGCGGTTCGGGCTTTGTATAATTGGCTTGAGGAAAATGAATATATCGAGCGTCAACAAAATGTTGCTCGTCGTTTGTCACGTCCGCATGTTTCGAGACTTTCTCCAAAAAGTGTTACGAATGAAAACTTGATAAAAATGTTGGCAGCTGCCAAAAAATTTGGTGAGCAATCTCGGCGAGATTATGCCTTGTTGTTGTTCCTTCTTGAAACAGGCTGTCGTGTTGGTGGGTTGATTTCTCTCGTCCTCGAGGATCTGAATTTGTCTCGGGGTGTGGCAATGGTGACAGAAAAGGGTGATAAATCTCGTCCTGTTTTTTTCACTGCACAAACTCAAAAAGCATTGCGGGCTTGGTTAAAGGTTCGTCCGCCGGTGGGAAATTTTGTTTTTACGACTGAAACAGGACAACAGTTAACGCGTTGGGGTTTGCGTCAAATTGTGGATAGGACGAAGCGTCGGGCGGGTGTGGTCGGGAAAACGAATTTACATGGTTGGCGCCATGCGTTTGCACGTCTGTATATTGAGAATGGCGGGGACTTGGCAACGCTTTCGGATTTGATGGGGCATTCTGATGTGAGTGTTACGAAAAAGTCGTATTTGGTTTTTGTGCAAGAGCAATTAAAGAAAAAGCATTCTGAATACAGTCCATTGTTAGGGCTAAATGATGGAATTTATGTTGCTCTATCAAAAGGCAGAAGAAAAAAGACCGAGAAAGCAAAAAACCGCTGAAATAGCGGTTTTTCTCATGGCGAGAGTGGGACTCGGACCCACGACCTAACGATTATGAGCCGTTTGCTCTACCAACTGAGCTATCTCGCCGGATTAAAAACAAAGGATGAGGGCAGAAGGATAAAGCAAATCTTTTTCATCCCTCATCCTTCATCCTTTAGCTAGTAGCGGGGCCCGGACTCGAACCGGGGACCTTTGGGTTATGAGCCCAACGAGCTGCCACTGCTCCACCCCGCAGTATCAAACTGCAAGAAGACATTATAGCGCGATTCGGCACACCGTCAAATTTCGCTTGACGCGCGACGCATTCTTGTATATCCTACGCATCCATCCGCTTATGATACACGATTTTCTCAACAATCTGCCCAATATTCCGCTCGCGCTGGCGATTCTTCTCTTGTGCGCGCTCATCGGTTTAGCAAGCGTCTGGCTCGCGCGTCGCTTGCTGGATGTGGAAATGTTGCGCGAACATAATGACCTCATTGGCTACATTTACCAAATGCTCGGCGTAGTGTACGCGGTCATGCTCGCCTTTGCCGTATTTTTGGTGTGGGAACAATATGACGCCACGAGCGCGGCGGTTGAACGTGAAGCCAACGCGTTGGTGTCGTTGTACAATATCGGGCGCGCGCTGCCCGCTGAAACCGGCGCCACCTTGAAAAGCGATGTGATTAATTACGCGCGCGTCGCGGCAAACGACGAATGGGCGCAGATGGCCATGGCGCGCGCCAGCGATGCCACCGCGAAAGCTTTGCAGCAGTTGACGCGCTTTGAGCGCGACGCGCAAGTGACGGACGCGCGCGCGGAAATTTTGGTCGCGCAAGGGGTGGAACATATCGAAGCGCTCAACGCGTTTCGTCGTCTCCGTTTGCAAGCGAGTCGCGGCCAAATCCCGCGTCCGATGTGGGTGCTGCTGCTTGGCGGCGGTTTATTTATGGTGGGTTTTACGGCCATCCTCGGCGCGAAAAACGCGCGCTTGCATTATACGCTGACGGCGCTGCTGGCGATGGGTTTGGGTTTTACGCTCTTTATTATTTTGGCGCTCGATACGCCTTATACGGGCAGTTTCGCCATTACGCCCGAACCGTTTCAAGCGGCGCTCGAGATGTTTGCGACGCAGCCGTGAGGACAATAGTCCGTTTTGCGATGGAAACCGACCTATACGATATTTTGCAAGTGGCGCCACATGCCGAACCCGAAGTCATCGAGTCCGCCTATAAGCGTTTGGCGCTCAAGTATCATCCCGACGTGAATAACGCGTCTGACGCGCACGCGCGCATGCGCGCATTGAATCACGCCTATGAAATTTTGCGCGACCCCGCGGCGCGCGCGCGCTATGACCAAGAACGCGCCGCGCTCCAATTCGAGCGGCGCCGCCCAACGCGTCGCGCTGCGCCCAAAAAGCGCGCCCGCGCCAAATCCAAAACGCGCGCCCGCGCCAAATGGACGCCGCCCCCCAAGCCGCGCCGCGAAACCGTTCAAGAAGCGGTAGCCGTGAATGAAGCGCTCATCGCGGCAGCGCTCGCCCTCGCGCGTCTATATCCCACGCTCACCTCTGAAATTCTCCAACGTCATCTCGGCATCAAATATCCGCGCGCGCTGAATTTGTATGCGACGCTGCTCGAACGCGGTTGGATTGATGACGAGGGCGCTTGGCAAGCACAGGATACTCAAGTCGAAACAAAGTAAAATTCGTTGTACCCTTTTTGACGGCAAAAACGTATACTGCTCTGGAATCCGTCTTCTTGCTGTCAAAGTTGACACGCATATCCGATTGCGTATCATCTTACAGGTTACGCCCAGTGCATTTTTTCTTTCGGCCGTCTAAGAGCGCATTTGAATATTAGTGAGCAGTGGTAAGACGACGGAGCAAACGGCGAATGGACGCGAGATAGACGACCCCTTCACTACTTTTGGTACACC
>JAJTXU010000105.1 GCA_021462845.1 Anaerolineales bacterium
TTTGCCGCGAATTTCACTAATTCACGCGAATTTTTAAAAAATTAGCGGAAATTCGCGTAATTCGCGGCTTGGTATTGGGGTTTTGCGTAAGTCCTATTTAACTCAGTGAAATCCGTGGCATCCGTGTTCTAAACGGACTTTAAGAAACAATCTCTTAGGTTGCCGGCCTTCTGGAGCTAGGGGTTGTTCAATCCATTTTCAACAAACAATGCGAACATTGCTCCTAACACCGCCCCTCCCGCAATCGCGGACACGAGCAGACTCACTGTCGTCACTTTCGACATGGCGAAGGGAACTGCGCTTCCCACATAGACTCCGAATTGATTGAAAACTAAAATCGCCAGCAGGAGGGCGAGCGTGGAGATGAAACTTGTTGAGAAAGCCATTGTCAACGCGGCTTTGAGGTTGCGGAGGATAATTCCGTACGCAAACCCTACACAGAATGTCACGCTGAAAACGATGCCGCATAGGGTGACAGTGTAGAGGAGCGGAATCGGCATCCTATCGGCGAACCAGCCGTCCAAGTTGGAGAGAGGCGAGAACCACGCTAGGGTGAATCCGAGCGCGGTGGCAAGCCCGATCTTCCACCATGCGTGGAATCCGCCGATTCGTCCAAGTGAAAAACTCCAGCCGAGCGAGCAGATCGTTAACGCGAGAATCTTGTTGATGCCGTTGGCTTGGAGGAGGGTGATTAATGAGTCAACCGCCGCAGAGGGATTCGCTTCCCGAAAAAGGATCATCCAAAATAACAGCCCGGCAGGGAAGCCAAGAAACAACGCGGCGGCGAGGGCGCTTTGCAATGCAACGCGGAGAGTTTTGAGGGGTTGTACTGATGTAGAGTTTTGGGTCATGGGTATGCGATTCTTTTATAATACATCGGAGGGCGGTCAGGCGTTCCAACACCAGGGCAAAAGGAGACCGCAATGGCTAAGAAAATGACATCAAAAAATGAGAAGGAGCAGGAGGCGGAGATTGACGTTATCCTCATTGTCAAAGGCGCGGGCGAACAGGCGGAGGATGACCACCTCAACATTTTTCTGCGCGGTTTTTGGCCCGCAATCAAATCGTTGGATAAGAGCGCAACGCTGACGCAGTTGACAACCGGGTTCGAAGATTATCCGCCCTCGCCTCATAACTCGGACGGGAAAGCGCACAAGCACGTGACGGAGATCCGCGCCCGCCACCAGTTTGAGGAAAAAGTCGGAAAAGGAATCCAGGAACGGCAAACCAGCAGGCGTCTCTGGTTGAAGGAGTCTTATTGGGAAGCCGAAACTCTGCCTTCCGGCGCGCTTGGAAACCTCTCGCGGGAATGGAGCATGGCGTCGTTTGTGTTTGCCAATATGCTCCGTAATGCCGTATTCACGCGGAATACGAATTGGCTAAAAGATCAGCGGACCAAGAAAAACTTCGTCTTTCAGCGCGGCAAGACGCCCGGCACAAGGTTTTGGGATTACTTCGGTTATTACTTCTCTTATCTACTGTTGTTCGTGCTGGCGCTTTTACCGTTCATCAATATTCTGTCCACTGTGACGTGGTTCAACGAAGCGTTGCAAAACATCCTTGCCGATGAGATCTTCAACCTGCCGGGTTTCAACGGACTGTTATTCGTGATCTGTACCGGGGCAGTCTGGGCGATTGCGCCGGCGCTTGAACATTCTGTCATGAGTTACCAGTATGCCAAATACCGCAAGTTGAAAAGCCTGCCGGTCCTTCCCAATTGGGCGCTGCTTGCTTTGATTTTTTTTCTCGTGAGCGAGCCCCTGGCTTACCTGCGTTTTGTCTTGATTTTGCTTGCGCTTCAAACCTCCCTCGTTATTGCGCGCGGACTTTTATGGAGGTTCCGAACGTATGCCAATAGCGATGTGGATATCGCTGAATATTATTCGTATGAGGAAGACGGCAGGAAACTGATGGGGAAAGTCGACGAAGTATTCCTGACCCGCTTATTCTTTACCCCGTTGATCTATCGCTACCTGATCTTTATTACGCTTCCCATCGGGTTCATCGGCGCCTTGCTGGTGAGTCTGTTGAAATGGACAAAGTTCCTGGGCGGCATCGGCGCCTCTCTCGATAAAGCGCTCAATGTAATGCTGGTGGGATACATGGACGATGTGGTAAATTACGCGATGGACCCGGCGCAATCGAACCGGGTGAGAAGCGCGGTGATCAATGATATCGTCTATTTTTACAACAAGCCGGGCGTCAAACGTATCCATGTCGTGGCGCACTCGCAAGGCACGCCGATCTCGTACGAGGCGCTATTCCATTTTCTCGATAAGAAATATCAAGACAAAATCTTCACCTATACAACCATCGGCAGTGTCTTGAGCTATTATCACCACGCGCGCGGCGTGCTCGACCCCGTTTATTATGAGCGTTTCCCGGTCTCTGTTTCCACGAAACAAAACTTTCCGAAAGGCTTCAAGTGGTTGAATTTCTGGAACTTCTCAGACCCGATCACCGAATTTTATGGATTGGATGAGTACACCTATTTTGAACAGGCGCCTCCGTTGGACGAAAAATTTGCGCGAGGCACAGCCAGCCCAACCAATATACGGACAAAAACATCCCTGGAGAACCATGGAGAGTATTGGAACAATCTTGAGAAATTCACAACTCCGCTTGCGAAACGAACACTGGGAGAATTGAGACCAAAGGAATGGAACCCGGATATAGGCGAGAAAGGGGGCAGGTTCTCCGACAAAGGAACGGATACGAGAAAGAAATCTGCAGACATCGCGCCAACCTGGTGGCAACGCTACCGCCATCACCTTGCCGTCGTGGCTCTATGGCTGTTCCTTCTCATTGGGGCGTTCTTTGCAATCCGCTGGCTGATAGCCCTGCCGGTGGTTCACCTGGTTTCCGATTACTTCGAGCGGCTGTATAGAAATGCGCTGGGCGTGTTCCAATTCTATTTTCCCCCGGAGGATGCTACCAGACCACAACAACTCGATGCCTTGTGGTCCCAGATCCTCGATGGCTCGCTGGTCATGATAGGGGTGTGGCTTTTTGTCGATTGGATCAGCCAGCTAGGGAGAACATTTGGTTTGATAGTTAAAAAGTAGGCGATCCTCCGCTTTTAGGAGATTGGTTTCCCGCCAGTCTCCTAATATTTTTGGGGTATCATTGTGCCCGCACAGGAAGGGCTGCATGAATTACAAGATTATCGACGGTAAGAAACTCGCGCAAGTAGTGAAAGACGACGCGCGCGAACGCGTGATAAAACTCAAGGCATTAGGCTGGACGCCGCGTCTCGTCTCGATCGATGTGGGCGATAGCGCGGCGGTTTCGCTGTACATCAAGAACCAGCAGAAAGCGGCGGAAAAGGTCGGAATCGAATTCGAGCATCGCCATTACCCCGGAAGCATTACCCAGCGCGAAATGGGCGCGGCGATCCACGCCTTCAATGCAGACCCGCGCGTGACCGGCATCATCCTCCAGCGCCCGGTGCCGAACACGCTCGACCTCGAGGAGTTGGAAAACACCATCCATCACAGCAAAGATGTGGAGGGAATGAGTTCGCTCAATATCGGCAATATCGTCTACGGCGATTCATCGCTCGGACCGTGCACCTCGCTCGCTTCGGTGGAACTGCTCAAATCTACGGGATTGAACTTGCGCGGGCTGGAAGTGGTCGTGGTCGGGCACTCGGAGATCGTGGGCAAGCCGGTGGCGTTGTTGCTTGTGGAAGATCTTTGCACCGTGACCATCTGCCATCACGGCACGCGCAACCTCTCGTATCACACGCGGCAAGCGGACGCGTTGATCGTGGCGGTCGGCAAGCCGGGGCTGATTACCGCAAACATGGTCAAGCCCGGCGCGGCGGTGATCGATATCGGCATCAATCAGGTGGATGTCACCCTGCCCGATGGCTCGCGCGGCACGAAAGTTGTCGGCGATGTGGATTTTGACACCGTAAAAGAAGTGGCGGGTTGGATCACCCCCGTGCCCGGCGGCGTGGGCCCGATGACGGTGGCAATGTTGTTGCGTAACACGGTAGTTGCCACGGAACGCCAGCGTAAAAGGTACGAAGAATTGGTGCGCCCATGAGCGTCGTTCAAATTTCCCAAATGAATTCAACCGCGCCTGTGACGGTGTTCCGCTTGCTCGAACGCGTGTCGCTCGATAACTTCGCCGAACTGGAATCCATCGCCAAAGAAGCGCATGCCAACGGGACGCGGAATCTTGTGTTGGACCTGGGCGCGCACGAATCGCTTTCCAGCATCGGGGTGCGCGCCATTGTGGTGATGCATAAAATTCTTGCAAAGGATGGGGGCAACCCGTTGAAACTGGCGCGCGTGGCCGGGGGTATACGCGAGGTGTTGAAAATTTCGGGCATCACTACGTTCATCGATATTTTCGATTCCGTTGATGACGCGGTGAAGTCGTTTCAATAATTCGCCGCGCAATACCTTCGGGACTAACGATTCAATAGTTCAGCCAATTTTTCCAACGGCAATTCAACCAGCGATTTGACGACCAGATCCGCGCCTTCGAGCGAGAGGCGGGATGTGACGTGGTTGGGCGCCGCCACGACGAAGATACCGGCGCGATTGGCGGCTTTGATTCCGTTGGGGGAATCTTCGAAGACCACCGCTTCGTTTTTCTGGACTTGAAGTTGATTCAACGCGGTGAGAAATAGATCGGGGTTCGGCTTGGTCCGTCCCGCTCCCACATCGTCTGCGGCAATGACGGCGTCGAACAAGTCGAAGATGCCGAGGCGTTTGGCGTGAGTATCGACCCATGCGTGATGCGAACTGGAGGCGATGGCAAGTTTCAAGTTGCGGGCTTTCGCTTCGCGGATGATTTCGATAACGCCCGGCAGGATGGATTGCGAATGCACCATGGCGAGGCTTTCCACGCTGTGGCGGGCTCGCAGGGAAGCCGAATCAAGCCGCCCCTGCGAAAGACGCGAGAGGTTGTCCGCCGCGTCGAAATCCAAGAGTCCGTTTCCGCCGATGATTTTTCCCCAGTCGTCGTGAGGGAAGTCGAATCCGTTTTCTTCATAGATGGTTTTCCAAACGATGTATTCGGGGGTTTCGGTGTCGAGGATGAGTCCGTCGAAGTCGAAGATCAGGGCTTTGAGCATGGAGGGATTATACTCAGGGCAGACTGTTAGCACAAAGGAGAAATCAACATGGACGATTTGTATTACGGCGATTACATCGAACTCGATACGCTCTTGAACAGCCAGCATCCGCGCAGTTTTGACAGGATGGAAGACGGCAACGACGAGATGCTATTCATCATCATCCATCAGGCGTACGAGTTATGGTTCAAGCAGATGATCTTCGAGTTGGACCGGGTGCGGGGTATTTTCATGGGAGGCAATATCAACGACAATGCGGGCGAGATGGGCGCGGCTGCGCATAAGTTGAAGCGCATCGTGAAAATTTTGGAATTGGTAAACCAGCAGGTGAGCGTGCTGGAGACGATGACCGCGCTCGACTTTTTGGAGTTCAGGAATTATTTGTTACCCGCTTCGGGCTTTCAGTCGAAACAGTTTCGTTTGATCGAGGCGAAACTGGGTTTGAAAATGGAGGAGCGGCACAAGCGCGAGTATTACAAGCATACGCGGCGCGGAAGTTTATCGGAAGCCGATATGTTGGAGGTGACGCGCGCGGAGGGCGAGCCAACTTTGAAGGGATTGGTGATCGCCTGGTTGGAGCGAATGCCATTTTTCGATGAGCGGTATTGGGCGGAGTATGTTTCCTCCAGCCGGGCGAGCGCGGACAAGTTCTGGTCCGATTACCGCGAGGCGTACCGCGAGAGTTTGTCGGCGGGGGAGGGCGGGAGGTATGCGGAGTTCGAAAAGGTTTTGTTCACCGAGGGCCGCGGCGATCTGACGCCGAAGGCGTTGCAAGCGGCGTTGTTCATCACGCTGTACCGCGAACTGCCGATCTTTCAGTATCCGTTCGAGTTGTTGAACACGCTTTCGGAGATCGACGAGTTGTTGTCGAACTGGCGCTATCGCCATTTTTCGATGGTGCGGCGGATGATCGGCATCCGCGCGGGAACGGGCGGCACCAGCGGGGCGGGCTACCTCGAAGGGACGTTGAGCCAGCATTACGCCTTCCGTGAAGTGACCGAACTGGCAACATTTCTGATCGAGCGCAGTAAGTTGCCGGAATTACCCGGGGCATTGAAAGATAAGGTGAGTTTTCAGGTGTGAAGTGCGGGGCGTAGATGGCTTTGTCTAACGACGCCATTTCTTCACCCGCTCTACAATTCTCCCTTCTCTCAACTCCACGCACACTCTCTTAAACTTTTCAGGCATCCTTTTCCATGCCAAATCTTTGAGCGATTCTTTCAACGGCATGTCGTATCTCGGGTGTGGGTAGTGCCCGACAAAGCGCGTTTCGCCATACCCCTGCCCTGGCGGGCAGCGCCAGGGGGAGTTCACAGAGAGCTTTGAGATTTTTCTCGGCGAACTCTGCGTTCTCTTCCGAAGAATGTCGGGACGATGTGTGGCAAAGAGTGGTTTTTTTGCTTTCTCAATTGGACACTCCCCGAGTGTGATTACCACCCCAAAAACAACTTAAGTCCCTCGTTGGCATAGTACGCAAAATTGAAACTGAACAGTTCGGTCACACTCCAAATGGTATTCCAAAAGAAATCAGAGATTGGCGAATCCACAAATATGAAAAGATAAAGAATCAAAAACCCGAAAGGGCGCAGAAAACCGCTGAACTCCACTACTCCGCGCGGCAGAAATGGCTCAAGGATGCCAAAACCGTCTAATCCTGGGATGGGCAGCAGATTGATAAGAATGGCGGTGATCTGCAAGAACCCTAGAAAAGCGATAGCCATCAGGAATTCTTCCGGCGCCGACCAAAAAAACAAAGAGAATGGCAGGGCGCCAAACGGAAAAATCAATAGAGCGGTAAACAAAAGATTCGCCAGAGGTCCCGCCGCCGAAACAAGACTGCGGTAGTACGGTTTTCTGAGCGCATAAATATTGATGTATACAGCTCCGCCCGGCAGACCAATTCCTCCGATAAGCAAAAAGAAAACCGGCAACACAATGCTTAAGATGGGATTGGAATATTTAAGCGGGTTGAGCGTAAGATATCCCTTATCCTCCACGCTTTCATCTCCGCCCCAGTAGGCAACGATGGCATGACCAAACTCGTGTAAAGCGACTGAGACAACCCAGCCTAGCAAAACAAAGATGATCAACAATGCTCGAGGGGTATCGCCCACGCCGAGCCACAAGAGACAAGCCGTTACCACTGTACACAAAGCCAGGCATACAAACACCGGGCTAACCCCCTGGCGCATACCCTTTGTCAGTGTTTTTGGCATGGCGACGATAGGCTTTTTGGGGGCGGGTTTCTCTTTGATGATCTGTATCTGCTCCCGGACTTGCTCGGCAGTAACAACGTATTGGGACAAAATCTGCCCCGCCCTACTTTCAGGGTTTTGCGCCATACCCAACAGCATGGTCAACTCATCGGTAGCGTTAAGTCCAGATTGTTTTGCCTCTTCAACAGAGGCGTTCAGGACAGATTCGCATTCGCTAGTCAGGTTGATTTTCGTTCCGGGAAGCAGAGCTGCCTGTTGCGCCTCAAGCTTGATGGTGGCTGAGACACGCGCGGCAAGGTTATCCACCTTCACATTGAGAGACCTCAAGACAGCCTGCGCCTGTGAATTCGGCAAGCGCAATAACGCGAGTAGGAGCATCAACGAATCAACCGAGCCTTGTTTGTTCTGTTCGGCAATGCGCCCGGCTTGGTCCATCGCCAGTCGGCTGTCACGTGTCAGCGGGTAAGGTGTGTTTAACATTGCGCGATTATACCTCGCGGAAAAATATCATCTCTCAAATCAGCCAAGGATTTAGCAGGGAATCTGTGACCAGTTTTCAAGTTAAGAGAAGAAGCAAATCATTACCAGCCCAGACTCGATAGGTGACTTGGAAATGGCATGACAACTATCATCGGCAGGTTACCGAGAATCTTTTGGAGGTCGCGCTTTTAGCGTGACCTCCACTTCTTCACCCGCTCGACGATTCTTTCCTCTCTCGAACCTTGATTTAATTTGCTCAAGCGCGGTAAGTAACTTACGGCTTACCAGTCTGTTCAATTTCCTCAATGAGCGCGGGAAGATTTGGCTGAGTAAAACTTATATTCGGCGCGGGAACACGATGATGCTTGATGTCAGGCGGGATGTGCTTATGATGCGGCATGGTCGAAGCCAGAGTTGGGTCGTTGGGATGCGGAAAGTCGTCATACCAATACAGGCGTTCCTCTCCCCGATACACTTCATATCCATATGAAATGATCAACCCCGCGTCGAAATCCATTTCCTCCCTCATTCGAAGACGTAAGCCATTTGCAAAAAGGACTTCACCTTCGGCAATACCCGTGTACGGACTATCCGACCAAACAGAGACAGTGGAACTTGCAATATTGGACTTGCTGAACAATTCAGCAATGAAAACGCTATAGTCGTTCAGCGATGTTAGTGGGGAGTCAGGCATTAATACGCGGGTTGAACGCGCAAAACTTCGGAAAGCCCGCGTTCGCGAAGTTGCTTACGGTACGACTCTTTCCGTCGTTGCCATGTTTCAAAAATACCCTTCCAGCGGCTGAAATCGGCGCGGGTTTCATCGTAGGAGTCGTAGTCGGCTAATTTGCCGGTGGTGAGCGCGGCGTAAAAATCCTCGCTCAGGATGCCGTATTTTTCTTCGTACAGCGTCAATCGCCGTTCCAGCAACTTCATTTCGATGACCAGTTCATGAACTTCCATTGTGGCTCCTATTCACGACAATTTTACTACTGATTACCAATCGGTTATGCAGGGAATCACTGCCTCCATCTCTTCACCCGCTCGACGATTCTCTCCTCCCTTAATTCTGCGCACACTTTCTTCAAGCTTGGTCGCGCCCCTTTCCACTCCAGATCTTTGAGCGACTCTTTCAACGGAACATCCAGCCGAAGCGTGGACAATTCCCTGAACAGCAGCGCATCTTGATAATTCGCTCGCAGATTTTCCAACAGAGTCGTCGCGCGCCCCAAACTCAACGGAATTTTCTTCGGGTCTTTGGGAATGGACTCGATGTGTTTATATTTCGCCAAAATAGCTGATGTAGATTTCTCTCCCCAGCCTTTGATACCAGGGTAGCCATCCGCCGAGTCGCCAACTAAAGCGAGATAATCAGGAATTGACTCTGGCTTCACGCCGAATTTCTCAACCACGCCTTTTTCATCCAAAAGGATTTCACGCCGCCTGTCCCAGCAAATGACTTTCTTGCCATCCACCATTTGAGTCAAATCTTTATCCACCGAACAGATGATGACCTGCTCCACAGATTTTTCTTTCTCGAACTTTGTCACAGCGGTCGCAATCGCATCGTCCGCTTCAAACTTGACCATGGACCAGACAGGCACGCCCAAAGCGGACACCGCTTTTTCCGCAATCTCAAATTGATTCAAGATGATCGGGTCAACGCCTTCGCTGGTTTTGTAGCCCGCATACATCTTGTTGCGAAACGACTCGATCACATGGTCAAACGCCACAGCGACGTGGGTCACGCCTTCGGTTTGTAGCAACATCAACAAACTGCGGACCAGTCCAAGCGTCGCGCCGACTTCTTGTCCGCTCAGGGATTTTTTCGGCGGCGCGCCAAAATGCGCGCGAAAGAGTTCGTAGGTGCCGTCAACGAGGTGGATTTTCATGGGTTATCCTTTTGGACGATAGACCATTGACCACAGACCATTGTCAATCGTCAATCGTCCATCGTCCTTTATCATTTCTTCTTCGCCGAATTCAACGCCACCGCTTCACGGATCAAGTCTTTCAACGCGGCTTCGTCTATTTTTGATTTTTCAGTGAGGTCAATTCCGCGCGAGCCTTTGGCTTCGAGACCCGCATTGAACAATTTCTTCGGGTCTTTCAAGGATGCGCCTTTGAAGAAATTTAATTTCACATGGTCTTTGAAAATCCCAGCCGCCACCACATTGCCTTTGCAGACAAACACGGCAGTGCCCCATTTCCAATCTTCTGAAAGGTCGGAAGAGGCGGAAAGGATCAACTTCCTCATACGCGCCAACATTTTGCCGCGCCAGTCACTGCCCAAATCTTTGATTTGCCTGTCAATTTCCTGGGATGGGGTTAAGCCTGCCATAGCTTTCTCCTTTAGTTTCGAATATATTCGCTCGTGATCGAACGCTTCGCGCCGACCAGTTGCTTGGGCGTGCCTTCGAAAATGACTTTCCCGCCTTTGTGTCCGCCTTCGGGACCCATGTCAATGATCCAATCTGCGTTCTTTATAACATGCAAATTGTGTTCGATCACAACAACCGTATTGCCAGCATCCACGAGGCGGTTGATGACTTGCATAAAATGCTCAATATCAGACATGTGCAAGCCTGTTGTCGGTTCATCCATCACATAGACACTGCCCTTCTTGTGCAACTCGCTGGCAAGTTTAATGCGCTGACATTCTCCGCCTGAAAGTGTGCTCAAAGGTTGACCCAGACTCAAATAATCCAAGCCCACATCGCTCATGGCTTGTAATTTTTTCTTCACTTCGGGAAGTTCAAAATATTCGAGCGCATCTTCCACTTTCATCGCCAAAACTTCCGAGATATTTTTTCCGTTCAATTTATATCCCAGCACTTCATCTTTGAAACGCCTGCCTTCACACACTTCGCAGGGAGTTTTGGCTTCGCTGAGAAATGCCAGATCGGTGTAGATCACGCCCAGTCCCTGACAATTTTCGCAGGCGCCCTTCGAGTTGAAACTGAATAACGAAGTCTGTACTTTATTCGCCGCCGCAAACGCCTTGCGGACATCATCCAAAATGCCTGTGTAGGTGGCGGGGTTGGAGCGGCTGTTGGCTCCAACAGCAGATTGATCAATGACAATCGCATCGGGATGCTGTGCCAAAAAGACTTCATTGATCAACGAACTTTTACCCGAACCCGCCACGCCCGTGACAACCGTCAAGATTCCCGTTGGAATATCCACGCTGACGTTTTGCAAGTTGTTCGCTTTGGCATTTTTGATTGACAACTTGCCCGTTGCTTTGCGGAACTCATCTTTCAACGGGACTTTTTGATTCATGAACTTGCCCGTCAGCGTATTGGCTTTCAGCAAATTCGCAAAACTTCCTTCGTAGACGATCTCGCCGCCATGCGTCCCAGCGTGCGGACCAATATCGACCACATGATCGGCGGCTTTGATTACGTCAGGGTCATGCTCGACGACGATGACCGTGTTGCCTTTGTCTCGTAATCTTTGCAGTAATTCATTCATGCGATGCACGTCTCTTGGGTGCAATCCTATGCTTGGTTCATCGAAGATGTAAATCACATCCGTCAAACTACTGCCCAAGTGTTTGACGATCTTCACGCGCTGAGATTCCCCGCCAGATAATGTGTCCGTTTCGCGGCTGAGCGAGAGGTATTCGAGACCAATATCTACCAAATGTTCCAGCCGTTCTATCAGACCTTTGACGATGGATTGCGCCGCGGGTTCTTTGAATGTTTTGACAACCTTAATCAACTCTGGAATTTCCATTGAAGTTAAGTCTGCGATGTTGTAGCCGTTGATCTTACTCTTCAACGCCGCTTGACTCAACCTTGCGCCTTTACACATCGAACATGGACCCATCGTCATAAACGGCTCAACCTGCTTTTGCGTCCGCGCCGACATGGTCTTTAGATCGCGCTTGATGTACTTGTTCGTAAAGCGGGTGACGATGCCCTCAAAGGTCATGTTGAAATCCTTTGCCCCAACCTTTGTCTTGATCTTCATCGGCTCGCTGTGCAACAGATCGTCCATTTCCTTTTTGCTGTATTTCGACAACTTCTTGTCAGGGTCGAATAAGCCCGTGCTGATGAGTTGCCCCCAATACCAGCCATTCACAGCGTATTCCGAAAATAGAATTGCGCCTTCGTTCAACGATTTGGATGTATCCAAAAATTTATCCAGGTCCACATCCAGTTTGCGACCCAAGCCGTTACATTCGGGGCACATGCCTTGCGGGTCGTTGAAACCAAAAAGATTCGCAGAGCCAACATGCGGTTTTCCAAGCCGTGAAAATAACAAGCGAAGAAGCGTGTTGATGTCTGTGATCGTGCCGACGGTCGAGTGTGAACCGCCGCCCATGCGTTTTTGATCCACCACAATGGACATGCTCAGGTTTTCAATTGAGTCTGCATCGGGTTGTCCGTACTTCGGCAGAAAGTTCCGCACGAACATGCTGAAATTTTCGTTCATTAATCTCTGCGATTCAGTCGCGATCGTATCGAACACAATGGACGATTTTCCCGAACCCGACACGCCCGTAAAGATCGTGATCTTGCGTTTGGGGATTCGCAATGAAACATTCTTCAAATTATTTTCGCGCGCGCCGAGAATCTCGATGTATTCTTGTGGCATGGTTTCTCCTAATACAACGTCCCGCAGGTTTCTTTGAAGGCGTACAACTTTCAAGTCCAACCTGCGGGACGGTTTTTTTACGTGATCAATTTTATCAATTGCTTGAGTATCTTTTCAAGTTCGGCTTTCTTCGCCTTGATGTCTTTCATATCCCCCAAATACATCATGCGCCTGTCTTTGTAATCGCCTTCCAGCAAGTCGCTTTTCACTTTGGGAATCATCGGGTTATGAAACACCAGGTGGATTCGTTTTGCGTCGCGCAAATTAAACGTCACCAAATATTCGCCATTGTAATTGAACGACGGCGCTTTCCATTTGATTTCTTCATGGATATTTTTATCCACGCCTTTGATGATGGAACGCACCGCCTCCACCTCCGCTTTGAGCGGGTGACTCAACCCCAGCATAAACTTGTCTACGGCATCCGTGCGGCTGACGGGTGATCCCTTCTTCTTCAACGTCTCCCCCGCTATGGCAGGCTTGAACGACCAGCCCTTCGCTTTCATCGCTTCATTCAGAATTCGAATCGCTTTGGGACCAACTCCGTGCAATTGAGCCAACTCCGCTTCGGAGATTTTGGTCAATTGCTTGAGGGTTGTGTAGCGTTCGCGAGCCAATGCGCGCGTGGCAGGCGCGCCGATATTGGGGAGGTCGGATTGTGGGGTTTTGGTAGGCATGAATACCTCTCGACATGTCACACTGAGGGAGCGTTCCCCAGCGACCGAAGGGTCTCGATTACGGTAGTAGGACTTACGCAAAACCCCAATACCAAGCCGCGAATTACGCGAATTTCCGCTAATTTTTTAAAAATTCGCGTGAATTAGTGAAATTCGCGGCAAA
>JAJTXU010000106.1 GCA_021462845.1 Anaerolineales bacterium
CGCGATTTTGAGCATACCGTCTCTTCCAGCGAATCAATGGTTTATATTGCCAGTATCCGACGTATGTTAAAACTCGCTACAAATTGACTTAAGAAACGCACTCTTAGTTCACAAGGATGATAACGTCGAATCGTATGGGAATCGTAAGGGTCGCGTCAATCGGCTGGCGCGGCGGCAAGAGTCGGCTCGTCTCCGTTATATGAAACGAGCTGGGGCCATTTCCAAATGATGAGGGACATGCCGACCAGGCATCCGATTCCGCCGCTGACGATGGCAAACGGGACGCCAAACAGGGACGCCGCGATTCCCGCTTCGACCTCCCCCAGTTGAGGTCCGCCCATAAAGAAAAGTTGGTTTACGCTCGTCATCCTGCCGCGGATGTGATCCGGCGTTTGCAGTTGCCGAATGGTGTTACGAATGACCGTGCTGACCGTATCCGCCGCGCCCATGATAACCAACGCGATCAATGCCGCCAGAAACGCTCGGCTTAACCCAAACCAAATGGTTGCCGCGCCGAACACCGTAACAGAAGCGATAAAAAGCCGACCCTGTCGCCGAAGCTCGCTCATTTGCGAAACAGCCATCCCCGCTGTCACCGAACCGATCGCCTGCGCGGAAACCAGCCACGAATATCCGCTCTTGCCGACATGTAAAATATCGCGGGCAACAATGGGGAGCATCGTGTTTGCCGAGGCAAAGAAGGTTGCAATGAAATCCATGATCATGGTCGAAAGGATCAGCGGGCGCGAGGTAATGAATCTCACGCCATCGCGCATGGATTGAAGATTCACGCCCGCAGCGCGATTCAGGTCTTGAGAAACCTGCCCCATCAGCGCCAACGCGCCTAACACGGCGAGAAACGAAAACGCATTCAAAAGATAAGCGTAGCCCTGCCCGCCTTCAGGGATAAACCCAAAGAGAAGCGGCCCCAAGATCGCCCCGGCGTTGAAGGCAATCGAACTCATGCTGAACGCGGAGGGCAAATGCTCGCGCGAAACCAAATTCGGGGTCATCGCCTGCCGCGCGGGCAAGTCAAACGCCGACACGGCGGCTTGGATCGCCGTCAAGAGATAGATGTGCCATATCTCAATACTGCCCATAAATGTGAGGTACGCCAACACGATCGCCTGAATTGCAAGAGCGGACTGCGTGATGAAGAGAATTCGGCGGCGACTGTAATTGTCTGCCACCGCCCCGCCGACGAACGAAAAGACGATGACCGGCAAAATGCGAGCCAAGCCGATTCCGCCCAACGCCAGCGGATTAGGCTCATCGGTCAATTCGCGGATGTGCCAATGGATCGCCGCTAGCTGCATTTGCGAGCCTGCCATCGAGATCAGCAAGCCCAGCCACAGATAAAAAAATTTTCGGTGGGCAAGCGCGGGAGGGATGCGAAAAGTCATCATGTTCCCCAATCGCGCAGATACAAAAAGTCGTAGCCGATGGTGCGGTTGCTCAACTTTGCAATGGGAGGCTGCATCCGTTTGTATTGCATCCGTTGAATGCGCTTCACGACACCTTTCACAAATTTTTCATCGAAGCCCGCTTCCACACATTCGTTCGGGCTGTAGCGATGATCAACGAGAAGATATAACAGCCGATCCACTTCTTCATACGTGAAGCCGAGTTCGTCTTCGTCGGTCTGACCGTCCCACAGATCAGCGGATGGTGGTTTATCAACAATGGGCGCGGGGATGTTCAACGCGCGCGACAACTGCCTGATCTGCGTTTTGTATAAGTCGCCAATGGGATTCATCGCCGACGCCGCGTCTCCGAACTGCGTGCTATAACCCAGCAGAATTTCGGTCTTGTTGCTCGTGCCAATGACTAATCCTTTGAACACCTCGGACTGATCGTATAAAACGATCATCCGTTCACGCGCCATGATGTTGCCTTTGCGAAGTTTCGTGATCTTCTCGTCGGCGGCAAACAACGGCTCGACCATGTCGGTGATCTCGATGGTTTTACTGGGAATTTCCAATTGCTCGATCAACAACTCGGCGTGAGCGAGCGAATCAGGGCTGGACGTTTTGTAGGGCATCCGCACCGCCAGCACGTTCTCACGCCCCAGCGCTTCAACGGCAAGGACACACGACAGGGCTGAATCAATCCCGCCCGACAAGCCGACCACCGCACGGGAGAATCCCGCGCGCGTCACTTCGCTTTTGATGAAGCCTGTCAGGATCTGGTGAGCGACATCGGTGTTGATTGTCAGGTCAATCATGTGATTTGTAAGGGAGGGCTTCCATTTCCACCTGCCCTGCCAATTCTTCGTACTCAGGATCTTTGTGGACAAGTACCGCCTCTTGCCGAATTGCAATTGCGGCAATCATGGAATCGGCAAGAGAAATTCGATTCGTTGCCTTCAGGCGCGCGGCGGTCAATGTTGTCTGCTCATCAAACTGCCAGAAAACGGGGTAACGCCTGAACGCGGCATATCGCTGATCTGCCACGACTTGACCCTGCTCCTGCAAACTGATGTAGTACAGTTCCATCAGAGAAATGAAAGGCACAATTACTTCCTCGGCGGCGAGAATAGCCTCTACTCGATCAAAGCCATCTTCCGCTTCGAGATAAGTCATTAACGCCGATGTGTCAAGAACGTACTTTTTCATACTTGTATTCCGCCCTGCGTTCGGCAAGCAACCGTTCTCTCAATTTATATCCCTTGCCGGAACCTTTTAACGCTTTCACCGGCTCAGCAGGAAGAAAGACGACCCGAATTGTGTTTCCGTCGTCGATCCAAGCCAGCGTATCCCCCTCTTTCAGTTTATATCGCTTTCGAATTTCCGCAGGCACGGCAGTCTGTCCGCGTTTTGTGAGTGTAGTTTCCATGGTAGCCTCGCCGAGGATTATACAAAGCGTATTTGAATTTTACAAGTCACATTTCACTTTTGCAGAATTCTCTGCAACTCTGCAACGGTGAGATTTGTCCGCTCATCGCGCAACAGCGGAAGCCGCGCTCGCGTGCGCCGAAGTTGATTGAGATCAAGTTCGCACACGGTCAGCGCTTCTTCAAAGTAGGGACCTTGCGCGAGCAATTCGCCGTTCGGGTCGTTGATCGTCGCGCCGCCCCAGAACAACAAGCCGTCTTCAAAGCCGACGCGGTTGCAATGCGCGACAAACGAGGTGAACATGCTGGCATAGGCTTTGCTCACACGCTCCACCCAGCGGGCAGACTCGAGTTTCTCTTTGTCGGTAAGCCCGCGCCCCGGCGAAGCGGATGAAAATAGCATAATGTCCGCGCCGTCGAGCCAGAGCAAGTATGGAGGCGAAGCGTGCCAGAAGTCCTCGCAGATCAACATGCCGACCCGTCCGAAGCGCGTGTCGAAGGCGCGGACAGCATCTCCCCACGCGAAGAAGCGTCCCTCGTCGAAGAGTCCGTACGTCGGCAGATACACTTTGTGATGGACGTGGACGGCGCGTCCGCCTGAGAGGTAGGCAGAGGCGATGTAGAAGCGGTGGCGTGAATCTTCATCCACAAATCCAACTACAAGGTCGAGGTCATTTGACGCTTGCAGAAGATGTTTGAAGACAGGATCGTCCTCCGTCGGCGTGTGTGCGACCGAGGCGACTAAATCCTGCAAAACATAGCCAGTGAGCGAAAGTTCGGGGAAGACAAGCAAGTCCGCCTTTTGCGCTTTCGCTTGCTTGATGAATTCAAGGTGCTTTTCGAGATTCGATTCGACATCCCCCAGTTTCGTGGCGATCTGCGCGAGCGCGAGGTTGAGTTTCATTGCGAGAATCTTACCATCAAACAAGACCTCATAGGATTTGAAATCCTGTGAGGTCTATTTAGCGGGAAGGGAGGGATTCGAACCCTCGGTGGACCGGAGCCCACAACAGTTTTCGAGACTGTCCCATTCAACCACTCTGGCACCTTCCCATAGTTCGTGCGGCGCAGATTATAACTTATAATTCGGCGCTGTCGTGTATGTCGGGGTAATAAACGTCGTGCATTCCCTGTGAAGAGAGAATATCCATGAACGGCGTGGCAGATTTTTCTTCTCCATGCACAAGGAAAACTTTCTTCGCGGTTTTCTTCACCGTGGTCGCATACTTGACCAACAGGTCCTGCCCGGCATGACCGGACAAACCGCCGATCGTCGCCACTTCGGCTTTGACCGAATACGGCTCGCCGAAAATTTTGATCTGCTTCTCCCGGTCGGCGATTCGGCGCCCCAACGTGTACGGCGCCTGCCACGAAACGATGCACACCGTATTTTTGGGGTCTTCGATATTGTTACGCAAATGATGCAAAATGCGCCCGGTTTCCGCCATGCCCGAAGCGGAGATGATCACCATCGGGTCGGTGCGCTTATTCAACGCTTTCGATTCCTCGACCGAGTGAACATAGGTCAACATTTTGAAATTAAGCGCCGGGTGACGCGCCTCTTCAATGAATTTGAGCGTCTCCGAATCAAAGACCTCTCGATGGCGCATGAAGATCTGCGACGCATTGACCGCCAGAGGGCTATCCACAAAGACCGGCACATGCGGCACATCGCCGTCGTGCATCATCGTGTTCAGGTGATAAACCAGTTCCTGCGTGCGCCCCACAGCAAACGCGGGGATGATCACCTTGCCGCTTCGCTTGATCGTCCGCTTGACGACATCGCGGAATTCATCGAACGCGGCAGACGGGTCGTTGTGTTTCTTGTCGCCATACGTGCATTCCATCAATAAATAATCCACCGGCTCAGGCATGATCGGGTCGCGCAACAACGGCAGACCGAATCGCCCAATATCACCCGAAAACCAGAAGCGGGTTTTCTTTCCCTTTTCTTCGATCTCAAGTGAAACTGCGGCAGAGCCGAGGATGTGACCCGCCTCGACAAATTTCGCGATCACACCGGGGATCGGCTCGAACGGCTGACCATAATTCACGCCGCGAAGCAGATCGGCGGCATGTTGCGCGTCCACTTCGGTGTACAACGGCTCGATCAACGGCTTGCCGCGTTCCAAATTTTTTCTGTTCACAAATTCCGCATCCGATTCTTGAATGCGCCCCGAATCAGCCATCATCAAGGTCGCCAGGTCAACGGTTGCGAGAGTCGCGTAGATGGGGCCCTCATAACCCTTCTTGACGAAGTTGGGTAAATTGCCGCAATGGTCAATGTGCGCGTGAGAAAGGATCACCGCGTCCACACTGCGCGGATCATACATAAAATTTAAATTTCGAGAATAAGTTTCCTCTCTCCGCCCTTGATACAGCCCGCAATCTAACAAGAGACGATGTCCATTGATCTCCAACAAATGCTGACTCCCCGTCACCGTGTGCGCCGCGCCGTGAAAATGAATTTGCATTTCAGCCTCCGAACAATCCTAAGATTTGCGTGCCATAGATTTGGAATCGCCTTGGCGAATCTTTCATCGCCGTTTCGAGTTCATGCAAACTCTTCGGCGGATTTTCCGCGAACAGACCCAGATACAATTTAGGCAAGACGATATCCGACTCGACTTTCATTTCTTGCGCGACCTTTTTTCTCCACGCTTTCAACTTCTCCACACGCCTCATCACCGCGTCGCTCGGACGTTTGGGCTGGTCCAGTTTCACCAGCGGAGCCGCCGCCCCGCGCTTCGCCGCCGCGATCATCTCGCCGCCCCACAAACGGATCTGCTTCGTGCTCAGACCAATATCCGCAAGGTCAACGTCTTGCTCTGGCATTCTCTTTGCGATCTCCAGCAACAAGTTATCGTCAATGACCTTGAACGGCGGACGATCAAGTTTTTCTGCGATCACATCGCGGCTGTGACACAACGCCGAAAGGACGGTCAACTCGCGCAGACTCACGCCCTTCCGACTGCCGAATCGTTTCCACGAGGAGCCGTTGAGTTTTTCTTTCGCATCTTCCACTTTGCAGGCGCGCGCAAAATCTTCGAGCGCGAGTTCCCAGCGGTCTTTTTCGCGCAGTTCCGTTTCCATCAGATCGCGCAACAAGAACAGGTAATGAGTATCCTGCCGCGCGTAATCAATCTGCGCCGAGGTGAGCGGACGCGCGCCCCAATCCGCTTTTTGATGACGCTTATCTATCTTCATTTGAAATTTTTCGGCGAGCAAAGTATCCAACCCCACCGCGGGATACCCCAACACGCGCGCGGCTTGCATCGTGTCGAATAGATTGCAAAACTCGAAACCATAGTCGCGTTTGAGGCAGATCAAGTCATATTCTGAAGCGTGAAATATTTTCTCGGTCTTTTTGTCGCTGAAGATCGGGGCAAGCGGACGCAGGTCTGAAAAAGCGAACGGGTCAACCACGTAATCGTGTTTCGGCGTCGAAAATTGGATCAGGCACACGCGCTCGCGATAGGCGTGCAGGCTATTGGATTCGGTATCCACTGCAATGCGGCGCTGAGCCGACACATCCGACAGCATGTTCCGAAAGGATTGATTTGTGTTGACCCAAACTGGAGGGGCAAGTAACTCGGTCATGAAAGAATGACGGTATTGTATACCAAATTACCTATTTAGGCTTTAGGCTTTGCCTCCCAAACGACGCGAGCAAAGAATCGTAAAGCCGTTGAAGGAAATAACATACAAGGACGCCAACTACCGAGGCTGGCAATAACCGAAAAAGAATCCGGTATTGCTGTTCCTGCATAGAAAAGATATTTTCGAGTATTTGCCAAAAGGGACGATGAAACAGGTAAATGAAATAAGACGCGTAGGAAACGCTTGTCACCCACTTCCACGGGGAAATGATAGACAATTTGGCGATGACGGCAAACAGCAGGATCACAGCCGAAACAATGAACGTGTAGGACGCAGCGATGTATGCCAAAGACACCGGTTCTCCGCTGGAAGCCAAAGAAAACACACGGATTCCGATGAGCGCCGCCAAAACTTTCAACAACAGATAACGCGAGGACAAAACGCCGCTCGGTTCAGCGTGACGAGCAGTCAGCATCCCGGTCAGGAACACAAAGTAGTATTTGAAAAATCGAGCATCGAACAGACCGCCAACCTTGTGGGCAAGAAGCGCGAGAACGAACAGAACGCTGGCGATGAAAACAAGGAAAGTGGTTTTCGGGGCAAATTTCCAGAGTAAACCAAAAAGAACATAAAACAAGAGGATCGCGCCCACATACCACAACGTCAGAATCGGTTTGACCATATCGGCAAAGACAAATTGCAGACCAGCGGCATACACGAACAGATCAAATCTCTCCCGCAAGGTGATGCCCAGCACGGAAAGAAAGAGCGCGAGGGCGATCAAATACGGAGGATAGACTTTGATGAACCGCGATAGAAAAAAGCGCCGAAGGTCTCCTTCTGACCTTTGCAGGGATGTCTCCGTAAAATACCCGGAGATGAAAAAGAAACATCCTAGCAGGAAGGCTTCAAAGAAAGGCGAGAGAACCTGCAAGTTCAGCCCAAGGTCGAGGCTGTAAAACCCGCTATGGTGAACAAGCAAGAGCAGAATGGCAATCGTCCGAAGAACATCGAACTCGGGCAAACGCTTCGAAGGGACGCTCACAACGACTTCTCCATCACCAACCCATCTTCGCCGTCGTTGTAATATTTTTTCCAGATGTCCACCGTGCGGTAGCCCTCCTTCTCGTACATTGCAATCGCCCCGTGATTAGACGGGCGGACGGTCAACTTCATATTCGGCGAATTGACTCGCGCCTCGCACGCCAGCAACAACGCCCGCCCGACGCCGCGTCGCTGGAAGCGTGGATCAACGGCGATGGTGGCGATCCAAGCCGCCCCTTGCGAAGGACGCGTGTCGCCCGCCACGAATCCGATCATGTTGCCGTTGTCCACCGCCTTGAGTCGAATCACATCGCCCCATGACAGCACAGCGATCAGGTCGAACAGCGACCACGCATCTTTGTCGAAACACGCGCGTTCGAGTTTGCGGAGTGAATTGAGGTCGAGGATGCCAGCGGGGAGAATTTCCATGAAAAGCGTTTTCTAAAAAAGAAAGTAGAAAGTGGAAAGAATGAATCCACTTTCTACTTTCTACTTGTTTACCTGCCTACCTGTTTACGTTCTTACTTCTTTCCCAAAAAATTATCCAACATGCTGGTGAATTCCATCGGGAAGATGTACTTCGTGGACGGGCTTGTTCCGATGGACTTGAGCGTTTCAAAATATTGAAGCGTCATCGTCTTCTGGTCAACGGACTTGGCGGCGTTGAAGATCTGCTCCAGCGCTTGCGCGAAACCTTCCGCGCGTAACAGTTGCGCCTGCCTTTCGCCTTCCGCCGCGAGGATGGCGGATTGCTTCTGACCTTCGGCGCGGAGGATGTTCGACTGCTTCTCGCCTTCCGCCACGTTGACCGCCGCTTCACGCGTACCCGTTGATTCGGTCACAACCGCGCGGCGGATACGTTCAGCCGACATCTGCCGGTTCATTGCGTCTTGCACGTCGCGCGGCGGGATGATCTCGCGGATCTCGACGTTGGTCACTTTGACGCCCCAGCGTTCGGTCACTTCATCGAGGCGGGTGCGGAGCATGTTGTTGATGTGTTCGCGTTCCGACAGCACATCGTCCAACGGGATACCGCCGATGACCGCGCGGAGCGTGGTCGCCGCGATACCTGCCGCGGCAGATTCAAAGTTGCCGACCTGCAACACCGACTCGGCGGGGTCTAGCACCTTGTAGTACCAGAGGAAGTCAATCGAGATCGGCGCGTTATCTTTGGTGATCGAGGTCTGATGCGGCACCTCGCGCACTTGCTCGCGCAGATCCACTTTGACCGCGCGATCAATGACCGGGACTAACAACACGATGCCGGGACCCTTGGGTCCAACACTGCGACCCAAACGGAAGACAACGAGGCGTTGATACTCGGGAACGATTCGAATGGCATTGGCTAAAAAGACCAAGCCAATGACAACGATCGCTCCCACTAAACAAACGGCGCTGCTGGTAAGTAATTCCATGATAGTTGCTCCTTTTTGATAATTGTTTTTACTAGACCTCTTGCATAAACAAGCTTTGCTTAGCCACAGAGACCACTGAGAACTCTGAGAAAAACTCTTATTTTCTCTGCGCGCTCTGTGGCAAAGGCTTCTTCACAAGAGGGTTATTCCTGTTTTTCGACAACGACGACAAAACCATCTCGACGAACTACGCGAATCTTGCTCCCCGACTTGATCTTACTCTCACTGCGAGCCGACCACAATTCTTTGCCGACCTGTACGCTTCCCTCTTCGTGGATGTCTGTCCGCGCTTCGCCTTCCAAGCCGATCAACATGCCCAAGTCGTGC
Source organism: Anaerolineales bacterium (assembly GCA_021462845.1). GTDB lineage: Bacteria > Chloroflexota > Anaerolineae > Anaerolineales > Villigracilaceae > Defluviilinea. The sequence goes on from JAJTXU010000106.1 coordinate 9,220, forward strand.
GTCGGCGCGGCGAATGCGGCTTCCATGGATTTGCGAACAGCGATCCACAAAAATCCCGCAGTCAGCGCGGAAGCGATCACCGCCACGAGCGGATTCACCGCCGGTAAACCGCCTCTCTGCGCGAACATGAACACCGAGCCGACGATCAGCAACAGGATCGAAAGCGCGAGCGCCCACTCCCGCTTCGGCTTCTGAAGCGCGTACACGAACGGCACGATTCCCAAGCCGATAACGATCAGCGCCCAAAAGTTGATGGACAGATTGTAGATCGCATACCCCGCCAGCGCGAAGCAAAAGAACGCGCCGATCTCAAAGAACCCCGTACCCGGCGTGGCGATAGCCATCAGGGCGAGAAATACTCCGCCTAACAAAACCAGATACGCAACATCAGGATCGAGTAAAACTTGCATGGCTCCTCCGTTTCATTATACAACAACCACAACGATTTTGATTATTCTACGCAGTCCGGGCTGGCGCGTTGCGCAATTTCACGCTGGAATCGTTCTAGGTTAGAATAACCCCCACCAGATACAAGGAGAGAGATGCCATGCCTACCTTTGAAGTTGGACTCGCCCGTTATTTTGCCGTCACAATTGAAGCCCAAAATCTCGAAGAAGCATTGAGATTATCAGAGTTTTTTCTTGGGAATTGCAACGACTCATCCTCGGAAGAAGAGCGACAGGAATACCAATTCCAAATTAAAGAAATTAAAATGGCTCAAAACGATGCTTTTCAGTTATAGAAAGGCTGCTTCCGCATCGTAGCCAGAGATTACAGGCAATGAAATTCACAGATAAAATTATTCTTGGGGATTGCGAGAAAGTTTTACAAGACTTTCCCGACAACTGCATTGATTTAATCTTCACCTCCCCGCCTTACGCAGACCAACGATCAAAAACCTATGGCGGCATCAAGCCAGATCATTATGTGGAGTGGTTCTTGCCTAAGACCGCTCAATTCTTTCGCGTTCTCAAGCCGACAGGCACATTCATCTTGAACATTAAAGAAAGGGTTGTGGACGGCGAACGCCATACCTATGTAATTGATTTGATTTCAAAAGCCCGGGAGCAAGGCTGGCTGTGGACGGAAGAATTCATTTGGCACAAAAAGAACTCATACCCTGGAAAATGGCCCAATCGCTTTCGCGATAACTGGGAGAGATTGATTCAATTCAATAAGGACAAAAACTTTGCAATGTACCAAGAAGCAGTGATGGTTCCTGTGGGGTCTTGGGCAAAAGAACGCCTCGCCAAATTAAGCGAAACCGACAAAATACGAGACGAATCAAGAGCGGGAAGCGGTTTTGGAAAAAACGTTTCCAATTGGATTGGCAGAGACATGGTCTACCCGACGAACGTGATTCACATGGCAACTGAAACTGGCAATAAGAATCATAGCGCGGTGTTTCCGTTAGACCTGCCTGAATGGTTCATCAAACTTTTTACCAAGCCCGGCGATGTTGTATTAGACCCTTTTGTAGGCTCAGGCACAACCGCATTGGCTGCAATTGAATTAGGAAGAAATTTTGTAGGGATTGACATCAACTCCGAGTACGTTACTCTTTCCAGAGAACGAATCAAAGAAAGCCAGCCCAGACTGCCTTCCATTGCGGAGAAAAAAGCCAAGTATATCGTTACCAAGAATGGCAAACACAGAAAGACGGGTAAAAAATGAATGCTTTGAATTTAGATGATGTTCGGGGATACGCCAACGAGAACATTGTTGACTTTCATCGAAGGCGATTAAAGTCGCTGGAAGAATTAAAGTTTGAAAAACTGCTCACGAAAAATCCTTATCTTTTCAAGGCAAAAAACTTACGAACCCCGGAGTTGCTTGTACGAGATTTACTTTCCGCGTTCCTGTCGTCTTCTGAGGAAAAATTGTTCGGCGATTTTCTGGAAGGCTTGGCTGTTTTTGTCGCTGAACAGACGTGCAACGGACACAAATCAACCGCGCAGGGGGTGGACTTGGAATTCTTCAACAACGATACGCACTATGTTGTATCAATAAAATCAGGTCCAAACTGGGGAAATAGTTCTCAGCAAAGCAAACTTGAACAGGACTTAAAAACAGCGATCGCGCGCTTGAAACAAGCCAAACGAAATCTAAACGCGCAAGCAGTTTTAGGAATCTGTTATGGGAAAACAAAAACAACGTTTCTGCGAGGCTACATGAAGATCGCGGGACAAAACTTTTGGCATTTTATTAGCGAAAACCCGAATCTGTACACCGACATCATCGAGCCGATTGGGCATCGCGCCAGAGAACACAATGAAAATTTTGAAAAAGAGCGCGATAAGATCATTACCCGATTCTCCATTGAAATGGGCAATAAGTTTTTCGATGCTGCCACCGGGGAACTTGATTGGGTTAAATTAGTTCAATTCAACAGCGGTAATTACAAACCGTCTGAAACAAAGTAATCTCTTTGGAGTTCAATTGAAATTTCAAAAAATCTGCATTATTGGTCTCGGCTACATCGGTCTCCCCTACGCCGCCACATTCGCCGCGCGCGGCGTCAAAGTCCACGGCGTGGATATCAGCCCGCGCGTGGTCGAAAGCCTGCAAGCGGGCAAAATCCACATCCACGAGCCGGGCTTGCAAGACGTGCTCGATGAAGCCTTGCGAGTCGGCAACCTAACGGTAACCAGCCAGCCCGTCGAAGCCGACGCGTTCATCATTTCCGTGCCGACTCCGTTTCAGCACGACAAATTCGGCGAGCACAACGGCATCCGATTCAAACTCGCGGACATGCGCGCGGTGACGTCGGCGACCGAGGCGATTCTCCCCGTCTTGCGGAAGGGCAACCTCGTCATCCTCGAATCGACATCGCCGCCTCGCACGACGGTCGAGCTGGTCGCGCCGATTTTAGCCCGCTCGAACCTTCAAGCGGGCGCGGACTTCCACCTGTGCTATTCGCCGGAGCGCGTGTTGCCCGGGAATATCCTGCATGAACTTGTGTACAACGCGCGTATCGTCGGAGGGATCACGCCCGAGTCGGCGCGAGCCGCGCGCGATCTGTATGCTACGTTCGTCAAAGGCGAGATTCACGAAACCGACGCGACCACCGCCGAGATGGTGAAGATCATGGAAAACACGACCCGCGACGTAAACATCGCCATCGCCAACGAGTTCGCGCGGCTTGCCGAAAAATTCGGCGTGGACGTGTGGGAGGCGATCCGACTCGCCAACTTGCATCCGCGCATTGACATCCTCAACCCCGGTCCCGGCGTCGGCGGTCACTGCATCAGCGTTGACCCGTGGTTCCTCGTCGAAGCCGCGCCGGAGTTTTCTTCGCTCATCTACCAAGCGCGAAAAGTAAACGACGAACAACCTCATTTTGTTGTGGAGAAAGTTAAACAAGCATTTTCCGCGCTGAGCGGAGCGGATGGTCGAGTAGCAAAGCATATCGAGACCGAGCGAAGTCGAAGCGTGCCTGCGAGCCTACTGAAAAATAAAAAGATCGCCGCCCTCGGACTCGCCTACAAACCCGACGTGAACGACCTGCGCGAAAGCCCCGCCGTCGAAGTGATCCATCTACTCCAGAAAGAAGGAGCCATCGTCCACGCATGGGAGCCGTTTGCCCCGAACGCAAAACTCGAAGGGATCAACATGGCATCCGATTTCGATTCCGCCATCCAAGACGCGGATGCGATTCTCCTGCTCGTGAGCCACACGCAATTCCGCACACTGAATCCAACCAGCGTCGCATCCAAAACCAAAGCGCGCATCGCAATTGACACCGTCAACGCCTGGAATCGGAAAGACTGGCAATCCGCCGGCTTCTCCCTCTACCGCCTCGGCGACAGCAAATCTCCAACCTCCAGTCTCTATTCCGAGTAACCATGATTGCCTGACATCGTAGTGGCGACTTCAGTCGCTTTTTCGCCGCAAAAAAACGACTGAAGTCGTTACTACGGTAAACCAAT
>JAJTXU010000107.1 GCA_021462845.1 Anaerolineales bacterium
AGTTTGAGCGGAGATTCCATCCTTTCCATGTACGTCGATTCCAAAGACAGGCTTTGGGTTGGAACCGCCGGAACCGGATTAAACCTGTATCACCCGGAAACCGATTCGTTCACCCATTATGTGGAAAAAGACGGACTGCCCAACGGGTCTGTGTATGGAATTCTTGAAGACGAGGATGGGCGCTTATGGATGAGCACCAATTACGGCATCGCCCGCTTCGACCCGGATACCGAAACCTTCCGCAATTACGATCGCGGCGATGGGTTGCAGAGCAATGAGTTTAATTCCAACGCGTTTGCAAAAGGGAAAGACGGCGAATTTTATTTTGGGGGCATAGACGGCTTGACCGTCTTCCGCCCGCTCGAAATTACAGATAGCCCATACCCGCCGCAAATCTCCCTGATATCGCTCGACCAGGAGGGGCAGTCGCTTGCCGGCGACTCAACCGTGGAAACACTGCGCGAGATCACCATAGCCTACCCTCAGAACTCGTTCGAGTTTGAATTTGCCGCCTTGAGTTTCAACCAACCCGGCAAAAATCAATACGCTTACACGCTCGAGGGATTCGACACCAACTGGCATTTCATCGGCACCCGGCGAAACGGGCGCTATACCAACCTGCCCGGGGGAAGCTACACCCTTTTGCTCAATGCCTCAAACAGCGATGGGGTATGGAGTGAAACGCCAACCCGCATTACCTTGACGGTTATCCCGCCGTTCTGGCAAACCATATGGTTTCGCGCGTTCATCGCGGTATTGGCGGTCGCCGTGGTTGCAGGCGGGGTACGCTTGCGAACAAAATCCATACAAGATAGAAATCGCGCTCTTGAACGGCTCGTGAAAGAACGAACCTTCGCGCTTGAAAACAGAAACCGGGAAATTGAAGCGCTCTACCAGGCAGACGAGCGAATCCTGCGCAATGTCAGTTTGAATCAAGTTTTTCAAACGCTGGTCGACGTGGCAGTGGATATGCTCAACGCCGATCGAAGCGTGGTCTTTGCCTGGGATGAAAAACGAACCCGCGTAGTGCCGCGCGTCAGCCGAGGCTTCGCGCCGGAAACGCTCAAAGTTCTTGAATTTGAAAAAGGCAAGGGCCTGATCGGCGAGGTGCTTGAGACCGGGCAACCCGTCATCGTGCGACAAGTCGAACTGAATGAATTTCAACCGAATATCCGTCAGGCGCTGATCGCCGAGGGCATTCGCTCCTTTGCATTAATCCCCATCACGGTCGATCGAAAAATCGTCGGCGTGTTCAACGTCGGCTTCACCACGCCCAACCTGATCGGCGACGATATCACCCGCCTGTTCTCCGCCATTACCCAGCGGGCATCCATCTCGATTGCCAACATGGAACTCTTCGAACAGACCAAAGACCTGGCGGTCATGGAAGAACGCAACCGCCTCGCGCGCGACCTGCACGATTCGGCAAAACAGAAGGCATTTGCCGCGCTCGCCCAACTTGGCACCGTCCGCAGTCGTTTGAACGGCAACGGCGATCTGGTCTCCATGCACCTCGGCGAAGCGGAGAACCTCGTCAGCGATGTAATTCAGGAATTAACCTTCCTCGTGCAGGAGATCTACCCGATCGCGCTACAGGAAAAAGGATTACCCGCCGCCCTGCGCGATTACATTTACGAATGGGAAAATCGCAACGACACCACCATACAGTTGGTCAACCGTGGCGAGCGCCGCCTCCCCCTCGAAATGGAGCAAGCGCTCTACCGCGTGGCGCAAGAGGCGCTCGCAAACGTGGCGCGACACAGCAAAGCCCGCCGCATGGATATTTCCCTCGTCTATAATCACGACTCGGTGCAACTCTCCCTCGCCGACGATGGATGCGGTTTCGACCTTGAAAAAAAATCATACGGTATGGGTCTGCGTTCGATTCGCGAACGCGTAAGCAGTATTCATGGAACGGTACAAATCCAAAGCGCGCCGGGGCACGGAACACGGATCCTGATACAGGCGCCAATCAAAAATTGAGAAGGAAGCGGCTATGGCACAAAATAATCAAAACAACCGAATCAGCGTCATCCTTGTGGACGATCACGAAGTCGTGCGGAACGGAATCCGTTCTTACATCGAAACCGTAAAGGAATTCCAGGTGGTCGGCGAAGCCGCCTCGGGCGAAGCCGCGCTCAAACTGGTTTCAGATTACATCCCCGATATCGTGCTGCTCGACCTCATCATGCCCGGCATGGACGGCGTGGAGACCACGCGGCGCATCAAACAGATCAGCCCACGCACACAGATCGTAGTGCTGACTTCGTATCACGAGGATGTGCACATCTTCCCCGCGTTGAAGGCGGGCGCGATCTCGTATATTTTGAAAGATATGAAGATGGAAAAACTTGTAGAAGCGCTGCACCGCGCGGCGCAAAAAGAAGTGACGTTGCATCCGCTCGTTGCCGCGCGTGTTTTGCAAAACATCCGCTCTGAGAATGGCGAAGAACAGCCCTTGTTTACCGAACTCACCGAACGCGAACTGGATGTGCTACGCTTGATCGCCAACGGCATGACCAACAGCCAGATCGCGGAGAAACTGGTCATCAGTGAGAACACCGTCAAAGGACACGTAAGCAACATTCTCAGTAAATTGCATCTTGCCGACCGCACGCAAGTGGCGGTGTACGCGTGGCAAAAGGGACTTGTCAACCGCGAGCAACTCGGTAGAAAGTAAAATTTTTAACCGCGAAGATCGCTAAGGTCGCAAAGAAAAACTTGGCGGGCTTAGCGGTTAACGGTTCTACACCCGCCAATATTCTCCTCCCCCGCCTTCGCGTTTCATCAATCCCAGCCCGACCAACTCGCGCCGCAACGTGGCGGTATCTTCATGATATTGCGACAAAATTTCGTTGACGCGCTTTTCGCTATAGCGTTTCCCCACATCGAACGCTTTCACGACGTAACGAAGAATGGCGTCGAACTTCTTACGTTGTGACGGGAACGCTTTCAACGTCCCATCGCGGCGGGAATAATCTTTGATCACCTTCTTGTCGTATGCGTCCGCATCCACGTCCGCGACCACTGTCGAAAGTTCGGTCTGCGAGAACATATTGCGCGATTTTTCCTCAAGCATCTTTCGATCCAGTTGATAGACAGTGTAATAACTTTCGGCGCGCGAAGTGACCAACCCCGCCTCTGCCAGCCGCGCCAAATGATGCGACACGGTGGATGGCTTGAGATTCAACAACGCGGCAAGTTCCTCCACGCTGTAGGATTTCTCCGCGAGCAAACCGACGATCTTGAGGCGGTTTGCATCCGCTAATGCTTTGAAAAAGGTGACAAGTTCTTCGCTCACGATGTTTTCACGCCTCGCGAATTCTTTCATTGAGGTTATAGCCGCGCTCGCCGAATGGCTGCAGTTTCTCCAACCAGATCATCTCCAACAAGGTCAATTCATCCGACAAGTTGAAGGTTGGAACATCTTTCCGCTGTACCTCTTCCAAAATTTCAAACGCAAACTTTTCAGCGCCAAGTTCATTCCAGTCGTCTTGAAGGGCTTTGTTGGTGTGACTGCCAACCTTGAGCATAAACTTATGACGATTCAGCGGTCCTTCCAGGTTTAAACTGCTGCCCAGCAAAACCTTTCCATTGGAAAGGTTTTTGACCTGATACACGCCAGCAGGCTTGACGCGCTCCGCATATTCGCGATTAATTTCTCTTCTTGATTTTTTATTGTCCATCGTTAACTCTCCAATATTTCGATCCATTGCTTTCGCGCGCCATGAGACCGTGATCCACGAGATACCGACGCAATGCGGCTGTATCCACATGGAAACGACGCAGGATTGTGTTGACTTCCTTTTCCGTGTAATGTGCGTCGAAAGCGAAAACATCCACGATAAAGTTCAATAGGATGTGCAATCGTTTTGTTTCCAGCGGAAACTCTTTAATCGTTCCATCCGTATTGAGATACGCCTTCAACACCTTGCGGACATCCTCGGGTTGTTCCTCGTATTGCGGGCGGCTATCTTTCAACTGCCCTCGCGCCAGCGACTCGATGGCTTTCTCGTCTAATTCATACATCTCATCCGCTTCGTGGACGATGCCCGCGCGAATAAGAAAAGACAGATGCTGAAATACATCCCGCACCGGGGCATGCAATTGCTCGGCGATCTCGGCTTGGGAAGCGCGCCCATGCGCAAGCGCGCCGATCACCCGCAGGCGTTCAGCGGACGACATCGCTTTGACAAAATCTAAAACTTCAGGCTGGGCATTCATAGTTTCGCTCGCTTAATCTAATTCGATAGTTATCGAATTAGATTTTAATGAGATTCCGCCGTATGTCAAGAGCGGAAAAGCCGACGCGTCAAGTCGAACCCGCCGAATTTGAATCAGCCGTAACGGCGATTGATACGGACTCCTCAGGTATAATTCGCCCGTAAGAGTCGGTCCCAATCTCATTTTTTTGGAGGCGCACGTGGATCTCTCGAAGCACGCTTATTTTGAAGGCAAGATCGTTCCCCTGTCTGAAGCAAAAATTAGCATCGCCGCGCACGCATTCCTGTATGGCACGTCTATTTTTGGCGGCATGAGGGCATTTTGGAACGAAGAGAAGCAACGTCTCTTCGTTTTTCGTCCCTATGACCATTTCCGCAGGTTATTGCACTCTGCCAAGATGATGTCGATCAAAACGGAGTACGATGAAGAAAGCCTAATCCAGGTCACCCTTGATCTTCTTCGGACAGATAACTGGAAGCAGGATATTTACTTCCGCCCCACGTTTTACAAGGCAGACCTGGGGATCGGAGTCCGCTTACACGATGTGAAAGATGACTTCAGTATTTTCGTAATGGGGTATGAAAAATACGTAAAGAACGACACCTCCGCGCATGTGACATTTTCCTCATGGCGCAGAGTGGACGACAACGTGATCCCCGCCCGCGCCAAAGTGGCAGGCGCCTACGTAAACTCGGCGTTGATCAAATCGGATGCCGTGCAGGCTGGCTTCGATGAGGCGCTGGTGCTCGACCACAACGGACACGTATCAGAAGGCTCTGCCATGAATATCTTTATGGTACGAGATGGCGCGCTGGTCACGCCGCCCATCACCGATAATATTCTCGAAGGCATCACCCGCAGAACGGTGATCGAACTTGCCCGCCGCGAATTGGGAATCGATGTGGTGGAACGTTCGATCGATCGCACAGAAGTATACATCGCCGAGGAAATGTTCTTCGCCGGCACCGCCGCAGGCGTGACCGGCATCACGAAGGTAGACCACCGTCCCGTGGGAAGAGGCGTGATGGGTCCCGTCACAACTCAACTGCGCGCGCTGGTGGACGATGCGGTTCGGGCAAAACTTCCAAAGTACGAACATTGGAATGTGGCTGTATAACAAAACAGGCGACCGAAATTGGTCGCCTGTTTTTCAATAGACAAATCGATCGATCACTTATTCTTCTTGAAACGCACCAGAACAAGATTTTTTCCACAGTCGGCAGAGGTGGGCACAGAAATTTGAGCGGACAGCGGCAACCCATTTAAGTCTACCAGTTGAACATAGAGCGCGGTCGAAGCGATCGGAGCATTGCCCAACGCAAATTCAAAACCCGATGGACCATACTCCTTGTTGATGCCGCTCACGGTTTGCATCTCGATTGTCTTGCCATCTAAAATGCCGCGCAAGACGATCACCTGACCATAGATGTGGCTGTTATTAATATCCACAACCGTGCCGCCGATGCCCGCCCAATTGCACGCAAATTCGGGATGCACAACGGTGCTCTCCACCTGTTGAGTTGTCGCGCCGAAGGGGGCTTTGGGTGTGCGCGTCGCCGTGGGCGGCTTGCGTGTGCGCGTGGGCGGAATGAGCGAGAACGGCGTATTCGTTGAAAACGGGGTGAAGGTCGGGCGAGGAGTATCGCTGGCGGTCAGCGCGATGGTTGGGCTGGCGGTCCAGGTTGCTTCCAATTGAATCGGAGTCACGGTGGGAGTGGCTGTTTTCGGTCCCAATCCGCTGGGAGGCAAAACATTCAACCCTGAATTGGGGTTGATGAACACCAGACCAAAATAGAGGACAAGGCAAACGGTGGAGAGCAGCATGAGAATCGAAAGAAAATCCCACAACTCAAGTTTTCGTCCTCCGCCGCGCGAGCCTGATTGTTTGCCGTCGAAATTAAAATCATCACTCATCAAATTGCTCCGTATAGTGAAACTACTGTGTCACGATCACAGCGGATTGACGTTGCTCCGCGACCCAATTCTTCAGCGCAAGCGCCTGCAACGATAACAAGGCATCCGGCGAAAGCGGACGCGCCGGGTCGCGCGCCAAAATTCTCAAAATATGAAATCCAACATCTGTGGCGATCACATCGGTATGTTCGCCCACTGCCAGTCTAAACGCGGCATCCTCGATCTCTTTATTGAGCAAATAACCTCGCGGCACCCAGCCAAGATCGCCGCGCGTCACCGGGTCGGCTTTCAAGGCAAGCTCGTCAAAGTCGCTTCCGCCGTTCAACTGAAGGAGAAAACTGCGCGCCGTATCTTCATTATAGAGCAGAATCTGCTGGAGGTGGATTTGTTCGGCAGTCTCCGGTACGGATGAAATGATTTTGTCACGCATCCACGCGGATTCTGCCGCCCGTTTCAACGCGGACTGGAAGGCTGGGTCGCTGTACCCGTGACTTTTTTTCCACGCTTCGAGCGCGTCGGCGCCGCCGAGTTGTTGGGTCAGCGAATCGATCCGCGCTTGCAAGGCGGCATCGTCGAGCGTAAAACCTTCGGCTCGCGCGGCTTGCGCGAGGAGCGTTTGCGCCACGAGATCGTCAATCACCGCGCTGGTTGCCGTTGCCGAATCGACTGGCGTGCCGAGCGCGGCTTGCGCGTTGATGTAATCTGCCACCGCCGCGTTAAATTCGACGAGGGTGATACCTTCGTCGTTGACGGTCAACGCCATGGGTTCGGGTGTGGCGGTCGGCGGCTGGGGCGTGGAGGTTGCCGAGGGTGTGTCAACAGGTTGAACTGTCGAAGGAGACGCGCACGAAGCGAGTCCGAGCGCAAGGGTTAAGAATATCCAGATGAAGTTGCGGCAATGATGAAGAGTCATTATCCCCTGATTATATCGAATAAAAAACCTTGCGAAGGCTGAGAGCCTTCGCAAGGTTTTTATCTTAGTAATCCATTCCACCGGGCGGCATGGCGGGAGCGGGTTTGTCCTTCTCGGGCATGTCGGTGACGAGCACGTCGGTGGTGAGGATCATCGAGGCGATGGAGGCGGCATTTTCGAGCGCGCCGCGCACCACTTTGACCGGGTCAATGACGCCGGCTTCGATCATGTCCACATATTTGTTGGTGAGCACATTGTAGCCGATGTTCTTGTTCTTCTTCTCGGCGGCGGTGCGGCGGACGGTGTCAATGATGACGGAACCGTCTTGCCCCGCGTTCGAGGCGAGTCTGCGGATCGGGGCTTCGAGTGCCTTCTTGACGATGTTGATGCCCACGCGGACTTCGCTGTCTTCGTCGCCGTTTTCTTTCGCAAGTTTGTCTAATTTGGCGCCGGCATTGATGAGGGAAATTTCACCGCCGGGGACGATGCCTTCTTCCACTGCGGCGCGCGCGGCGGAGAGTGCGTCTTCGACGCGGTGTTTCTTTTCCTTCATTTCGGTTTCGGTTGCCGCGCCCACGCGGATGATGGCGACGCCGCCGCTCAACTTGGCGAGGCGCTCTTGCAGTTTTTCCTTGTCGTAGTCGCTGGTACTTTTTTCGATCTCAGAGCGGATTTCCTTGATGCGCCCTTCGATATCAGCCTTCTTGCCCTTGCCGCCAATAATGGTGGTGTTCTCTTTGTCCGAGATAACTTTCTCGGCGCGGCCGAGGTCTTGCAGTGTGGCGGTTTCGAGTTTGCGACCGGTCTCTTCGGCGATCACGGTTCCGCCGGTGAGGATGGCGATGTCTTGCAGCATGGCTTTGCGGCGATCACCGAAGCCGGGGGCTTTGATAGCGAGCACGTTCAACATGCCGCGTAGTTTGTTCAACACGAGGGTAGCGAGCGCCTCGCCGTCAATATCTTCGGCGATGATGACGAGTTCGCGCTTGCCGATCTGCACGAGTTTTTCGAGCAGAGGGACAATGTCTTGCGCGGCGGAGATCTTCTTCTCGTTGATCAGCACGTAGGCGTCGGCAATGATGGCTTCCATCTTGTCCGCGCTGGTGATGAAGTAGGGCGAAAGGTAGCCGCGATCGAACTGCATGCCTTCGACGAATTCCTGCTCGAACTGCATGGACTTTGATTCTTCCACGGTGATGACGCCGTCTTTGCCGACTTTGTCCATCACATCGGCGATCAAGCCGCCGATCTCTTCGTCTGCGGCGGAGTTGGTCGCAACGGAGGCGATATCGCCCTTGGTGTCGATCTTCACCGACATCTTGCGAAGTTCTTCCACAACGGTTTCGGTAGCGAGAGAAATGCCGTGCTTGAGAAGCATCGGGTTGTAACCGGCTTCAAGCGTCTTCAAGCCTTCGTTGACGATGGCGTGAGCCAGCACGGTCGAGGTGGTTGTGCCGTCGCCGGCAATGTCGTTGGTCTTGGATGCGGCTTCTTTGAGAAGTTGCGCGCCCATGTTCTCGAACGGATCTTCGAGTTCAATTTCCTTCGCGACGGAAACGCCGTCGTGAGTGACCGTCGGGGAGCCGAATTTGCGATCGATCGCCACGTTGCGGCCCTTCGGTCCGAGAGTTGCGCCGACCGCGTTGGCAACCACGTTCATGCCGTTCTTGAGTTTGCGGCGGGCGTCTTCTGAAAAGACAATTTGTTTAGCAGCCATTTTTCATTCCTCCAGAATTAGCCTTCAACGATGGCTAAAATATCGTTCTCTTTGAGGATGAGCAGTTTCTTGCCATCCACTTTCACTTCGGTGCCGGAATATTTCGCATACAGCACACGATCCCCTACTTTCACATCCATGGCGATGCGCTTGCCGTCTTCATCGCGCTCGCCGGGTCCCGCGGCAAGGATTTTGCCTTCCTGCGGTTTTTCCTTTGCGGTTTCGGGAAGGATGATCCCGCCGGCAGTCATTTCTTCCTGCTCGATAGGCTCAACGATCACGCGTCCGCCAAGGGGCTTCAACTTTAGTTTGCTTGCCATCTTTCTGCCTCCTGATTGGAATTTGGAATAATCATGAAATTAGCACTCTTCTTGCGCGAGTGCTAAACGCAATAATACTCATTTCAAGAGGGCAAGTCAAGGGGATTGTAAAAATTCTTATGGAAATCTGAGATGACCCTTGCGAAGGTTGAGAACCTTCGCAAGGGTGAAGGCTACGGCGTCGGAGTTGCAGTGACTCCCCCGCTCGCCTCACTCGTGACTGTGGGAACTGGCGCGCCCCCGTCTGCCAGCGAGGCGCAGATGGCTTCTCCTGCCTGCACAATGCTGAGGATGGTCTCGCGCCCGTCAATATAATTATCGGGGTTATTGCGGAGTTCTGTCCGCACATCGTTCATTACCTTCATCGCCTCGTCGCATTGATTAGCTCTTGGTCGGCTCAACGCTGAAAGTACCGAACCATAGGTGTAATAATACACAATGGTGTTCGGCGAAATGGCAAGCCCCGGCACGTCTACCGGGTTCTCGTTGAGATCAGGGAAACAACGTTCAAGCCCGCGACCTTTGCATGAATCCTCACCGGAGCAACCATACGTTGCGCACTTAAACGAGAAGATCGAGCCTTCATAATTCCGAGAGCGAAAGTATACGATCCCCAACTGTCCGTAAATATCGGGGTTCGTCGGTTCGTATTCCAATGCCTTTTGCACGTTGCGCGCGGCGGCAAAATATTCACCCAACTGCGAGTAGGTGCGCGCAATAGACAAATGCGGACCCGGGTCTTTCACCCCGATCTGCTCATTGATGCGCACGGCTTTATCGAAATACTCCAGCGATTTCTCATACGTGGGACGCGCCGCCTCGATGCCCTGCCTGCTTGCAATATCAAACGCAAGGATTCGATAATTCGCGCCGGCGCGGGTGTACAGAAACGTGAAGTTCGGCTCGATGGCGATCGCCTTATCCCATTCGGTAATGGCAAGATTGTATTGACCGAAGGTTTCCAGCACTGCCGCGTTCACGCGGTGAACGTCCATGAGAGTATCATCCTGCGCGAGCGCTTGCTTTATGGTCAAGTCTGCCTGGTCCCATTTTTGCTGGTCAAGAAGCACTTCGGCATAGTACACCAACGCCAGCGTGTTGGAGTTATCCAACTGCAGCGCGGTCAACGATTCAGCCTCCGCATCGCGCAGAAAATTCTGCACTTCTTCGGTAGTGCGGAAGTTGGAGTTGGCGTTCCAGTCCAACGCGAAAGCGCGGATGGCGTGCGCGGCGCTATTGTCGGGCGCGAGTTCCGCGGCTTTGGTTGCCGATTCGAGCGCTTCAGTTAGCCGCGCTTTTTTCTGATCGTTGGTGATGAGGAATGCGGAGGAATAGGTCTGGATGCGAGCGAGTTCCATCCACGTGTTGGCGTCGTTGGGGTTCACGTCCACAGCCGCACGGTAGGCTTGAATCGCCGCGTTGACGTTTCCCGCGCTGAAGAAGGCTTCACCCTCCAGTTTCAACGAATCGGGCGAACGGGTGGGAGTCGGCGTCGGTTGAAAGAGCGGTTTAATATCGCCGCGGCTGATCTGTTGCAGGATCCAGATCCCGCCTAAAAGCATGATCACCCATAGGAACATACGATAGATATTGGGCTGGGGCTGTCGGTTGAACAGCGGACGACGTGGTGAAATGTTCATGGCGTGGAAGTTATGGATGGCGAGAGCGTAGGAGTTGCTCCTGCACTCGCCGGTGTTGAGGTGCTCGCGGGCGGGTTGGCAAGATTCTCTTCGCAGATGCGAATCATTTCGCCCGCGTTGAATGTTGCCGTTTCATCGGTTGGGATCTTGGATTGGATCTCCTGGGCGATCTGTAACGCCTCACCGCATTGACCGGTACGCGCCAGGGCGAGTCCGTAAGTGTAATAGATCTCCGCCAAGCGAATATCGTTTCCGACCAGTGGGAGACCTTCGATCTGGCTTCCATCTTCTGCCTCGCCGCCGAAAATGGCCAGTCGGAGTTGTGTGATCGCTTCTTTCCACAAGTCGTTTTGATAATACATCACGCCGAAGTTGCCGCGCAAGCGAGGGTCCACCGGGTTGTTTTGCACTGCGGTCTCGGCATATTGCAAGGCTTTTGGCAACTCGCCAGTCCCGGCATAGGTGCGCGAAATATACAAGTCGGGATATGGGTCGGCAGGGTTCAATACATCGGCGCGAGTGAACGCGTCAATCGCCTGGGAGGGCGCGCTGATGGCGCGGTAGTTCAACCCAATTCGTAAATGCAAATCGGCAATATTATCGTTGTACGATAACGCCTGCTCAAATTCGCGGATCGCCTCGTCGTAATTACTCGTTTCTTCCAGTAATATGCCCCGCGCGCGATGCGCTTCCATCGTGTCGGGCGCAAGAGCCAACGCAACTTTCGACTCTTCGATTGCTTTTGTCGTGTTATCGAACGAACCAGAGTCGACAAGGATCTCGGTGTAATACGCGTGGATCAACCCATTGTTCGGATCGATTTGCAACGCCTCTTCGATCCAACGGAGCGCGTCAGAGTTATTGTCCTGCGCGTTCGCCGCCCAGGCGCGCACGGCAATCGCCAGCGCGTTACCGGGGTCGAGCAATAAAGCATTCTCCGCGTTGGCTTGCGCGTCGACGGGTTTGCCTGCCAACACTTGCACGCGCGCAATGGCAATATACAACGACGGGTCCTGCGGCGACGAACGGATCGCCTCCTGATACGCATCGATGGATTGGGTGAACTTACCCTCTTTGGCAAGTTGGTCGGCATCGGTAACGAACGAGTCGGCGGAACGGGTCGGGGTCGGTGTGGCTTCGAACGGGTTCGGCTGGGTTGGCAAATAGATTTGATTGAAATAATAACCAAACGCTACCACCAACAATAAAACGATCCATCCAAAATAGTTTGGGCGGCGTTTGCGACGGTTCATACTCCACTTACTGCTTCTGGGTAAATACATAATTTCATATTACCATGAAAAAATGAAGGGGTATTAAGGATGGGGAAATGGGACGAACAAGGAAAATAGAAAGAGGAAAGAAGAAAGAGAATGATAAAATCGCGGCATGAGGTTCGATGTTTTCACTCTTCTCCCCGAAGTTTTTCTTCCTTATTTGGCATCCAGCATTCTAAAACGCGCGCGTGAACGGGGATTGATTCAAGTGAACGCGCACAACATCCGCGAATACACACACGACAAACACCACGTCACCGACGATACCCCCTACGGCGGAGGCGGCGGAATGGTGATGAAGCCCGAGCCGGTCTTCGAGGCGGTCGAATCGGTGATGGGACAAAACCCGGTTCAGACAACGGGTCAGCCTGTTCCAATCATTCTGCTAACTCCGCAGGGACGGGTCTTCACCCAGCGCGTCGCCGAGGAATTATCCCAACACGAACGCATCGCGTTGATCTGCGGACGCTACGAAGGCGTGGACGAACGCATCCGCGAGCATCTCGTCACCGACGAAATTTCCATCGGCGATTATGTGCTGACCGGCGGCGAACTTCCCGCGCTGATTCTGGTCGATGCCGTTTCGCGTCTCATCCCCGGCGTGTTAGGCGACCCCACCGGCGCGGACGATGATTCGCATTCGATGGGCTTGCTGGAATATCCGCACTACACCAAGCCAGCGGAATTTCGCGGCTGGACAGTGCCCGAGGTGTTGCAAAGCGGCAACCACGCAAAGATCGATCAATGGCGCAGGGAACAATCTTTGCTCAGAACATTCAATAAACGACCGGACATGTTGGAAAAAGCAATTCTCGATGAAAAGGACTCAAAATTTTTAAATGGGCTCAAGAAAGAGGAAAGATGAGAGACCGTTCTTTCCTCTTTCTTCTTTCATTTGTAGGACTTACGCAAAACCCCAATACCAAGCCGCGAATTACGCGAATTTCCGCTAATTTTTTAAAAATTCGCGTGAATTAGTGAAATTCGCGGCAA
>JAJTXU010000108.1 GCA_021462845.1 Anaerolineales bacterium
CGGCGGTGAAGAAGCGGGAAAATTTTCCAATCGTGTCCCGCGATCAATCCCGCGTTCGGGGTTTCATCCATTTTCGGCTTGCGGAACTCCATCCCATATTTTTCGCGGAAGCCTTCCACTTGTCCATGACCGAACATCGGCAAGCCGGGCAACGTGGACAGCACGGTTGCGATGCCAAAATATTTATCGCCGTCGCCGAATTGCTCGATGGCAGTTTTTTCATCGGGGTTATTCATGAAGTTGACGTAGCGCTTGAGAATTTGCGGATCGAACTCCAGCGTGTTCTTGATCGCGGCGCGATATTTGGCGTTGTCTTCGTCGCGCAACATGTGCATGAACGCGGAGTTGTACACGCGGTGCATTCCCAGCGTGCGGACGAAATACCCTTCAAGAAGCCAGAACGCTTCGGCGAGGAGCAACGTATCGGGGACTTCCGCCGCGACTCGATCCACGACTTCGCGCCAGAACTCCTGCGGAATCGCCGCGTCAAATTCGGACCTCGTCATGCCGTGCTCGGACCTCGACGGAATCGACCCCCCGGCGCCCGGCTCGGGGAACCACAATCGTTGGATGTGTTTCTTCGCCAACGTCATCGCCGCATCGAAACGGATGACGGGGAAATTGCGCGCGACGTGCAAAATAGTTTGGATGACCGCCTCGCGCACTTCGGCTTTGAGGTAATCGAGTTGCGCCGTGTCGTTCCATGGAAAGGACGTGCCGTCGTTGCCGTGATAGATATAGCGCACGTCGCCCGTGAAATGGTCGCGGCGTTGAAAGACGACGGCGGCGTCGGTCTTGTTGTAATAATGATCTTCGAGATAAATCCCCACTCGAATATCGTCGGACAAATTTTCAGACTTGAACGAATACGAAGGGTACGCCGAATACGGAAGCGACAAAAACCAATCGGGATGTTCGCTCACCCACTGCGAGTCAATGCCCATGTGATTCGGAACCATGTCCGCGGACAGGCGAATCCCTCTCCCCCACGCGCGAGTTCTCAAATTCTCCAATGCTCCCCATCCACCTAAATCTTCCGCAATATCATACGAGTACAGCGAATACGCCGAAGCGACCGCGTCCGCGTCACCCATGCGTTGTTTGATGCGTTGACTCGCGCGACTCCGCTCCCACAAGCCGATGAGCCACAAGCCAGTGAATCCGCGATCACGCAGGATGTCTAACTCTTCATCGGGGATTTGATCGAGAGTTTTTATCCAACGACCATATTTTCTCGAAAGTTGCTCCAGCCACACATACGAATTCTTTGCGATGAGGATTAATCGCGGCATCCATTCTTTGTCTGGGCTGTATCTTTCATATTCGGCATAGTCGCCGCCCGAATAGGTTGCGACGGGAATCTCCGCTTTGAAATCGCCGTGAGAAAGGTGATGACGGAGAGTCTCTTCGCGCAAAAAGTCCACGCCGCGTAAGAGACGCGACACGAATTCTTCACCGAGCAAGCCGCCCCATTTTTCAAGGATGAATTGCAACTGTCCTTCGAGCGAATTGGGGAAGGCTTCGGCAGGCGCGCGCAGAATTTCAAACAGGGATTCGGATGTTCCTGAGATGCCCGCGTTATCTTTCGCGATCTGAGCAAAGAAAGAACTCAACGCGGCGATCAAATTTTTGTAGGCGGTCGGTTCGAGCGGCGCGTCGTCCACCAACTCAAGCATGGGACTCACCGCCGGGTTGGCATTGTGCGTGAAGATGTAGATCAATTCTTCAGCGGATCTCACGCGCCCGTTCGTGAGTTTGGCAAGATACTCGTCCACTTCCTGCTCGCCGCGATACACGCTTTCAGGCGGAAATTCGGCAACAAATCGTTTCTCCGCGCGGTCAACCGAATCGGCGCCGACTTTTTCGCTGGCGGAGTTGACCGCCGTGTTCATCACCGGTGGAGGAGCGAAACGCCTTACGAGGGCGCGCAGAGCCTCGTCAATGAGGGATAAGGCATAAAGGTCTGAGGCAGGCAGAGGGTCCGAACGAAGCGCGGTTGCCTGCGCCGCAAACTTCCGCGCGGAGGCGAAGTCCGCAAAGCGCGCGCGTCCGTCTTCGTCGAAAAAATCGGGGGAAAATCGATAATGATCACGCGACAATTTTGTTAAGCGCATGGCGCAATGATAACCTCGAAAAATGATTTCGAGTATACTTTTACTCAATGTCACCCCAGATATTCGCAATGGTCTTGTTGATGATTTTAGCGGCGTTACACCTGCCCGTGCTTTCGTTGTTGTTGCGCAAGCGGGCCGGACAGGAAACTGCCGCCAACTTCTTCTCGGTGTATATCATCATCAATCTTCTTCTGACTGTTGTCGATGGGTTGACGCGCGGCGGGCAATTGACGCTCAGCGAACGGAGCGCGGCCGACCTGCAGGCGTTCGGCGCGTTCATCCTTTCATTTGTTGCCCTTCTCGCCATTCTGCATTTTGTGCGACGGAACTCCCGCGCCTGGCTAATCGTGGCGAGCGTCTGGCTGTTTGGTTTTCTTGCCATCATCTTCAACCTCTTCCGCTTCGGCGAAGTGGTTTGGACGAACGGCGCGCTCATTGTTACCTTTGACCGCCTTGCTCCGATCTGGGCGGGTTATGGCTGGCTGGTATTTACCGCCGGGGCAATTGTGGTTGTGCGCATCGCGCATGACCGATCGCGCCAGCCTCTGCTCCGCAACCGCCTCAATTATTGGACGCCAGCGTTTCTCCTGATTGTGATCAACGATGGCCTACTGTTCCTTGGTTTACCCATACCCGGCAACCCAGCGCGTTTGTTTGCGGCAACGCTTGGCGCGCTCATCATCGTCACACACGATCCGCCTGATCTGCGCAACGTTGCGCGGCGGGTGCTAACCTACGTCATCACCACGTTGGTGATTCTGATTTTCTATGTGGCTGGCACCACCGCGTCTCAATCGGTGTTTAACGCCCTGCCGAATTACAACCCGCTTCTCGTCGGCGCGGGGATCGCGCTTGCGCTCGCGTTGATCTTCACCCCGCTCTTGACCAGCGTACGGCGGCTCGTCAATAACTGGTTCAATTTGCAGGAATACGATGCCAGCCGCACCCTGCACGCCTATAGCGAACAGATCAGTAACATTCTCGACATGCAAAGGCTCGCCAGTGTCGCCGTCGGTCTGATCATCGAGGCAATGGATATCTCGCGCGGCTTCCTCTTCCTCGTGGACCCCGACATCACCCCCAACGGTGAGAAGAATTACCGCCTGCGAGCCGTTCGCAATAAAGGCGAACGCCAGATACGGATCATCACCCTGGGAAGCGATCACCCGGTGGCGAAATATCTCGTCGTAGAGGGGCGCCCGCTTCTTCAATACGACTTGGACCTGCTCCCCGCTTTCCGGTCGGTTTCTCAGCCCGAGCGGGAATGGTTCAACCATCTCGAAGCGGAGGTCTATCTCCCGATCTTCTCCAAGCGCGAGTGGATTGGGCTCTTCGCCCTCGGCGCAAAGATCAGCGGCACGCGCTACACCGAGGAAGACCTCGTCACCCTTTCGGCGCTGTCAAACCAGACGGCGGTCGCGCTCGAAAACGCCCGCCTCGTGGACAACCTCGTGGTGGTCAACACCGAACTGCGGCAGGCATACCGCAACCTCGATAAAGCCAACCGCGACCTCGAGCGCCTCGACCAGACCAAATCCGATTTCATTAGCATTGCGTCTCACGAACTTCGCACCCCGCTGACCACGATCATCGGCTACACCGAGATGTTGCTCGAAGATGGCTCCCTGCCTTTGCCCAGCCATTCCATGTTGAAAAATATCTCCAAAGGCACAAAGCGCCTGCACGAGATCATGGACTCGATGTTCGACATCGCGCAGATCGACTCGCGCACCCTGCAACTCCACCTCACATCGGTGGACACCGGTGATTTGATCCGCAATGTGGTCAACGGCTCCGAAAAATCGCTCAAAGAACGCGAGCAAACGTTGACCCTAGATATTCCCAACCTGCCCATGGTCAAGGCAGACCCAAACTTGTTGCTCAAACTGTTCCAGCACCTGCTCACGAATGCCATCAAGTTCACGCCGAATAGCGGAAAGATTAACATCGAGGCGCGGCAGATCTCTCCCAGCATGGCAGATATGCCCAACGGCGGACTCGAGATCGTGGTCAGCGATACCGGCGTGGGCGTAGACCCCGATTCGCGCGAGATTATTTTCAGTAAGTTTTACCAACCCGGCGAACTGCTCAAACATTCCACGAGCAAATCGCGTTTCAAGGGAAGCGGCGCCGGGCTGGGGCTGGCGTTATCCAAAGGGATTGTCGAGGCGCATGGCGGGCGCATCTGGGTGGAAAGCCCGGGCTACGACGAGGAAAAATTCCCCGGCAGTCAATTTCACATCATGTTGCCGCTGGGTGTTTTCGACGGCGGTGAAAAAACGGTTGTGATGGGGAACGAAGTAAAAATGCAGGTGGGGTGACTTAAATCGCCTTCCGATAGACGCGGTGATTTTTATATTCAACGCCGTTCAGGTTCTTCAAATCGGCGCGCATTTGTTCGGTGGTCTCGGCGACTTGCGTCATTTCGACGTGTTCGAATTGATTGAAGCCTAAAACTGTTTTCCCCATTTCATAATACAGCAGGGCATTGCCGCCTCTGCCTTGATACTCCGGCAGGATGCCCATGCCGTTGCCTGAGATCGTTTTAGTCCGCTTCATTTCGAACAGGATGTCCACGATGCCGAACGGGAAGAGTCGTCCTTTGGCGCGTTGAAGCGCGGCGGACACATCGGGAAAAGCGAAGAGGAATCCCACGATCTCATCACCGTGCAAGATGACTTTGATGAGACGATGATCTGAGACAAGGAAAATGTTATCCACCGCGTATTGGATATCGCCGGGCGAGAAGGGATAATATTCCCAGTTGTGGATGAACGCCTTGTTGTACGCTTCGCCGATACGCGGCGCCCATTGAACCAACTCGCGTTTGCTCTTGAACTGTTTGACCTTCAACTCGCCGCGCTGGATCACGCGCTTGGCGATGCTCTCAACACGTTCGGGGATTTTGAATGAATGCGCGGGGAGATAGCACGAGACAAAGTCCACTTCTTTCTCGAAGCCGAGAGACTCCATCAGTTTGGGATAATACTCGTAGTTGTAGTTCATCATCGTCATCATCTGGCGATGCTCGAAGCCTTGCACTTGAATCCCATAACCGTCGAACGGAGAGAGTCCCTTGGGCCCGATCAGCGTGTCGAGTCCGCGCTCTTTTGCCCAGGCGTGGACCGAGTCGAAGAGGGCGCGGGCAACCTCAAGGTCGTCAATGGAATCGAAGGCGTAGAAGTGCGCTTTCTTCGTCTTGTGATAGTCGTTGAAGGGCTTGTTATTCGCCGCGCAGACGCGTCCCACTACTTCGCCATCGCGGACGGCGAGGAAGAAATCCGCTTCGGAGTGGCTGAAGAAGGGATGCTTCTTGCGATTGAGAGGCAGGTAGGCGTCCACGAAAAGAGGCGGCACCCACTGCTTGCAGTCGCGGTAGAGGTCGTAGTAAAACTCCACAAAGCGTTTGACTTGCCGCTTGTCCTTCGTGTCCACTTGTTCGATGGTGATCATGAAAACTCCCTGATGCGTTGGGTTGAGGCAAGTATAAATGAAAAACATCCCACCCACGAGCATTGCTCGTGCTATACTTGCAAAAAATTTCGTATGTCATTCTGAGCGATAGCGAAGAATCCCCTCGCAACATGGGAGACCCTTCGGGACGCGAGGCGTCCCTCAGGGTGACATGAATCATAAGGGAGACGTCATGCCATCAAAACAGCACCAAGAATTGCTTGCAAAATATGCCGAGGCGGTGGTGAGGGTGGGACTCAACCTCCGCAAGGGACAGCGACTCATCATTGCCAACGCCACCTCGCGCGGAGTGCCGCCAGCCGGGCGCGAATTCGTCTATGCGGTGACGAAAGCCGCGTATGCCGCGGGCGCGAAATACGTGGAGGCGCTGTGGGGCGACGAGGAGATGCTCCGCATCCGCTTGCAACATGCGCCCGCCGATTCGTTCGACGAGTATCCGAGGCACATGGTTGACGCCACGATGAACATGATCAAGAATGGCGACGCCTTGCTCTCGGTCTACGCCAACGACCCAGACGCGCTCGCCGGTATGGATGCTGATCGCGTGGCGGCAATGCAAAAAGCGCATCTCACGAATTACAACGAGATCGGCGCACAGGTCAGCCGCAACGCTATCAACTGGTGCGTGGTCGCTTCATCGAGCCCGGCATGGGCGAAGAAAGTTTTCCCCGACCTCAAGCAAGAGGAAGCAGAAGAAAAATTATGGCAAGCCATCTTTGAAACGACTCGCGCGACCCTGCCAGACCCAGTCGCCGCATGGGAAGAACATATCAAAAACTTGAAAGCGCGCGCCAACTACATGCAAGCGAAAAAATATTTCGCGCTTCACTATAAAGGTCCCGGCACCGACTTCACCCTCGGCTTGCCTCACGGTCATATTTGGGGCGGCGCGCAAGCCATGGCGGAGAACGGCGTGATCTTCACGGCGAACATGCCCACTGAAGAAATTTTCACACTGCCCGATCGTCATCGCGCCGAAGGAACGGTCGCCGCGACGTTTCCGCTCAGTTATGGCGGAAGCCTCATCGAAGATTTCAGCGTGACGTTCGAGAACGGGCGCATCGTGAAGGTCAACGCGAAAAAGAACGAAGCGCTTCTGCAAAAACTGGTGGACACCGACGAAGGCTCGACGCGGCTCGGCGAAGTGGCGCTAGTCAACGCGACCTCGCCCATCGGCAAACGCGGACATCTTTTCTACAACACGCTCTTCGACGAGAACGCTTCGTGTCACATCGCCATCGGACGCGCGTACCGCTTCACTCTCACGGGCGGGGCTGAGTTGACCGATGAGGAGTTCATCGCCGCTGGAGGCAACGTCAGCCTCAACCACGTGGATTTCATGATCGGCTCCCCGCACATGGACATTGACGGGATCAAAGAGAACGGCTTGCGCGAACCCGTGATGCGGTCAGGCGAATGGGCGTTCGAGGCGTAAGATCAATTAACCGCGAAGAACGCTAAGAACGCAAAGCTTTTATAAAAGGTTTTCTTAGCGACCTTCGCGCGCTTAGCGGTTCAAAAAGGCAAAAAATTAACCGCGAAGGGCGCTAAGAGCGCAAAGATTTAAAGGGTTTTCTTCGCGGACTTCGCGTTGTTTCGACAGGCTCAACACAAGGCTTAGCGGTTCAAAAAGTCAAAAATTAATCGCGAAGGGCGCTAAGAGCGCAAAGATTTAAAAAGGTTTTCTTCGCGGACTTCGCGCGCTTAGCGGTTCAAAAAAGGAATCTCTCCATGACCGAACAAGAATTTGACGAACTCCTCTCCAAATACGCGGACGTGGTCGTGCGCATCGGACTCAACCTCCGCAAGGGACAACGCCTGCTCCTGCGCGGCATCCTCGAAGACGCGCCGCTGATGCGCAAGGTGGCTGAAAGCGCGTACAAAGCCGGCGCGGTGTACGTCGAGCCGATTTACACGGATGAAAAAATCACACGCATCCGCTTTGAACATGCCGACCCCGAGTCGCTGACCGAAGTTCCGAATTGGATGCTGACGCGCTACGAGGAATATTACGAACGCATGGACGCGGAGCTCGCTATCCATTCATCTGATCCCGAATTGCTTTCGGGAATTGACCCCGATCTGATCGCGAAGAATCGCAAAGCAACCATGCAAAAGTTTGAACCGCTCCGCAAGTACGAAAACACGACCAACTGGTGCGTGGTGGCAACTGCGTCGCCAGCGTGGGCGAAGAAGGTGTTCCCAGCCGTCCCTGCGAAAGAAGCGGTGGAAAAATTATGGGCGGAGATCTTCGCCAGTTGCCGAATCCACGAAGCGGACCCCGTCGCCGCGTGGCAGAGACACGTCGAGAACCTCAAAAAGTATCGTGATTATTTGAACGCGCAAAAATTCACCGCGCTTCATTACTCCGCCCCAGGCACAGACTTGACCATCGGCTTGCCTGAGAAACATCTCTGGCAGGGAGCGCAAGCCGAATTCAAAAATGGGATCACGGGCATCCCCAACCTCCCCACCGAGGAAGTGTTCACCACGCCGCACAAAGACAAAGTGGACGGAGTCGTTTCATCCACGATGCCGCTGAATTACGGCGGCGTGTTGATCGAAAATTTCAATCTCACGTTTGAAAACGGACGCGCTGTGAAAGTGTCCGCGAAAAAAGGCGAAGAGACGTTGAAGAAATTGATCGAGACCGACGAGAACGCGGCGCGACTCGGCGAATGCGCGCTCGTGCCGAACAGCTCGCCTATCAGCCAGCGGAAGATTTTGTTTTACAACACGCTCTTCGATGAGAACGCGTCCTGTCACGTCGCCATTGGAAATTCGTACCGCGACACCATCGTCGGCGGCGAAGACATGACCGAGGAAGAGTTCGCCGCGGCGGGCGGCAACAAAAGCCTCACGCATGTAGATTTTATGATCGGTTCGAATCAATTGGATATTGATGGAGTCAAAGCCGATGGTTCGCGTGTGCCGGTGTTTCGGAAGGGCGAGTGGGTGGTGGGCCTCTAAACCGTCACATCCTGCGATTTACCACTCTAGCAAAAACACAGGGGTTATAATCTCTTCATGCCCAAACAGAAATCCCAGCCCATCAACACAGACGAATTTCTCACCGAGGAATACGAATACATCGCGCAGACTGCTGCGCAGGCAAACGAAGACCGTGCGCGCATCTCCTCGTTCTATCTCATCGCGGTCGGCTCGTTGATCGCCGCGATCTTCGGCACGCAATTCTTCAACCCAGAGTTCTTCACGCAAGGAATCAAACTCATCTTCAGCGGGATTTTCCTCCTGCTCACACTGATGGGCACCAGCACAATCGTGCAACTGGCGAAACTTCGCGCCTCGTGGTACGAGTCCATGCTGGCGATGAACCAAGTCAAAGAGTTTATGATCGCGCAGAACAAGGAAATATCGAAGGCATTCCGCTGGACTTCGCACACCCTTCCTCCGTTATATAAAAAGACAAGCATTTCTTTTTATCAAGCGCGTGAAGCCGCCATCCTCAGCGGCGTGACTTTCACCGCATCGGTCTATTTTGCGGAATATGCGCTGGGATGGAACACATGGCTCAATTGGCTCATCGCCGCCGCGTGCGGAGTCATCGTTGTCTTTTTACAGATCGCCACTTACAAGAAGGCGTTGAACTAACATACAAATCACCGTCCCGCAGGTTTTCTCGCAACAGCTAACGGATTCGATTAACCCTGCGGGACGTTCATAACAAAACAACATGCCCCGCGATTACATCCCCCAACCTCCTACCGCGTTCCAACGACGCCCGCACCTCACCAAAGACGACGATTGGATCCGCGCCTTCCTCAAAGAAGCCAAGATCGGACACATCGCCACGTCCATTGACGGACAGCCGTTCATCAACCCGACCATGTTCTGGTACGACGAAACCAGTCATCAGATCGTGTTTCACTCGAATGTCGCGGGGCGAGTCCGCTCGAATGTGGAAGTCAACCCGAAGGTCAGTTTGGAGGCGAGCGAGTTGGGGAAGTTCCTGCCGTCGAACGTCGCGCTCGAGTTCTCGCTCCAATTCCGCAGTGTGGTCGTCTTCGGGGACGCGCGTCTCGTGGACGATCCCGCCGAGGCGCGTCGGTTGCTGTACGGGCTGATCGGAAAATATTTCCCCGCGATGACGGCTGGCAAAGAGTACCGCGAGATCACCGATAAAGAGTTGCGCGCCACTTCGATCTATACGATCCAGATCCAAAGTTGGAGCGGAAAAGAAAACTGGGCAGACCGCGCCGATCAAAGCGATGAGTGGACGCCGCTCGATGAAAAATGGTTTGAATGAACCTTGCGAAGGTTTGAAACCTTCGCAAGGTTAAAGGAGAAAACATGCCCGAAGAAAAATTTCGCACCGAAGAATTTCACGTGGACGGCGAGGAACTGCTCCGCAAGGTCAAGAACCTCATCAACGAGGGGAACATCCGCCGCGTGATCATCAAAGATAAAGACGGCAAGGTCGTGTTCGAGATCCCGCTCACGTTCGGCGTGGTCGGCGCGTTGATCGCTCCGCAACTCGCCGCCATCGGCGCGATTGCCGCACTGTTGAGTGAAGCGACTGTTGTGGTCGAGAAGCGGGAATAGTTTTCATGCGGGAGATTTGAAACAATTGCTATGCGTGTCCTTTGATTGTTTTTAGGGTTAAAGTCGTTAGTAGTCGAGGATTAGACATGCCATACTTCAAACCAAAGGAGAATATATCATGCAGTTAATTTCCAGATTTTTCTTTCCCCTCTTTGTTTTGACAATGCTGTATTTGTTGATCTCAGGAAACCTGCTTTCGTCCTCCCCTCTTGTGATCGCTATTCAGGTCCTCGCTCTGGCGCTGGGAATCTGGGCGCGGCGCACTTTCCAAGCGGGACAGTTTAGCACAGGCGCAGAAACGAAAGAAGGGCAATTGCTGATGAATGGACCTTACAAGTTTATTCGCCATCCCATTTACACGACTGTTCTGACTTTGGTGTGGTCAAGCGTCATAGGACATCCGTCCCTGATCACCTTCATTATCAGTTTGGCGATGACCGTCGTTACCGTGATCCGCATCGCAACGGAAGAACAGTTTTTGCGCGCGCGTTATCAAGGTTATTCGGACTATTCACGCGCCACCAAGCGAATCGTTCCGTTCATTTTCTAACATACTGCGGCGGCGTTTTCTAAGAAAGCAAAATTCTCTCCACCCCAATCCCCGCGCCATTGGGCAAGGACATCTTCGCCCCATCATACGTCACCCCGCGATACGGATCGTTCTTGATCAACAGCGGACCATCCAGGTCGGCATAATCGCACAACGGAGCGAGATGCGCCGCCGCCGTCACCCCCACCGACGACTCGACCATGCAACTCAGCATGATCTGCATATCGTGCGCCCGCGCCGTGTGGATCATCCGCATCATCTCGCGGATGCCCTCGCTCTTCATCGTCTTCACCACCACGCCGTCAATCGCGCCCGCCAGTTTCGCCACATCGCGCGAGTTCTTCGCCGTCTCATCCGCAAAGATGGGAATGTCAACTCGCTGAGCGCGTAATTCATCCTTCAACCAAAAATAACCATCCACATCATCCACTGCCAGCGGCTGTTCGATGAATTCCAGATCGTACTCCGCCAAACGCGGGATGATACGCAACGCCTCGTCTCGACTCCAGCCCGCGTTCGCGTCCACTCTCAACTTTGAGTTGGTCGCCGCGCGAATGGCTTTGATTCGCGCCTCGTCCTCCTCCCCTCCCAACTTGATCTTCAGGATCGGATGCCCCGACGCTTTCGCCTGCTCCGCCATCACCTGCGGCTCATCCATCCCAATTGTGAACGACGTCAGCGGAATATTCTGCGGATTCAACCCGAACAATGTATACAACGGTTGTCCCAACTTCTTCCCCCACAGATCATGCAACGCCTCGTCAATCGCAGACCGCGCCGCGCGCGAGCCAGCAGGTCGTCGCGCCAAAACATTGTCCATGTCAAAAAGATCATCGCCCAAGTCAGGCACAGACTTCAAATACTCGACGATACCCTCTTGCGTCTCGCCGTAATACGGAACCGCCGCCGCTTCGCCCACCCCGTCATCGAGATATACCAACACGTTATGCCGCTGGTCGCTCGCCCCATGCGCCACGCGGAAAGTCGTCTTCAATTCAAGTGTGATCGGTTCCCAGTGAAGTTTCATCGTTGCCCTCGCGACCGACATGCTATCACAGATGGTAGAATCATTCCATGCAAACCATCCTTGATGCCCACGCCAAAACGCTCGACAAACGCACCACCGTGTTCGATGTAAAAATTGATTCGCAGACAAACAACTCCCTCACCCTCAGCGGACGCGTCCTCTTCAAATCTCAATTGGATGAACTGCCTCGCCTCCTACCTGATTTCAAACTGGATTCGGCTTCCGTCCGCATTCTCCACACTGACGCGAACGAGCGCGTCCACGTTGCGACGAATCTCACAGGCTTGCATGAAAGTCCCACGTTCCGCGTGCCGCTCCTCAGCGAGTTGACTTTCGGCACAGAACTCGAAGTGTTGGAGGAACAAGGCAAATGGGTCTTCGTCCGCCAAACGGACGGGTATTTAGGCTGGGCTTATCGTCCATATCTTGGCGAGGGACTCGCGCCCGCCGCAACTCATCTCGTAACCGCGCCTGCCATCGAAATCCGCGCCGAGCCGAATCTTGCAAGCGAGGTGATAACGCGGCTTGTAAGCGGAACAGGTATCACCATCGAAAACACGCGCGATGGTTGGTCGAAGGTCCGCGCGAATCGAGTCGGCTGGGTCGAGTCGCATCATCTGCGCGCGCTCACTAGCATCCCACAAACTGCTGAGGAGAAGCGCATCATGCTTGAATCGGATTCACTTGGAATGATGGGCGTGCCATATCTTTGGGGCGGATCAAGCGGCAACGGCATTGACTGTTCGGGCTTCGCGCAACTGCTTCATCGTTGGATCGGAATCGAAATTCCGCGTGACGCCGACATGCAATGCAACGCCGCGAATCCAGTCGAGCCGCCCTACCAACTCGGCGATCTATTCTTTTTCAACGAAAACGACACCAAAGGAGACATTACCCACGTCGGCATGTCTCTCGGCGGCTGGAGGATGATCCACTCCTCGCGTTCGCACAACGGCGTGTACGTGGACGACATGCAAGAACGAAAATCGCTGATGGATATTTTCGTCAGCGCGGGAAGTTATTTGAGATGAAACATAAGACTCTGTTTGAAATAAACATGACTTACGCAGATCGAAAACCTTTTGCCGCGAATTTCACTAATTCACGCGAATTTTTAAAAAATTAGCGGAAATTCGCGTAATTCGCGGCTT
>JAJTXU010000109.1 GCA_021462845.1 Anaerolineales bacterium
TGCAACAACGCGAATGCCGCGAATAAAAGCGAAAACCGCGAAACTTTCAGTTTTCTCTATCGGAACGAACGAACTGCAACTCGGAACGCGAGAGACGCAGCAACGCCTCGCGCTCGTCTTTCAGTTTCCTCTATCGGAACGAACGAACTGCAACCAAACGGACACGCTCGCGCCAGAGCTGACGACCGCGCTTTCAGTTTCCTCTATCGGAACGAACGAACTGCAACTTGCGGTCGCGCAGACGCAATTGAATAAATTGCAGACTTTCAGTTTCCTCTATCGGAACGAACGAACTGCAACGCTTGCGCGTTTCGACGCTAAATAGAACGCGCACAACTTTCAGTTTCCTCTATCGGAACGAACGAACTGCAACACGAAAGCACAACCATTCGCCCGCCGGCGTCAATCGTCTTTCAGTTTCCTCTATCGGAACGAACGAACTGCAACCGCAGCGCACATGGGACAAGTTCTATTCAGCGTGGACCTTTCAGTTTCCTCTATCGGAACGAACGAACTGCAACCGCATTACGACCTTTGCGCGGCAATCGTTTGCCATCCTTTCAGTTTCCTCTATCGGAACGAACGAACTGCAACACGCTCAACGTTCTAGTCCAGATAAACCATCAACAGACTTTCAGTTTCCTCTATCGGAACGAACGAACTGCAACACGACATCGCGAGCGCGATGCCAAGCGTATCGTTTTTCTTTCAGTTTCCTCTATCGGAACGAACGAACTGCAACTTCGCGGCGTCGGGACCGGGCGTCGGCGGACCCGGTGGCTTTCAGTTTCCTCTATCGGAACGAACGAACTGCAACTTGTAACCGCCTTGAATCGGTTTTTTACATGCACCATCTTTCAGTTTCCTCTATCGGAACGAACGAACTGCAACGAGTGTCGTTCGTGCTGCCCAACGAAGGATTCTATAGACTTTCAGTTTCCTCTATCGGAACGAACGAACTGCAACATTGACAACGATGTCCTGAATCCAGCCGATTTCATCCTTTCAGTTTCCTCTATCGGAACGAACGAACTGCAACTACAACCGCGCGCGGACATTCCAAAAATGGATTTGACTTTCAGTTTCCTCTATCGGAACGAACGAACTGCAACATCTAATTCTTCCGCGTAGGAAACGCCACTACGCGGCTTTCAGTTTCCTCTATCGGAACGAACGAACTGCAACATGCCGCAATGCCCGTGCCGACCAATGTGCCAATCACTTTCAGTTTCCTCTATCGGAACGAACGAACTGCAACATGCCGGTTGCGGAACTTGGCGCGCGCGCGGGGTATTCTTTCAGTTTCCTCTATCGGAACGAACGAACTGCAACGGGCGAAGGATATTAAACTCGACCAAAACGGAAACGCTTTCAGTTTCCTCTATCGGAACGAACGAACTGCAACACCGCCGCACGTCCAGCCATGCGCAACGCGCGCGCAACTTTCAGTTTCCTCTATCGGAACGAACGAACTGCAACAAATTTGACACGCTAGCGCCCAAGCCCGCCGCGCCCCTTTCAGTTTCCTCTATCGGAACGAACGAACTGCAACAACGCGCTTGCACTCGGCACGGATGATAAATTGTTCGTGCTTTCAGTTTCCTCTATCGGAACGAACGAACTGCAACGTGGTCGGTCTTGACCGAACCGGGCAACACTTTGTTCCTTTCAGTTTCCTCTATCGGAACGAACGAACTGCAACTTGCTGGTGCAACATTAACATTGCCGTATCCGAATCCTTTCAGTTTCCTCTATCGGAACGAACGAACTGCAACATTTTTACTTTTTGCTTTTGCGGCGCGTGTTTTTGTCCTTTCAGTTTCCTCTATCGGAACGAACGAACTGCAACGCGTGGTCGAATCCGTTGACAGCGCGCCGGGCGGCGGCACTTTCAGTTTCCTCTATCGGAACGAACGAACTGCAACCAAATAACAACGTAATCGTTGTGCGCGACTCTTCACCTTTCAGTTTCCTCTATCGGAACGAACGAACTGCAACGCGCCGGGCGTTGCCAACACTTTGGCGCTCGTCAACGCTTTCAGTTTCCTCTATCGGAACGAACGAACTGCAACTTTTGTTGGACGGCAGTCCGACGTTTTTGCATATCACTTTCAGTTTCCTCTATCGGAACGAACGAACTGCAACCCGGAAGGCATCAAAGACCCATCCGCCGCGCACATCCCTTTCAGTTTCCTCTATCGGAACGAACGAACTGCAACATCAATGACCGATACCCTCGCGGGCGAAGGCAATGTTCCTTTCAGTTTCCTCTATCGGAACGAACGAACTGCAACGGGACATCGCCAAAGGGATGCCGCTCGATTTTCGACTTTCAGTTTCCTCTATCGGAACGAACGAACTGCAACGCAACTACCTCGTCTGGCACGGTTTGTGTTTGGCGCTTTCAGTTTCCTCTATCGGAACGAACGAACTGCAACCTTCAAAAATATCAACGCCCCTAAACTTTGGAGCGACTTTCAGTTTCCTCTATCGGAACGAACGAACTGCAACGGGCAGCGCGCTCACCTATCTGCGGCGTTACGCGTTCTTTCAGTTTCCTCTATCGGAACGAACGAACTGCAACGCAAATCACCATCACAACGCACATAACCTTGACTAAACCTTTCAGTTTCCTCTATCGGAACGAACGAACTGCAACAGACAGAATGGTTCGAGGAGTTGGACACATGAAACTTTCAGTTTCCTCTATCGGAACGAACGAACTGCAACTTGGCTGCTGTTTATGTTCTTAGGCGGATTCTTCCAGCTTTCAGTTTCCTCTATCGGAACGAACGAACTGCAACTTTGACCGCCGCCGGCGTCGCGCCATACAGAACGTTCTTTCAGTTTCCTCTATCGGAACGAACGAACTGCAACGATACAAACATGAAATAGATAAATATAGTTATCCATCTTTCAGTTTCCTCTATCGGAACGAACGAACTGCAACAGACGAGCTTGCCGCGTGGAACGCAGAACGGTATCCTTTCAGTTTCCTCTATCGGAACGAACGAACTGCAACGCCGGGCGCGGATGGTAAACCCGCGCTGAAAAATATA
This sequence comes from Anaerolineales bacterium, assembly GCA_021462845.1. Lineage (GTDB taxonomy): Bacteria > Chloroflexota > Anaerolineae > Anaerolineales > Villigracilaceae > Defluviilinea. The sequence continues at coordinate 3,060 of JAJTXU010000109.1, forward strand.
CTTTCAGTTTCCTCTATCGGAACGAACGAACTGCAACTGACTGGCGCGGTTTCGTCTGTTGACACTGATTTTTCCTTTCAGTTTCCTCTATCGGAACGAACGAACTGCAACCCCCCTTTCCGCCGCTAGATTAACTGAACAAACTTGAACTTTCAGTTTCCTCTATCGGAACGAACGAACTGCAACAGGTGATTGATGCCGCGACAGTTCGCACGTTCAAGAACTTTCAGTTTCCTCTATCGGAACGAACGAACTGCAACACGTTCCAGCGCAGCACGTTGACGCGATTTGTAAACTTTCAGTTTCCTCTATCGGAACGAACGAACTGCAACATAATCGTGGATTCATTAGGTAGCGCGAAACAGGGCTTTCAGTTTCCTCTATCGGAACGAACGAACTGCAACATCCAATTCCCAATTCCCAATTCCCAATTCCCATAAACTTTCAGTTTCCTCTATCGGAACGAACGAACTGCAACGTCGCTTTTGCATCGGCGTTCCGTGTATGCCACACAACTTTCAGTTTCCTCTATCGGAACGAACGAACTGCAACATTGTGTTCTGCAATGTGGGCACAAGACCTTCCCACATTCTTTCAGTTTCCTCTATCGGAACGAACGAACTGCAACAAACACATCTTCGCTTGCTATGGGCGGGTTATTCGTACTTTCAGTTTCCTCTATCGGAACGAACGAACTGCAACCCCAATGAATTGGATGGAACAACTGTAAACAGCGAACTTTCAGTTTCCTCTATCGGAACGAACGAACTGCAACAACGCTCCCGAACAAAAACCCGCCGCTTCTCATTCCTTTCAGTTTCCTCTATCGGAACGAACGAACTGCAACCAGACACGATGCAAGCCGAGAAATCCAGCAAGAGAAGACTTTCAGTTTCCTCTATCGGAACGAACGAACTGCAACTGATATTTACTACATGTCCTACCCATCCAGCTTCGTCTTTCAGTTTCCTCTATCGGAACGAACGAACTGCAACCAAAATTTGCGACAGGGCGGCGGCGGGAATGTCCTTCTTTCAGTTTCCTCTATCGGAACGAACGAACTGCAACGAGGGCGTCGAGTTTGTGGAATTTGCCGAATCGTTACTTTCAGTTTCCTCTATCGGAACGAACGAACTGCAACTGCACTTCACCCCCATAGAGAGGACGCGCCCATCCCTCTTTCAGTTTCCTCTATCGGAACGAACGAACTGCAACCTCCGGTTCGCATGTGATTCGCGACTTGGAAAGCCGCTTTCAGTTTCCTCTATCGGAACGAACGAACTGCAACAGCCGCTCAAATGTCGCACAGAGGATTCCCCCCATAATGGCTTTCAGTTTCCTCTATCGGAACGAACGAACTGCAACAATGTCAATCTTGGGTCTTGGCGTACTTGGCGAATCTTTCAGTTTCCTCTATCGGAACGAACGAACTGCAACTATCGTCTATTAGGCACGTTTTGCCGACATAAATTTTTCTTTCAGTTTCCTCTATCGGAACGAACGAACTGCAACCGAAGACCGCCTAACGAGTGTTTTGTGCATTTGACACACCTTTCAGTTTCCTCTATCGGAACGAACGAACTGCAACAAGCAAACACATCAAACAACATTCGAATCAAATAACCTTTCAGTTTCCTCTATCGGAACGAACGAACTGCAACCGAATCGCGTCGCTGGCTTGTACGTTAGCGAACTGACTTTCAGTTTCCTCTATCGGAACGAACGAACTGCAACCGGTTTCAAGAAGTCGTAACCGTGCGGAATGAACTGGCTTTCAGTTTCCTCTATCGGAACGAACGAACTGCAACGATTGAAAGATTAAGCGTTTCCGCTCGCGCTATGCGCCTTTCAGTTTCCTCTATCGGAACGAACGAACTGCAACAACAGGATAGACCACTACTTGACAAAAGTAAAGCACTTTCAGTTTCCTCTATCGGAACGAACGAACTGCAACAGAAAAATGGCTTATTGCCAATTTCGACGTATCGCCGCTTTCAGTTTCCTCTATCGGAACGAACGAACTGCAACCCGACCATCTAGGTACTCTACTTCAATAGAACCGAACTTTCAGTTTCCTCTATCGGAACGAACGAACTGCAACGTCGCACTCATTCTGTTGACCAACCTCTGCCAACACCTTTCAGTTTCCTCTATCGGAACGAACGAACTGCAACCCTAACCGAGCAATCATTTCGCGGTCGCCGCGTGTCTTTCAGTTTCCTCTATCGGAACGAACGAACTGCAACTAGATGCAAATGGACTTGGTCCTTCGCTTAACTGAACTTTCAGTTTCCTCTATCGGAACGAACGAACTGCAACTTTTGAATTTTCGCGGCGGCTGGGCGGTCCGCAATCACTTTCAGTTTCCTCTATCGGAACGAACGAACTGCAACGTATTGCGCGACTAATCCAATTCCCAATTACTATAAACTTTCAGTTTCCTCTATCGGAACGAACGAACTGCAACACTTGCCACTTTACCCGCCATCGTTACCTCCTTGCGCCTTTCAGTTTCCTCTATCGGAACGAACGAACTGCAACTTCCTGTTTTTACTTTTCCTCGTTTTGTTTTCGCCTTTCAGTTTCCTCTATCGGAACGAACGAACTGCAACCAACCCCCCATGCGAGTATACCAAATGGAAATTTGCTTTCAGTTTCCTCTATCGGAACGAACGAACTGCAACTCAACCAACAAATCAGTAAAATTAGTGCCATCAGTAACTTTCAGTTTCCTCTATCGGAACGAACGAACTGCAACCATAACTTTCCGTAGGCGTAAACGCGTCAACAACTCCTTTCAGTTTCCTCTATCGGAACGAACGAACTGCAACATAGTATCCATTTGCAAAAAGCCCGCGGTATCATCCAAAGCTTTCAGTTTCCTCTATCGGAACGAACGAACTGCAACGAATAACGTGATAATATCCATTTTGGGAAATATATTACTTTCAGTTTCCTCTATCGGAACGAACGAACTGCAACCAATAAAAACGCTAAAGACGCCGTATTCGTCTTCGGCTTTCAGTTTCCTCTATCGGAACGAACGAACTGCAACCACAGCGCGTTCACCACCCCAATCGCCTGCGGATTCCCCTTTCAGTTTCCTCTATCGGAACGAACGAACTGCAACGTCACCGCCGCGCGCGGACACACTGCCGCACATCCCAACTTTCAGTTTCCTCTATCGGAACGAACGAACTGCAACTGCGAAAAAATTATCGCACAAAACATTTTCATAATCCTTTCAGTTTCCTCTATCGGAACGAACGAACTGCAACTCGATAATCGTAATACCAAGACCATCCGTCAGGATAGCTTTCAGTTTCCTCTATCGGAACGAACGAACTGCAACCCAAAACTTGAGTATACGGTTAAACGCACCGTAACATTCTTTCAGTTTCCTCTATCGGAACGAACGAACTGCAACTGCTCAAGGACAGAAATATGATGAACGTACCCCATCTTTCAGTTTCCTCTATCGGAACGAACGAACTGCAACTCCAACTGCGCGCCGACGAGTTTTGACGCGTTTTTGACCTTTCAGTTTCCTCTATCGGAACGAACGAACTGCAACAAAAAAACCGCCGCATCGGCGGCAAAGAGAAAGGATCTTTCAGTTTCCTCTATCGGAACGAACGAACTGCAACGACGCGCGTTTGCGGTCCGCGCGTGACGCGCCGCTCTTTCAGTTTCCTCTATCGGAACGAACGAACTGCAACAACTTTTATATTTACGATGCGACTGACCCCGTGAAAGTCTTTCAGTTTCCTCTATCGGAACGAACGAACTGCAACACGGGGCGAGAGAAATTCTCTCGCCCCGTTTTTGTTCTTTCAGTTTCCTCTATCGGAACGAACGAACTGCAACTTGAATGTCGTCCGCGTCAACAGATTTTGGAACGTCTTTCAGTTTCCTCTATCGGAACGAACGAACTGCAACCTTTCAAGCCCTGCCATGATGCGCCGCATTGTGTTCCTTTCAGTTTCCTCTATCGGAACGAACGAACTGCAACGACGCTTTACGGTCGCCGCCTGCGTGTCTTGGCGCGCGCTTTCAGTTTCCTCTATCGGAACGAACGAACTGCAACACCAAAGAAACGAACGCCCGGCAAGGTGATGCAAATCGCTTTCAGTTTCCTCTATCGGAACGAACGAACTGCAACTCCAACAAACCGCTGTTGGTGTTTTGCGCGCGGTTTTCTTTCAGTTTCCTCTATCGGAACGAACGAACTGCAACTTGTTCATTTTTTTTCCTCTCTTTGAATTTTTTCAGTCTTTCAGTTTCCTCTATCGGAACGAACGAACTGCAACTGATTTTCGTTACGAAATGGAAGACGCCAGCCACTTTGCTTTCAGTTTCCTCTATCGGAACGAACGAACTGCAACTCTAAAAAATGGAATTGGAGAGAACGTTCGGAAGCATCTTTCAGTTTCCTCTATCGGAACGAACGAACTGCAACAAACGAATTCAGTCGGAACTAAGCCGACAAAATCAAGCTTTCAGTTTCCTCTATCGGAACGAACGAACTGCAACAGTGGTTACGCGCTGCCCTATCTCGCTCTCACAGACTTTCAGTTTCCTCTATCGGAACGAACGAACTGCAACATTCCTTGATTTTGTCCAACGTGAGCGGTGGGCTTGACTTTCAGTTTCCTCTATCGGAACGAACGAACTGCAACTGCCCAACCCTTCAATCGCTGATATAAGCTGTCCGACTTTCAGTTTCCTCTATCGGAACGAACGAACTGCAACTACAGAACCACCAACCTAAAGTTGATTTGCCGGTCCCTCTTTCAGTTTCCTCTATCGGAACGAACGAACTGCAACCAAGCCCCATAATGATTCATTCTTTGCACTGAAAACTTTCAGTTTCCTCTATCGGAACGAACGAACTGCAACAAAACGTTTCCGACCCATGCTCCGCAACCCATTGCTTGCTTTCAGTTTCCTCTATCGGAACGAACGAACTGCAACATTTCGAGGAGTTCGAGGCATATTGCGAGGCGTATCTTTCAGTTTCCTCTATCGGAACGAACGAACTGCAACATCTTGAAAAAAGACACAGCGAAGCGCTTGCGGCGCTCTTTCAGTTTCCTCTATCGGAACGAACGAACTGCAACGATACAATGTATCGCTGATATTGAAGCCGCGGTTAGCTTTCAGTTTCCTCTATCGGAACGAACGAACTGCAACAACCACCGCGCAGCTGTGGCGAACCCCGTAAATCTCCTTTCAGTTTCCTCTATCGGAACGAACGAACTGCAACTGACAAACCAAAACCGACGCCGCCGAAAAATGGGAACTTTCAGTTTCCTCTATCGGAACGAACGAACTGCAACATCCGTCATTCGTCGGATTCGGCACGCCCAGCCAGTCTTTCAGTTTCCTCTATCGGAACGAACGAACTGCAACACATTGTATCGCCTCCTCCAGAACTTGCGATACCGCCTTTCAGTTTCCTCTATCGGAACGAACGAACTGCAACTCATTCTTTTTCCCCCTTGGGCTTATATAATTTTTTCTTTCAGTTTCCTCTATCGGAACGAACGAACTGCAACACGATTGCCCAAATTTGTTCGCCGCTTGATTTTCCAGCTTTCAGTTTCCTCTATCGGAACGAACGAACTGCAACGGAGCGTGCGCGATAATACCCTTGACCGCGAGAGCGGCTTTCAGTTTCCTCTATCGGAACGAACGAACTGCAACCCAATCCTCGATTTTTGATACGCGCATTTTATCGCGCTTTCAGTTTCCTCTATCGGAACGAACGAACTGCAACTCCGCAACCACAGAACGCGCTGGCGTTCCGTGACAGCTTTCAGTTTCCTCTATCGGAACGAACGAACTGCAACACGAAGACATGTTCGCGCGGTTGATGGGATTAGCCGCTTTCAGTTTCCTCTATCGGAACGAACGAACTGCAACGCTCAGCGCGACACCATGACCGGCGTTTTGAATGAAGTCTTTCAGTTTCCTCTATCGGAACGAACGAACTGCAACCGCAGCGACGAAAAAGTAGACGAGCAAACCAGCGAACTTTCAGTTTCCTCTATCGGAACGAACGAACTGCAACTGCTTTCTCGTCCTTTTGGTATACGTAAACTCCAAACTTTCAGTTTCCTCTATCGGAACGAACGAACTGCAACCCAACTGCCGAGCGTTACCCGCGACGCGCGAACAGTCTTTCAGTTTCCTCTATCGGAACGAACGAACTGCAACGTGGTTCGTTTCATGCGTTGCAATCGCGATTTCCCAACTTTCAGTTTCCTCTATCGGAACGAACGAACTGCAACATCTACGATTTACAGCGTCTCGAAAATGCCGCGCGCTTTCAGTTTCCTCTATCGGAACGAACGAACTGCAACTTCGCGCCCGAAGTTGCCGAGAGCGCCGCGCAGCTGTGCTTTCAGTTTCCTCTATCGGAACGAACGAACTGCAACAAAAATCAACGAACTAATATCCGCTCTGGACGAAACAACTTTCAGTTTCCTCTATCGGAACGAACGAACTGCAACTTCGACTTTCTTTTCGTGCGAATCGCTCTCGATTCGATCTTTCAGTTTCCTCTATCGGAACGAACGAACTGCAACACGCCTTGAACGCGCTCGCTGCCGACATCCAAGCCAACTTTCAGTTTCCTCTATCGGAACGAACGAACTGCAACAGCCGTGACCGCGAATCCAGACCGCATACACAATCTGCTTTCAGTTTCCTCTATCGGAACGAACGAACTGCAACCAAAACCGCAATGACGCCAACGCGTGTCGCCCATTGCTTTCAGTTTCCTCTATCGGAACGAACGAACTGCAACAGGGTCATAACGAGGGAACACGCGCTCGACTGCCGCGCTTTCAGTTTCCTCTATCGGAACGAACGAACTGCAACCCCATTCGTCAGTCTGACAGTGATTGTTTTTTCAACTTTCAGTTTCCTCTATCGGAACGAACGAACTGCAACAAACATCGAGCAGGGGGACGGCGAAACGCTGGTCACTCTTTCAGTTTCCTCTATCGGAACGAACGAACTGCAACTGTATCGCAATACGGAGTTGCTGGAAGATGGCTTGCCTTTCAGTTTCCTCTATCGGAACGAACGAACTGCAACGACTATGTTTTGCTGATGTTCAAAAACGAGCTTGATCTTTCAGTTTCCTCTATCGGAACGAACGAACTGCAACTGCGGTCGCGAAACTGACTCATTTTTCACCTCTTTCAACTTTCAGTTTCCTCTATCGGAACGAACGAACTGCAACGACAAAATCAAATACAGCTGCTATACTGTATTTGAGCTTTCAGTTTCCTCTATCGGAACGAACGAACTGCAACCATTGCCGCGAAAATTTCCCAAACCGAAAAGGGTGTCTTTCAGTTTCCTCTATCGGAACGAACGAACTGCAACCATGCCAAAACATTAAAACGCATTAAAACAAGATGAGAACTTTCAGTTTCCTCTATCGGAACGAACGAACTGCAACCCCGGTATGCACGTCTTTCGCGTACTCGGGAATTTCCTTTCAGTTTCCTCTATCGGAACGAACGAACTGCAACTGTGTTGGCGCCGCAGCGCGTCCGCCGCGCGTGCGTCTTTCAGTTTCCTCTATCGGAACGAACGAACTGCAACCCAACTTGGCAAAGAAATCGCCGCCGAACTCGCAACTTTCAGTTTCCTCTATCGGAACGAACGAACTGCAACGTCATCGCGCTTTGAAAAAAGCAAGACCGTCGCCGCCTTTCAGTTTCCTCTATCGGAACGAACGAACTGCAACCCTGCTTTTGCGCTTCGTACCATGTCGCATCGCGCTCCTTTCAGTTTCCTCTATCGGAACGAACGAACTGCAACGCATCACCAAATTGTTGACCTTGCAGCCAAACGGGCTTTCAGTTTCCTCTATCGGAACGAACGAACTGCAACAAATATGGGATAAGATTGTTTCGGAATCAAATTTAGCTTTCAGTTTCCTCTATCGGAACGAACGAACTGCAACTCGTGTTACTTGCAACCGCGTGGGCGAATAACTGGGGCTTTCAGTTTCCTCTATCGGAACGAACGAACTGCAACTCGCTCGCAATAATCGCCAGCCGCTTCCAGCAATAGTTCTTTCAGTTTCCTCTATCGGAACGAACGAACTGCAACCCGCAGATCGCCCTCGGTCGCAAAGAGCGGCGACTAACTTTCAGTTTCCTCTATCGGAACGAACGAACTGCAACTCTACCATCCCGTACAAACGATTGTCCAGCCACTGCTCTTTCAGTTTCCTCTATCGGAACGAACGAACTGCAACCGTCGCTTGCGCGTTTCGACGCTAAATAGAACGCGCAACTTTCAGTTTCCTCTATCGGAACGAACGAACTGCAACCCCCTTGCGCCACGCTCAACGTTCCGCTCCGCAAAAGCTTTCAGTTTCCTCTATCGGAACGAACGAACTGCAACGCATTTTTGCGGCGCGTTCGCCAATGTCCAGCCGATCTTTCAGTTTCCTCTATCGGAACGAACGAACTGCAACAATATACGAGATTTGCATTTGACGTGATTTTGGCGCGTCTTTCAGTTTCCTCTATCGGAACGAACGAACTGCAACAGTCACAAAGGCAATTCGTTCAAATAATGAATGAAACCCTTTCAGTTTCCTCTATCGGAACGAACGAACTGCAACTTTCCTCTCTTTGAATCTTTGAATTTTTTTTCAATCTTTCAGTTTCCTCTATCGGAACGAACGAACTGCAACCAAATGCTGATGAACAGCAACGCGCATTTGCGCGAAACTTTCAGTTTCCTCTATCGGAACGAACGAACTGCAACAAAAGTTGACCAAACGCGACATGGATGAAGAGGGATCTTTCAGTTTCCTCTATCGGAACGAACGAACTGCAACGCGCCGCAATCACCGCGCCGCGCACCGCGCGCCCGACTTTCAGTTTCCTCTATCGGAACGAACGAACTGCAACACCCGTTCGGGAACGTTAAACGTTATGAGTTGGAAGCTTTCAGTTTCCTCTATCGGAACGAACGAACTGCAACCGACGTTTCCCGACCTTGACGAATGTGTTGAAATCGACTTTCAGTTTCCTCTATCGGAACGAACGAACTGCAACTCGAGTGGCAGCCAGATACGTTGACGACAGCCGCGCTTTCAGTTTCCTCTATCGGAACGAACGAACTGCAACCGCGCCTTTTCGTCCGCAACCGTTTGCGGAATCACAATCTTTCAGTTTCCTCTATCGGAACGAACGAACTGCAACAAATTCGCTCGCGCCATTTTTTGATGATGCCACGCACTTTCAGTTTCCTCTATCGGAACGAACGAACTGCAACTGTGGTTCGTTTCATGCGTTGCAATCGCGATTTCCCAACTTTCAGTTTCCTCTATCGGAACGAACGAACTGCAACGGCTTGCAGCACAACATAGCTCTTGCCCGTTTGCCCGTCTTTCAGTTTCCTCTATCGGAACGAACGAACTGCAACAGCCATCGCCAGCAACATCACACCTGACCCACACGCCTTTCAGTTTCCTCTATCGGAACGAACGAACTGCAACCAAAAACGTCCTCATCGAAAACGTACCCGAGTTCACTTTCAGTTTCCTCTATCGGAACGAACGAACTGCAACCGTAAGGCGAAAACAAGAATTTAACCGTTCCAGCAACTTTCAGTTTCCTCTATCGGAACGAACGAACTGCAACATGAAATGAAACTTAACACAAAGCAGATTGTCAAGCTTTCAGTTTCCTCTATCGGAACGAAC
>JAJTXU010000011.1 GCA_021462845.1 Anaerolineales bacterium
ATCGCCGTCGGGCGAAAATCCCTTCACGTGGAATGTCCCTGCGATCACTTTGTATTGTGCCATGTCTGCCTCCATTGGTTGACTTCATTATAGAGATTTTCTAGAGCAAATGCAATAACAAAAAATGAACCGCAAAGCGCGCGAAGAACGCGAAGAACTTCCTACTTTTCTTGGCGGGCTTAGCGTACTTCGCAGTAATCATGTTCGACCGATGCAAACGAAAGTTGTCCGACAAAATTTCAGGGAAGCTGTGAAGGCAACAGATATTCGACTTGACAATCTCTGTAAGAACTGTACAATAGCGGACATCTAACGACCAAATTATGAAAACACTTAACTATTGCTTGTGTCTACGGCGGGGCTCGTAACCACCGCCTGAGACACAGACCGCAGTCAACGACTTACTCAGAACGGTGGACGACTCCCGCGTGCTCAATCTCGCGAGGCGTTTGTTCGCCGTTCTTTTATTTTGTCTGTTGACTGCTTTTGATTTAATGGATGTGTACTCGGCGTTCTCTAACGCCGTTGACGCCAAGGATGATATGACTTTGCTCGATTACAAAATCTCTCAAATAGATTCGGACTCAGCAAAGGATGTCGCTTCGCTGGTTGGAAACACGCCTCTGCTCTCGCTTCAACGACTTACGGTCAGCCTGCCTCGCCCAATTCGACTTTTAGCGAAAGCTGAATGGTTCAACCCCAGCGGCTCCGTCAAAGATAGACCCGCGCTCAACATTATTCAAACCGCGCTCGCAAACGGTGATCTCGGCAACGGAAAGCGATTGCTTGATTCAACTTCTGGCAATATGGGAATCGCGTACGCGACGTTCGGCGCCGCGCTGGGGATCCCTGTCACATTGACGATTCCTGCTAACGCCAGCCCGGAACGGTTCGCCATCTTGCGCGCGCTCGGCGCGGAGTTGATCCTCACCGACCCAACCGAAGGCTCAGACGGCGCGATCGTGGAAGCGAGAAGATTGGCAAGTGAAAACCCAGAATTGTATTGGTACGCGAATCAATATAATAATCCTGCTAATTGGCTGGCTCATTACAAATCTACGGGACCTGAAATCCTTGCTCAAACAAATGGCGAGATCACTCATCTGATCGTCGGGCTTGGCACATCGGGGACGTTGATGGGCACGGGAAAATATCTGCGCGAGCAATTGCCCGATGTGAAGATCATCGCGTTTCAGCCTGATGCCGCGTTCCACGGCTTGGAAGGACTCAAGCACATGCCGTCCGCGATCAAGCCGGGAATTTACGATGAGATGCTCGCCGACGAGATCCTCGAAGTGAAAACCGAAGATGCGCGTGACATGGTCGCGCGGCTCGCGCGTGAAGAGGGTTTGTTCGTTGGCATCTCGTCCGGCGCGGCGGCAGTCGCGGCTTTGCGAGTTGCTGAACAGGTAGATGAAGGCGTGATCGTCACCGTCTTCCCTGATTCGGGGATGAAATACGTGAGCGACAGAAATTTATGGGAGGGCAAGTAATGTTGAAAATCTCGAACGATCTACTCGCTCGTATCAACGCGCATTTAGAAGCAGCGTATCCCGATGAAGGCGCGGGCTTCTTGCTCGGCGAGGAAGGCGAAGTGAAAGAGATTCTCGCGCTTTCGAACGAGCGCGAAGACGGAGCGCGGCACAATCGGTTTTTGATCACGGCTGAGGAGTACATGAAGGCTGAGGTGAGGGCAGACAGCCTCGCCCTGAGTCTGATCGGGGTCTTCCACTCGCATCCTGATTGCCCGAACGTCCCATCCGAATATGACCGTGAGTGGGCACAGCCGTTCTTCTCGTACATCATCACGCGTGTGGATAACGGCAAGACAGTCAGTCATCGCTCGTGGCGGCTGGCGGAAGATCGCTCAAAGTACGACGAAGAAAAAATTATTATCACAGATAGCGAAAAGGAGATTTGAAATGGAAGCCGTTGAAGTGATCAAAGAAGATCAAACGCTCGATTGCACGGGCTTGCTTTGCCCGATGCCGATCGTGAAAACATCGAAGGCGATGAAGGAGTTGCAAGCCGGGCAGGTTTTGAAACTGATCGCCACCGACGCCGGTTCGCCGCCCGATATCGAAGCGTGGAGCCGACAGACCGGTAACGAGTTATTGCTTTCAACTACCGAAGGCGACAAGTTTATATTCTTTTTGAAGAAAAGTTAATTGTCATTCTGAGCGGAGCGAAGAATCTCTGTCACGACTAAGAGACCCTTCGGGACGCGAGGCGTCCCTCACATCGTCCCGATGTCCTTCGGGAGGGTGACATGATGCAGAGGAAAAATCACAATGTCTAAATCAAATCCGAATGCCCCAAAGCGACTCGCGCTGATCTCCAGCAAAGGGACGCTCGATTGGGCGTACCCTCCATTCATCCTTGCAAGCGCGGCAGGCGCGATGGGTTGGGAAGTGGGCGTGTTCTTTACCTTTTATGGTCTCACGCTGTTGAAGCCCGAACTCACCGCGGCGGTGTCGCCGTTGGGTAACCCCGCCATGCCGATGAAAATGCCGTTCGGACCGGAAGGCTTTCAAAATATCAATTGGCAGATGCCAAACATGTTAATGGCGAACGTGCCCGGGTTCGAAGGGCTGGCGACGACTTTGATGAAACAGACTTTTCAAAATAAAGGCGTTGCCACCATCGAGGAACTGCGCGAATCATGCCTCGACCTCGACGTTCGACTCATCGGTTGCCAGATGACGATGGATGTGTTCGGCTTTAGCAGGAAGGATTTCATCCCGCAAGCGGAGATCGGCGGCGCGGCAACTTTCCTTGAATATGCCGCCGATGCCGATGTACAATTGTTTATATAATCATCTCTTGCAATGGAGCGCTAGAGAGCGCTCCCTACACAGATTGTCTGTGTAGCGGACGTTCTCTAACGTCCGCTTTCACTATGCAAATAACAGAAACGAGAAAATAGACTCTATGACCATTTTGAGAATCCCAACTCCGTTGCGCGCCTACACCAGCGGAAAGAGCGAAGTCACAGTCGGCGGATCCAATGTTGCTGAGGCGTTGAATGATCTCACGGCGCAATTCCCATCCATTAAACCGCATCTGTTCAACGAAGGCGGCGAGTTGCGTCCGTTCGTCAATTTATTCGTCGGCGAAAGCAACATCAAGGACCTGCAAGGCGTGGACACGCCGGTCAAAGATGGAGATCGACTCATGTTGATTCCATCCATTGCGGGAGGTTCACCCTTTCCCCTTCAAGGGGAAGGGCAGGGGATGAGGGTCGCATGATCGAAGAACTCACTCACAACCAAATCCTCCGCTACTCGCGTCACCTGCTCATGCCCGAAGTCGGCTTGCAGGGACAGATCAAACTCAAGAATTCCTCCGCGCTGATCATCGGCACAGGCGGACTTGGCTCGCCTGTGGCATTGTTTCTTGCCGCGGCGGGCGTCGGTCGCATCGGGCTGGTGGATTACGATGTTGTTGATTCGTCCAACTTGCAACGGCAAGTGATTCATGGCACGTCCACTGTCGGCAAACTCAAAGTGGAAAGCGCGCGCGAGCGCTTGGCTGATCTCAACCCCGATATTCAAGTGGATGTTTTCAATGAACCGTTCACTTCCGAGAACGCGCTTCGCATCGCCAAAGATTACGACGTGATCATTGACGGCACCGATAATTTCCCGACTCGCTACCTTACCAACGATGTTTCGGTTTTTCTCGGAAAGCCAAATATCTACGGCTCGATCTTTCGCTTCGACGGGCAGGTGAGTGTCTTTTACGCGAAGGAAGGCCCGTGCTATCGCTGTCTCTTCCCTGAGCCGCCTCCGCCGGGACTTGTCCCTTCGTGCGCGGAGGGCGGAGTGCTTGGCGTTTTGCCTGGCACGGTCGGCACGCTTCAAGCCACCGAAGCTATCAAAATTTTGCTGGGCATCGGTGAGCCGCTGATCGGCAAGTTGCTTCTTTACAACGCGCTCGATATGTCGTTCGATTTTGTGAAGTTGAAAAAGAATCCCAACTGCCGCGTCTGTGGACCCAACGCCGACATCAAAGAGTTGATTGACTACGAAGAATTTTGCGGAGTCCCCGGTCATCACGCCGACGACACGTCTGCGGGCGCGGGCTGGGATATCACCGTGCAGGAATTAAACGAACGCCTCTCGCGCGACCCCAACCTGCTTCTGCTCGATGTGCGCGAGCCGCACGAACTGGAGATCGCCGCCATCAAAGGCGCGAAGAACATCCCCCTCGGCGAAGTCGCCCAACGCATGTCCGAACTGGACTCGGCTGAAGAAATGGTCGTCTTCTGCAAGCGCGGGTCACGATCCGCAAGAGCCATCGAAATCCTTTCGAGCGCGGGCTTCAAGAAGATGAAGAACCTCAGAGGGGGAATCAACGCCTGGGCTGAGGAAGTGGACAAAAGTTTGCCGGTGTATTGATGCGCAAGAATAAAAATCTCCCGTCATGTTCAAGACGGGAGATTTTGTTATCACATCTTCAGAAAATCTTGAGGAAAGATTGCTAGGTATGGAAACTCGCGCACAACTTCTTTATCAAACGTAACTAGAGATAAGTTCATTTCTTTTGCTAGAGCCACATATTCACAGTCGTAGGATGTACATGCGCTGGTAGCAACGAGGTCAAGCACTGCGCCTGATGATACGAATCGTTCGTGTTCGAGCATTAAATCGTGCGCTTCGTTTATGATTTCCTTTGCTCGAATTAAAGGCATACTTTTATACCGAAAATGTTGCGTCACAATGCTTCGAACTTCGCTCTGCCATAACAGTGGCGCGATCCAGTCGGGATCTTTTTCGAACACCTTTATTGAAAGAGGTGAATGCTCTCCTTCGATGAAAAAATAGCCGATCAGGTTTGAATCCACGACGATCATTTGCGCCCCTCCTTTTTCCAACGGGTGAGTTCTTCATCATTGATAACATAATGAGCTGTAAGTTCCCGCACTTTACGTGCACGTTCTAAAATTGCCTTCACATCCTCAGGCGTTCGTTTTTGGACAGCATGTTCAAAAATAGAAATGATCTCGCTGTTCAGGCTTCGATGATTTGCCTTTGCCTGTAGTTTGATCTTGGTATAGATATCATCGGGTATGTTTTTGATTGTGATAGTAGCCATTAGATTCTCGCTTGGTTCCATTTTGGAACCATTATGGTTTGTTTTACGTATCCTGTCAAGTGTGATCTTGTTTCATTCGCACTGGTAAAATACTCTCATCCCAATCAAAGGAGCAAGAATGGCTTTACCGGTATCAACGGAAAAACGAGTCTACGACAATATTCTAGGCGCAATGGGAAACACGCCGCTTGTGCGGCTGGGGAGGATCGCAAAAGATTTGCCGGTTCCGTTATATGCCAAATTGGAGTGGATGAACCCGGGCGGCTCGGTCAAAGACCGGGTGGGGGCGTTCATCATCGAGCAGGCTGAAAAACGCGGGGAGCTCAAACCGGGCGGGACGATCGTTGAAGCGACATCGGGGAATACAGGCGTTGGTCTTGCCATTGCGGCGGCGTTGAAAGGATATAAGACCATTTTCGTCATGCCTGATAAGATGAGCAACGAAAAGATTTTGTTATTGCGCGCGTATGGGGCAAAGGTCGTTATCACACCGACAGCGGTTGAGCCTGACGATCCGCGTTCCTATTATCAAGTGGCGAATAAATTTGCGCGCGAAACGCCGAACGCGATCCTGGCGAATCAATATCACAATCCCGATAATCCGAAAACTCACGAGTTGACAACCGGCCCCGAATTGTGGAACCAGACCGAAGGGCGTGTGACCGATGTCATCATCGGCATGGGAACCGGCGGGACGATCACAGGCGTCGGGCGATTTCTCAAGTCGAAGAATCCGAATATCCAAATTGTAGGCGTGGATATTGAAGGTTCGATCCTCACTGAGATTTGGCAGAACAAGGGAACGATCCCCGATGGCGCATACCCGAAAACCTATAAAGTGGAAGGCATCGGCGAGGACTTCCTGCCGACCGCGCTCGATCTTTCCGTGGTGGACGCGATCGAACGCGCGGGCGACCGCGAATCGTTTTTATGGGCGCGTCAACTCGTGCGGCAGGAGGGAATTTTTGCGGGCGGGTCGTCCGGCTCTGCGCTGGCGGGCGCGATCAAGTATTGTCGTAAGTTAAGGGGAGATCGTTTGCCGGTTGTGCTTCTCCCGGATTCGGGATCGCGTTACCTTTCAAAATTTTACGACGACAAGTGGATGCGCGAGTTTGGATTCCTTTCGATGGAGTTTGGCGAAACGACTCTGAGCGATCTGCTCATTGCCAAACCCGACAAAGTTTTATACACTGCCACCATTGGAGATTCGATTCGCAAAGTCGTCGCCGTCATGCACCAGCATGGAATTTCTCAAATGCCCGTCGTCGGCAAAGACGGCGCGCTTGTAGGCTTGATCGAAGAAGTGGACCTGCTCAATCACATGCTCGATAAACACGAGCATACCCAGGAAGAACCGATTGATCCGCTTGTGCAAAATGCCGGAGCGGTCTTCCCGCCTGAGACAGCGCTCGAAGAGGCGATGCCGTCCCTGAAAAATGGCTTGGCGCTGCTGGTTGTTGAAAACAGCCGCCCGGTTGGCATCCTCACAAAGATCGATGTGTTGGATTATGTGGCGGGGAAGATATAGCCAAGCCCATCGACCTTTTCTATGAATCTAAAAAGCGAATGCGATGCCATTCGCTTTTTAGATTCAAACTTTAAGTTTCAAAACCTTGACGGGAAACTCGCGGCAGTTAAAATAGAACATATGTTCTAAAGGAGTTTGCCATGACTGATAAGAATCATCGTTATACACAAGCGTTGGATGCGCTGATGGAGCTCAAGGCGGAAGCCGTCTCGCCTCACTCCGCGCCTATGCCTGCTTTGCCCGCCCTCGACCAGATCCTCGCCCAAATCGGACCGTTGCCGCGCGAGGCATTATTCCTCGGCATGGCTTCAGACGGCTTGCCGGTGTTATTGAACCTATACGATCCCGCAGTGGGATCAATCCTCATCACAGGCGATGCCGGCTCGGGGAAGACCGCGTTCTTGAAAAACATTGTCCGCGCGCTGACGTTGACTCATGAAACATCAGAAGTGCAGTTCGGGGTGATCACGACACATCTCGAAGAGTGGGAAGGCGAGATGGCTTCACCGCATCGCGTGGCGATTTTCTCGGCTCACGAAGACGGCGCGCCAGAGTTGCTGCTTTCACTTGCCGCATGGGCGCGCGATAGCAGAAGCCGCAAACAATCCGTGTTGTTGTTGATCGATAATCTTGAAGCGGTGGCAGGATTCGACTTCGACTCCCTGCAAAACTTACGCTGGTTGCTCGCACATGGACCGTCGCGCCGGGTTTGGCCCTTCCTCACCATGAACGCGCCGCGCTATGGAAGGGTCATTTCGTGGATTCCCATCTTTCACACTCGTATTTTTGGGCGAGTGAACGATGCGCGGACCGCCAGCGCACTCGGCGGGGACGCCTCATCACGGTTGGATCAGTTGCAGGCGGCGAGCCAGTTTTCCCTGCGCGAGAACGGGAAGTGGTTGAGATTCTGGTCGATTAATTCGTAGTCCGCTCAATCCAGAGTGTGTTAAAATTTGGGTGTCGTTGCATGAGAAATGGCGGTCCGACAATCAGAGGGAAACTCGCTTCCTGGCACCTGGGTGTCTGTGATCACTACGTCATGCACTATCGTTCCGTCTCGCTTCGACGGTTGCTTCACCGTCGGAGCCCACACTCAGGAGAATAGCATGGAAGCAAAATTGTATGTCGGTAACCTGCCGTTTAACACCAGCGATTCAGATTTACAGGATCTGTTCGCGCAGGCAGGTATGGTGAAGTCGGCGCAGGTCATCCGTGATCGCGCCAGCGGACGTTCCAAAGGCTTTGGATTTGTGGAGATGAACTCGGCTGATGAAGCCCAGAACGCGATCTCCATGTTCCACGGCAAGGATTTCAATGGGCGCGCGATGACCGTGAACATTGCCCGCCCGCGCGAGGAACGCCCCGGAGGTTTCCGTGGCGGCGACCGCAACCGCGAACGTCGGCGCGACTATTAAGTCACCAGGTTCGTTCTAACATTGAGCCAAATGGGCGGTGCCAGCCATTTGGCTCAATTCATTTTTAGCAGGCAAGGTGTATCGAATGATCGAGAGTTTGACGATCCGCGAATACCTCGACACGGACTTTGATTCTGTGACGATCTTATGGCGTGTTTCTCGTGAAAAGTCGTTGCCCGATTTTCAGCGCGAGAAAGGTCATTTCTTCTTCGAAGACCGCGACTATTTTCAAAATCGAATTCTGGCTGCGAACAAAATTTGGGTGGCTGTTGTAGGCAATCGTGTGGCGGCGTTTATGGCAATGGAGAGCGAGTTTATCGACCAGTTGTACGTCCACCCTGATTTTTGGCGGCAGGGAATTGGCGAGGCATTGCTCGAACATGCGCGAAAGATCTCGCCTTCGCATCTTTGGCTGTACACGTTGCAGGTCAATTGGAATGCCCGCGCGTTTTATGAAAAACACGGGTTTGCCGCTGAAAAGTTTGGAATAAGCCCGCCGCCCGAAAGCGAACCCGATGTTGAATATCACTGGCGCAAATCGTAAATCAAATTATGCGACCTACATTCCTTGAAGTGAATCTCGCTCAACTTAAGAAGAACATCGAAGCCATCCGCGCGCGGGTTGCCCCGGCAAAGGTGATGCCCATGGTGAAGGCTAACGCCTACGGTCATGGCGTGGAGGGGGTCGCGCCGTTCATCGAACCGTTTGTGGATTATTTTGGCGTTGCAATTGTGGAGGAGGGAATCCGCCTGCGCGATCTGGGAATCAAAAAACCGATCCTCGTTGCCGGAGGGGCGCTGCGGGACCAACTTCCATTATTTGTGGAATTCAACCTGACGCTGACCGGCTCGTCGATTGCGTTACTCTCCGCCGCAGAGGAAGTGGCTCAGGCTTTGGGCAGGCGCGTCAAAACTCATTTGAAATTCGATACCGGCATGGAACGTATTGGGCTTCACGAATATGAAGCCGATGAGTTCATTGAATACTGCCTGCGCCTCAAGCATGTTGACGTGGAGGGAATGTACACGCATCTCGCCAATTCGGAATTGGCAGACCGCAGTTACTCCTTGATGCAGTTGGAACGGTTTCAGGGCATCCTCCGCGTGTACGAAAAATTGAGCGAACCCGCGCCCGCGTTGAAACACGTGAATAATTCGGGTGGAATATTGAATCTCCCGGAAGCAAACTTCGATATGGTGCGCGCGGGGATATTATTGTACGGCGTGTACCCGGGCGATGAAACGCCGCGCGATATTGATGTCAAACCGGCGTTGAAGTGGAAATCGAAAGTCGTCTACTCAAAGCGGACCAGACCGGGGCGGCCGATCGGCTACGGGTCGCTGTGGCAGGCTGAAACAGAGACGCGAATCGCCACCATCCCATGCGGGTACGCCGACGGCTATTTCCGCCGTATGACGAACAAGGCTCAGGTCGTCATACGGGGAAAGAAATATCCGCAGGTTGGCAGGATCTGCATGGATCAGTTCATGGTCAACGTGGGAGATGACACAGTAGAGGTTGGCGAAGAGGCTGTGTTGATGGGCGAGGGGATTTCCACAGCCAACTTTGCCGAATGGATGGGCACGAATGAATACGAAGTGTTGACGAGCATCGGCGCGCGCGTGCCGCGCGTGTTCGTAAACGAGTGATGATAGAATAACGCAGTCTGATTACCTTACACGTTCAAAATTGGGACGCTGATCCGCGCTGAAAACGCAGATTTTTCTTTTTGGATCGGCGATCATCAGCATTCTCCGTGTCTCAACAAGAATGTGTTAGAAAATCAGTAATGCAGTTTTGTGTCGAGGTGATGAGTGAAACGTTTGTTTGAAAAGTATGGAATGTTATTTTCGGTGGCGGGGTTGATCGTCCTGTTCGACCAGTGGACAAAATCGCTGGTGAGAGAGAATCTCCCGCTCGGCGCAACCTGGTTGCCTGAATCGCTTGAATGGCTCAGCCCATACGCGCGTTTTGTGCATTGGCATAACACCGGCGCCGCGTTCGGCATGTTCCAGAACGGCGCCATGGTTTTCACGGCGCTTGCCTTTCTGGTGGTTGGCGCCATCGTTTATTACTTTCCGCAAGTGGACAAACACGATTGGACTTTGCGGCTTGCGATGAGCATGCAACTGGGCGGCGCGCTCGGCAACCTGCTCGACCGCCTTTTGCGCGAAGGGCGCGTAACCGATTTTATTTCTGTCGGCTCATTCGCAGTGTTCAACGTTGCAGACGCAAGCATCAGCATTGGCACAGCCATCCTACTGCTGGGCGTCTACTTGCAAGAACGAGCCGCCAAACGATCTGCCGCCGTTCAAGCGAGTCAGTGACGTGACCGACGAGCGCGTATTCCAAATTCGCTACGACCGGCAACCCGGCGAACGGCTCGACAAATTTTTAGCGGAAGTTCTGCCGGAGTTCTCGCGTTCGCGGATTCAACACCTAATCGCAGGCGGATGCGTGGATGTGAACGGTTCACCCGCCAGTAAGGCTGGTCAGCCATTAGACGCCGGCGCTGCGCTTACAGTTCGCGTCCCTCCCGCCGCGCCGGTCGATCTGGTCGCGGAAGAAATTCCCCTCGATATAATTTTTGAAAACGACGACCTGATGGTGGTGAACAAACCGGCGGGTATGGTGGTTCACCCCGCGGCAGGGCACGCCAGCGGAACGCTGGTCAACGCCGCCCTGGGGCATGACCCGGAGATCGAAGGCATTGGCGGCGAAGAACGACCCGGTGTTGTGCATCGCCTCGATAAGGATACCTCCGGTCTGATCCTGCTCGCCAAGAACGAACGAGCGCATCGTTGGTTGCAGGATCAATTCCGCTTGCGAAAAGTCGAAAAAACCTATCTCGCCCTCGTGGATGGAAAGCCGCCAACCCTTGCGGGTCGCGTAGAAACTTATATCGGCAGAGATCCCAAAAACCGAAAACGCATGGCGAATGTTTCAAAGACAAAAGGACGCGAGGCTGTGTCGGAATACAAGACCCTGCAGAGTTTTGATCATCACACCCTGTTCGAGTTTCATCCCCTTACCGGGCGCACGCATCAAATCCGCTTGCATTGCGCATTTCTGAAATGCCCGATAGCAGGCGACCGCGTGTATGGCAGAAAAGCCTCAACACTTTCGCTCTCGCGGCATTTTTTGCACGCATCGAAACTCAAAATTATCTTGCCCGGTGAAACCGCCGCGCGAACGTTCGAAGCGTCCCTGCCCCCCGATCTCGAATCGGCGCTGAATCAGTTGCGATGACGCGCTTATTGCTGGTTAAACACTCGCTCGTGGAGATTGACGAAACCGTTCCCGCTCACGAGTGGATTCTTTCAAGCGAAGATCGAGAGCGCGCTCGCAGGCTGGCAAAGAAGTTGAGTTCGTATAAGCCCGAAGCGATCGTCTCCAGTGTTGAACCGAAAGCGCGGCAAACCGCCGAACTCATTGCCGAGGAATGTAGCGTCAACGTTCATGCAATGGATGACTTGCGCGAGCATGAACGATCCCACGTTCCGTTTCTTCAACGAGACAAATTCGAAACTTTTGTAAAGGAGTTTTTTGAGAAGCCCGATTCGCTCGTTTTCGGGGACGAAACCGCCACGCGCGCGGTTGCTCGATTTCAAAAGGCGGTTGATGCGGCTATCCAAACTACGAACGCGGATCTCCTTGCTGTTGTTTCGCACGGCACTGTTATTTCACTATTTGTTGCCGCCGTCACTGGGTGTGATGGCTTCCTGCTCTGGCAGGAATTGGAATTACCTTCGTGCGTCGTTTTAGACGTTGAAACAAATTTGATGGTTGAAAAGATCTATTTGGACTGAGGAGTATGCGATGAGTTATGTTGACCTTCGTTCTGATACAGTAACCAAACCCACGCCTGAAATGCGCGAAGCCATGGCAGAAGCCGAAGTGGGCGACGATGTGTATGGGGACGATCCAACCGTCAATCGGCTCGAAGCGCTTGCCGCCGACATGGTTGGCAAAGAAGCATCCATCTTCGTGCCATCCGGGACGATGGGGAATCTCTTGGCGTTGTTGATCCATTGCCAGCGCGGCGACGAGGCGATCGTTGGAGAGCGTTCTCACATCTACTTGAACGAAGCGGGCGGAATGTCGGCGCTCGGCGGTATTCATCCGCGCCCGTTGCGAAATCAAAAAGACGGCACACTCGCGCTGGAGGAGATTCGCAATGCGATCCGCCCGGAGGATGTGCATCAACCCATCACGCGCCTGATCTGTATCGAAAACACACAAAATAATTGCGGCGGGATGGCATTGCCCGTTGAATATACGCGGCAGGTGGGTGAAATTGCCCGAGCCAACAACTTGAGATTTCATATCGACGGCGCGCGGATTTTCAATGCCGCCGCTGTTTTGGGCGTGGATGTAAAAGACCTCGTGTCGTCCGCCGATTCGGTCATGTTTTGTTTGAGCAAGGGGCTGGCTTCACCAGCCGGCTCGATGCTGGCTGGCGCGAAGGTGTTTGTCGCCCGCGCTCGTCACCTGCGGAAGATGCTCGGCGGCGGGATGAGACAAGCCGGCATCCTTGCCGCGGCGGGAATTATTTCTCTTGAGAAAATGTCGAAGCGGGTAGGGGAAGATCATATCCACGCCAAGAAATTGGCAGACGGCTTGCGGAACATTCCGGGCATCCTGCTTGATGAGGGCACGCCGTTCACGAATATGGTTTATTTCAATATCGCCGACAACGTTTCATTCGACGAAAAACAGTTATGTGAGACAATGTCGAACTATGAAATATTGATCGACTGGGCGGGCGCGCGCCGTATTCGACTGGTAACCCACTATGCGATTGACGACGCGGGAATTGATAAAACGATTCAGGCGTTTACAAAAGTCTTCCGCTAAGAGACTGTTTCTTAACTCCTTCTTTGCCACAGAGCGCGCAGAGAACTCAGAGAAAACCTTTAAAAAATCTCTATGAGTTCGGTGTTCTCTGTGGCTGAGGCTCTTTTTCACACCTTTGAGAAACACTCTATAGGGAAACGCATTTATTGCGCGTTCGCGCTCTCGATAAATTCATGATGCGAAATGCGGGTTAAGGTATCGATAATATCGGGATCGAACAAAACGCCCGCGTTCTCTTTCATAAACTGGAGCGCTTCATCCGGGGTGGACTTTTCGCGATATCTTCGCCGGCTGGTCAGCGCGTCGAAAACGTCTGCAACGGCGAAGATACGCGCTTGCGTGGGAATTTCCTTGCCTCTCAATCCAGCGGGGTAGCCGCTCCCGTCCCAGCGTTCGTGGTGATGACGTATCAAAGGCACGGCGTCATTCAGGAAAGGGATACCTTCTACAATACGCGCGCCGATATCGGGGTGCACGCGCATGATCTTCCATTCATCGTCGGTCAATTTCTCCGGCTTATGCAAAATGGTATCGCTGATGCCGATCTTTCCAATATCGTGCAACAAGGCGCCGCGCTCGAGCGATTTCAATTGCGCTTCGGACAACCCCAATTTCTTTGCCAGCGTGCAGGCGAGGCGGCTGACGCGCACACTGTGACCTTCCGTCTCGCGGTCTCGCGCGTCCAACGCGGACATGAGCGAAGTCAATGTGCGATCATAGGTGGTTTCCAACTCCGCATATGCCCGCTTGATCTCCTCCGCCTGGCGCCGCGATTCTGCCAGCAAGATGGCGCGCTCAAGCGCAATTGCGGCTTGATTCGCCAGCGTCTGCAGATTCGCAAAGTTCTGCCCGCGACTCTCGGGAATGTTCATCCACAACGCGCCGTACGTCCCACTCATTGTCAATAGCGGATAGCAGACGATGGAACCGTTTTCGTTCGAGATGATGATACTTTGCCCGGTCTGAATTGCCTGGTTGATGCTGGTTTGTGGATGCTCGCGGCGGTTATGGAATCCGTTCACATCGATGCCAACTTCCGCCTCGATGTTCCCCGACTTCGACAACAGGGTGATGCCCGTCTCGCTCGCGCTGGTCAGTTTGTGCGCGGCTTGAGCGATCAGTTCCGCCGCGTCGCTCAATTCCTCTGCCTGAATAACGTTCACGCTGAGTTGATATAACATGGAGGTTGTATTGAGCGTGTTGCGTAATTCCTGATATAACCACGAACTCTCGATGGATGCCGCCGCCTGAGAAGACATCAAATCGGCAAGCGATTCGTCGTTCTCTGAAAATGAAACGCCATCCTGTTTGCCGAACGCAATAATTGTGCCGATACTCAGCCGGTGCAACCGGATGGGGATGGCGAGCGCGCTTCTTAAACTCGTCGTATCCGCATCCATTTTTCCCGGCTGCGCGTATTTGCGTATGTCGCGGATCCTGAAAGGTCTGGCGGCATTCAACGCGGCTTGAATGATCGGTTCGTTTGTAGAATTTTGGCTCAACGAGGCGAACAAGCGCGGCGCATCGCCTGCCGCCGCCATCCGCGAGAAATTTCCCTGTTGGTCGAGCAGGGTGACGAACACAAAACGCGCCTCCAGCGTTCGTTGCGCGATCAATGCCACCTCCTGCACCGCGGCTTGCGGATCAAGCAAGGTGGTAAGCGAGATACCCGCTTGAATCAACTCCTTTAACCGCTGGTGATAACTGACCCGTTCCCAAGACCGCGTGAGTTCGAGCGCCACATCTTCAGCAATACTGATATCTCCGCTTGAAAATGCTGAAACCTTATCCGAGCAGATCTCGATGACACTGCGGATCTTGCTGTGTTGAAGGATGGGCACGCTGATCATCGAGCGTACTGTGAACGAGTCGACAGGCAGGAAATCAGCGTCGGCTCGCGTATCATGCACGATTTGGGTTTTTTTCAAGCGAGTGGTTCGTCCCAGCACGCCTCTGGTCGAATCTTGCTGATACCCGGGGGGAATCGTTCCGATATCTTTGCCGGCAGCGGTGAGCATCACATAACGCTTGTTTTCAGGTTCGTGCCATAACAGCGACGCAAATGATGAATCGATTGCATGGGCGAGCGTGTTTACGGCGAGTTGCGCGGCAACTTCCAATTCCAACTCGGCTTCCAACTGCTTGCTGAGTTCATTGAGGAAGGTGAGTTGCGTGTTCCGGCGTTTTTCGCCAGCCAGCCGCTCGTTGAGCGATTCGATCTGAGCGCGAAGCGCGTCTGTCTCTTTCCCTTCGGCGATAAGATCAAAACTCCCAGAGCCTTCCCCTGATTTATCTTCCCTGCCGGGGATGCTGAAGTTTAGATACAAACCGATGCTGGTCAATAGAGTGATCGCCCCGCTTAGTAAGAAGCCGGTCTGCTTTGTCTCTGCGGGCAAATCCTTTAACAGGAGTAACGTCCCCACCGCGGCGATAAATTGAATGAAGAGCAAGGTCTCAGTCTGGCGTTTGATTCGCTCTTGCGAAAGACGTATTCGTCGCAGAGACTGGATATATAACAGCCAGGCGAGCGTAAGGAAAACACCGCCCGGAATAATGTTTCCCACAGCGGATAAATATTTTAGAATGAACTCGAACCTGTCGGGAGCCAGCCAAAACCCCTGGCCAAGAAGCGAAATCACTGTCGCGAAGAGCAACATGAATCGGCTTGCGGGCGGGAGCATGTTTTTTTTCATAAGAAGTTAGGACTTACGCAAAACCCCAATACCAAGCCGCGAACTACGCGAATTTCCGCTAATTTTTAAAAATTCGCGTGAATTAGTGAAATTCGCGGCAAAAGGTTTTCGATCTGCGTAAGTCATGGAAGAGTGAGATTTTGCGGTTATTGTACTTCATGACCGCGAGGGATTTGTAACCTTCTAATCTGATATAATTTTTTTGCCGTGAGATAATCGACGGAAAAATTTCTTAGCGAGAAGATACCCATGAATCAATTTGTCACTCTCGAACAGATCGACCGGGCAGTGGAAGCTGTCCGGTCGCGAACATCGCACCGTCCACGGATCGGAATCGTCCTCGGCTCCGGTCTCAACAGTCTGGCTGATTCAGTCCAGAAGGCGGACGCCATCCCGTTTGGCGACCTTCCCGATTGGCCCCGTTCCACTGTGCATGGTCACGCCGGCAAGCTGGTTGTCGGCGAACTGGAGGGACAATCTGTGATGGTAATGCAGGGACGGGTTCACTTCTATGAAGGTTACAGCATTTCACAAGTGACTTTGCCGACACGCGTGATGGCGCGGATGGGTCTTGAGATACTCATCGTCACGAATGCCGCGGGAAGCGTAAACCCGGACTTCGCGCCCGGTGATGTGATGCTCATTACCGACCATTTGAACCTCATGGGCATGACCGGCGCAAACCCTCTCATGGGACCGAACATTGAAGAACTCGGCCCGCGCTTCCCAGACATGAGTCAAGCCTACGATTTGCAATTGATGGCGCAAGCCCGGAAAACCGCCGCCGAATCTGGCATCACAATGCGCGAAGGAGTGTACTGCGGCTTGAGCGGTCCCTCATTCGAAGGTCCCGCCGACTTGCGCTTCCTCCGCCTTGCCGGCACAGACGCGGTGGGAATGTCCACGGTGCCGGAGGTGATCGTTGCCCGTCATGGCGGGATGCGCGTTCTGGGTTTTTCGGGCATCAGCAACAAAGCCAACCTTGATGGCTCTACGGTGACCACCCATGAGGAAGTCATCGAAGCCGGCAAGGTGATTACGCCAAAAATCGAAAAGATCATTCGCGGCGTATTGCGCGCCCTGTAAGTTCGTGGAATGAGTCAGTTTTATCGTTCCCTTGAAACGTATCAACCCCTGATCTACATCGGGTTGATTCTCTGGGGATTGTTCATTGCCCGCAACATGGTTCGCTATTGGCTGGAATGGCGGAATTCGGTGTATGGGCTTGAGCGCGAATTCGCCTTACGCCGGCTGATACGATCAACACTATTTGGGTTTGCCGTCCTTGGGTTGATCTTGGCAGAGTTCTTTATCGCCTCATTCGTTGTTCCCTCGCTTCCAGGCTCAGATGTGATAGCGACCCCCACCCTCGACCTGCTTCTCACACCGTCGAACACGCTTGCGCCAGACGCGGCAACCCAGGCGGCTTCTCTGCCCACCCAGGCGGCTCCCAGCGGCATGAGCGGATGCGTGCCAAACCAGATTATGCTCACAGCCCCAGAGCCGGGCGCCGTAGTGAGCGGCAAGATCGAGTTGACCGGCACTGCGGATGTTCCAAACCTCGCGTTCTTTAAATACGAGGTTTCCTCGATGGGCTCAAACATTTGGGCGACAATTTCGGCAGGGGATAAGATCGTGAAGAACGACAAACTCGGCGAATGGGACACAGTCACCCTGCCCAACGGCGATTACTTCCTGCAACTTGTGATCATCGATAATGCCGGGCAGACGATTGGTCCGTGCGTGATCGTTGTCCGCGTGGAAAACCAGTAAATTGGAGAACTAGCTTGTTTGAAATTCGACCCGCTGTTGCAACCGATATTCCCCGCCTGATGGCGCTCGACCATAAGAGTCGAAGCGACTATGTCTGGCAATTAGACCTGAAGCGCGAGACCAATCAGGCTGTCGCAAGTTTCCGCGAGGTGCGCCTGCCGCGCGCGGTAGATGTGACCTACCCGCGAAACCAATATGCGCTCGCCGACGAATGGACGCGCCGCGACCTGACGTTGGTGGCTATCGATAAGGGCGCCGTTGTCGGTTATTTGTGCGCAAAAGAGGAACATTCTTCATCGGTTGCCTGGGTCACCGACCTGGTGGTCACGTCGGAGGTGCGGCGCAAAGGCGCGGCGTCCGCTCTCCTACTGGCGGCGCAGGCTTGGGCGGTTGAGAGAAGCGCGCGTCGGTTAATCCTGGAAATGCAATCGAAGAACGAGGGCGGCATCCGTTTGGCGCAGAAATTTGGCTATGAGTTCTGCGGGTATAATGATCATTACTACCCCACGCAGGATGTAACTTTATTTTTCGGCAGGACGATCAAGTAATCTATGTTCTTTGGCTGGCTGGATGGACTGCTCACAGCGCTTCAAACGCTGAATAATATTTTGACGGCGGGAATTGCCATCACAGCATTCTCGCTGTTGATGTATGCCTTTTCATTTAATTTGCGCGACCGTGTGGCGCGTTCCTTTGCCATCATCCTGCTCTGTGTGGTGGTGGTCTTTGCGACCGAAGCTCTGCAGAATAAAACCGTTCCAAATTGGGGGATCGAATATCTCCTTCAATTTCAATGGATCGGGATCATCTTTCTGCCTCCGGCGTACTTGCATTTCTCCGACGCGTTGTTGGTGACTGCCGGGCGCCCCTCGCGCGGACGACGCAGGCTTGCCATTCGCCTTGTCTACGCTGTGGCGTTGGGGTTTGTCGCTCTGCTGGTCTCGGGCTTGCTTGTTGGTCCCCTCGTGCCGGATGGAAAACCCGCGCCTCACTTACAACACACCCAGTGGACGCAACTTTTTACCGGCTTTTATTTGCTGATCATCGCCCTGGCGGGATACAACTTCATCCGCGCCTACTCGCGCATGTTGACGCGCTCCGGCAGGCGGCGCATGATCTACCTGATGGCAGGCGCCACCGCGCCCGCGCTCGGTTCATACCCGTACTTGTTGTTTGGTTCAAGCCTTGCGGCGCAGTACCCGCTTTTATTTTGGAGCATCGCCTTCATCAATAACTTGCTCGTGGCGGTTTTGGTGGTGGTGATGGCGTACGCGGTCGCCTTCTTCGGCGTTTCGTGGCCCGATCGCGTGGTGAAGAGCCGCCTGTTCAAATGGCTCCTGCGCGGACCGGTTACCGCCTCTCTCGCGTTGACCACCATGACGCTCGTCCGGCGCACGGGCGAATTCCTCGGGGGCGAGCCGTATTCGGGGTTTGTGCCGCTCGCCGTTGTGGTGACGGTGTTGCTGTTCGAGCATGCCGTGACGTTGTTCTCTCCGCTATGGGAGCGGTTCCTCTTTTACGGGCGCGACCGCGAAGAACTTCAACTTTTGCAAAACATCGAAGAGCGTCTGCTCACTCGCGGAGACTTGCAACAATTCCTCGAAACCGTGCTCGCCGCCGTGCGCGACCATTTGCAATCGCCGTGCGCGTTCGTTGCCGCCTTGGATGGCGATGAATTAACTTTAAGCGTTGTCGCCGGAAACCGCTCCATGCTTGAGAACGAGAATCTGGATGAAGCGTTGAAAGTCATTCACTTGAACGGTCAAGGCAAACGGCATGAATACGCTTGGGGGAACTTCTGGATCCTCCCGCTTCATAAACAAACAGAAAATGGCGACCGGGACGAGATACCGCCTTTGTTAGGCTTGCTGGGCATCGCCCGCAAAGCAGACCGCCCCATGGATAGAGACCAGCGCGACGCGCTGTGGTTGCTCGCCGATCGCGCCGCGCTCGCGCTCGAAGACCGCCTCTTGCAACAACGTGTCTTCCACTCGCTCGAAGACCTGCAACCGCAGATCGACCTGCTCCAGCGTATGCGCGCGGCTGGGCGCTACGACTCGAAAGCCACGCTTCTTGCCGAACCCCTACCGAAAGAATCGGACCTCGCCGATTGGGTGAAAGACGCCCTCGCGCACTACTGGGGCGGACCGAAATTATCGAACAGCCCGCTCATGCGCTTGCGAGTCGTTCAATCGCTGGTGGAGGAACACGAAGGCAACGCCTCAAACGCCTTGCGCGCCTTGCTTCGCAGAGCCGTGGATCAGGTGAAACCCGATGGCGACCGCCGCTTCACCAGCGAATGGATCCTGTATAACATTCTTGAAATGAAATTCATCGAAGGCAGAAAAGTGCGCGAGGTGGCTGGCAGGCTTGCCATGTCTGAAGCCGACTTGTATCGCAAGCAACGCGTGGCTATCGAAGCCGTTGCGCGCGCCATCCTGGATATGGAAACAAACGAAGGGGTGAGCGCAGCCTAACCGTCTCATGCAAAAACATTCCAACCTGCCTCCCGTCCCCGAACCGCGTAATGATTGGCTCGCACAACTTGCGCGGCTCAACGAACGCTTTGGGCGCTTCGCGCGCGATGCCTTTGGTATTTTCCTATTCGCCGCCTCGCTCATGACCTTCCTCGCCTTACGACACTTCACCGAAGGCGCGGCGCTCACACCCTGGGTTGATTTTCTCTCGCTTTGGTTTGGCTGGGGGGCGTATCTCGTGGCGCTTGGGCTGGGATATTTCGGATTCCTCGCCATTCGCCGCAGTGGACCTCCTCTCGGGTGGGGGAGGTTTTCCGCGCTTCTGCTCGCTTCTCTTCTGACCTTGGGTTTGCTCGCCGCCATCGGAGGCGGATCGCTCATCCGCGCGGAGGCTGGAGCAGACGGCGGCAGGATCGGCTGGGGGCTCATCACGCTATTCTGGCGCATCGATAAATTATGGGGCGTGTTGTTGTTGGCTGTCCTTCTATTTTTCTTTGCGATGACCGGCTTTGGCGTATGGGCGTTACTCGAACGATGGTTGTTGAAACTCGCAGGCGAGGCTCCGCCTCCCCAAGCGGCGACCCAACTCGAAATCCCGGTGGAAGCGAAGGCGGAGGAGAAGTCGGAGCGTTCAACGCGCAAAAAATCATCCGCGCCGGCCTTGCCTCCAGAGTTTAGAAAGTCTCTGCGTGTTGCCGATCAAAAAGACAAAAAGCCCGCCGCGCCGCGCGACCGCGATGATCGCCTGCCTTCGTTGAACTCGTTGCTCGCCGATCAAAACGCACGCCCCGATGAACGGACGATCAACCAGACCGCCGGCATGATCGAAAAAACGCTTGCCGAGTTTGGGGTTGCCGCCACCGTGATCGGTTTTCGCGTGGGACCGACCGTGACACAATTTGCCGTTCAGCCCGGCTTCATGAAAAAAGCGGGCGCCAGCGAAGAAGAGACGCAACAAATGAAAGTGCGCGTGGCTCAGATCGCGTCACTGCAAAAAGATTTGGCGCTGGCTCTCTCTGCTGAACGGTTGCGCATTGAAGCGCCGGTGCCGGGCAAGCCTTACGTGGGTATCGAAGTGCCGAATACGCATTCCTCTGTTGTGCGGATGCGCTCGATCCTCGAAACTGACGCGTTCCACAAGATCGGCACGCCATTGGCGATGGCTCTGGGACGCGATGTTTCAGGTCAAGCCTTGGTTGCGGATCTGGCGCGAATGCCTCACCTGTTGATCGCCGGCGCCACCGGCTCGGGCAAGTCGGTGTGTATTACCGCGTTGGCGGCTTGTTTTGCAATGAATAACCCGCCCGAAGATTTACGCATGGTGATGATCGACTCGAAAATGGTTGAGTTACTGCGTTTCAACGGCTTGCCGCATTTGTATGGAAAAGTCGAAACGAATGTCGAGCGGATTCTCGGCGTGTTGCGGTGGGTGGTGGTGGAAATGGAACATCGCTATCGCCTGCTCGAAGGCGCGCACGTCCGTGATTTGGAAACCTATAACCGACGCATCTCGAAAAAGAAAGACGGCGTTACCCTCCCGCGTATTGTTGTTTTGATCGATGAACTCGCAGACTTGATGATGTCCGCGCCCGACCAAACGGAGCATAACCTCGTCCGCCTGGCGCAAATGGCGCGCGCGACGGGGATTCACCTGATCGTCGCCACGCAACGCCCGTCAACAGACGTGGTGACCGGTTTGATCAAGGCGAACTTCCCGGCGCGTCTTGCGTTTGCCGTTGCCTCGGGCGTGGACAGCCGTGTTATTCTCGACACCACTGGCGCGGAAACATTGCTGGGGCGCGGCGATATGCTGTTCTTGAACCCGGAGAGCGGCGCGCCTATCCGCGCGCAGGGAGTGATGATCACCGACATGGAGATCGAGCGGATCATCGCGCATTGGCAGAAGAATGCCGAGGAGAAAGACGATACGCCGCCTTGGGAAAAACTGTTGAGCGAACCGGATGAAAACGAAGACGAAGGTCTCATCGAACAGGCGGTCACGATTGTCCGTCAGAGTCAACGCGCGTCGGCGTCTCTGTTGCAGAGACGGTTGCGAATCGGTTATCCGCGCGCGGCGCGCTTGCTCGACCAGTTGGAAGAGATGGGCATTGTGGGTCCCTCTCAGGGCGGCGGCAAGGAGCGCGATGTGTTGGTGAGTCCGTTGGATGAAGAGTTGGGAGAATCTGAAAAATAATCCAATCGTCTTTGAGGGTTTAAACCCTGATATGATTACTGAATTGATTTACCATGGAAATTAAACCATCCCCGGCGGCAACCCGCAAGACATTTACCGATTATCTGCGCCTGTGGTTCAAGTGGGTGCTCGACCCGCTTGGCAGGTTTTTCAATCGCATCGGTCTTACGCCCAACATGGTGACCGTTATCGGAATGATCGGCAACTGTGTCGGCGCGTATTATCTGGTGCGAGGCGATATGTTTACCGGCGGGCTTTGGGTGCTGATCATGACGCCCGTCGACGCTTTAGACGGGACGATGGCGCGCTTACGCGGCGAGCCGGGCGATTTCGGCGCATTCGTCGATTCGGTCAGCGACCGTTATTCTGAACTGATTATTTATGGCGGATTGTTGTATCATTTTCTAACCATCGGCGAGCCGTTGGGGGGAATGCTCACATTCGTCGCCGCGGCGGGGTCGGTGCTCGTATCGTATGTGAAGGCGCGCGCGGAGGGGCTTGGCTACGGCGCAAAGGTGGGCATACTCACGCGTGTAGAGCGGTATCTTGTGCTTGCGCCTTCACTGGTCTTCAATAAACTTTACCTTGGGCTTGCGATCATTGCGGTCTTTGCCAACATCACGGCATTGCAGAGAGTTTGGCACGTCCGCGCGCAGGCGCATACGCGAATGCAGACGACGACATTGGAAGAGAAGCAATTATGAGTATTCAATTTGACGGTATTCATTACATGTTGTTTGGCGCGGAACAGGTTCTGCGTTTTTATGGCATCATCCTGATGCTCGGCGCGGTGGCTGGCGCGTGGCTTGCCGCGAAAGAGGCGCGTAGGCGCGGGCATGAATCTGAAATTGTTTGGGACCTGCTTATCTATTTGCTCATTGGCGGAATTATTGGCGCGCGTGTCTGGCATATCCTCACCCCGCCTCCTTCGTCTGGCATAACTGCGGCGTGGTATTTGTCTCATCCGCTGGATGCGCTTGCGGTGTGGAAAGGCGGGTTGGGCATCCCTGGCGCGGTCATTGGCGGCGCGATTGTCTTGTTTTTCTACTCTCGTAAGAACAACTTGAAATTTTCAGAATGGGCGGACATTTCCGCGCCGTGCCTGGCGTTGGGTCAGGCGATTGGTCGCTGGGGGAACTTCTTCAACCAGGAACTCTATGGCGCGCCCACAAACCTGCCGTGGAAGTTGTACATCGACCCTGACCATCGCCTTGCGAATTACTTCGATGTGGACTACTACCATCCGCTGTTCTTGTATGAATCGATTTTGAATTTTGCGAACATGTTGTTCCTGTTATGGATTTCTCGCAGGTTTGCGGATCGGCTCAAGTCCGGCGATATCTTCCTCGCGTATTTGGTCACCTATCCGGTCATCCGCTTCTTCCTCGACTTCTTGCGGCTCGACGCCTCCCTGGTGGCGGGCATCAATATCAATCAGACATTCATGGCGGTAATCGCTGTCTGCGCCGGCGCGGCTTTGTATTGGCGGCATCGCGGCGATTCGATTGCAAAATGATTGCCGATCAATTTTGTAGGGGGACTGTTGTCTTATTGACTGTACAATAGGCGCTGACTATGCTCGCCAACGAAACGATCGGAAAATAAATTCATCTCATGATCGAAACAAACGATTTAAGCAAACAATTCAATAATAATTTTTGGGCAGTGCAAGGCGCGACGTTGAACGTTCAACCCGGTCAGATACTGGCGTTGCTGGGGCAGAACGGCGCGGGGAAGACAACCACCGTCCGCATGTTGACCGCGTTGCTCGCGCCGACGCGCGGGTATGCTCGCGTGGCTGGGTATGATGTGACGAAGAATCCGAAAGAAGTGCGCATGAATGTGGGGGTATTGACGGAACAACACGGTTTGTATTTGCGAATGACGGGCGATGAATACCTCGATTATTTTGGAAAAATTTACGGGCTGGATGCTCAGGCGCGCGCCACGCGCAGTAAATATTTACTCGATTATTTTGGGCTTGCCGAGGCGTCGCGCCGGCGTTCGGGAGAATATTCAAAAGGGATGAAACAAAAACTTGCCCTCGCCCGTTCGTTGATGCACAACCCGTCTGTGTTATTGCTGGATGAGCCAACCTCTGCCATGGATCCGGAGTCGTCGCGTTTGGTGCGGGATGAAATCGCCCGCCTGCGTTCGTCTCAGCGGACGATCGTCATTTGCACGCATAACCTTGCCGAAGCCGAAGCCTTGGCGGACCATATTGCCATTATTTATCGCGGCAAGATTCTCTTGAACGGCACGCTGGATGAATTGAAACGTCGCGTGTTGGGACCTATGGAATATGAGGCAAGATTCGCAGACGCTTTCGATGCGAGCGGGTTGAGCCTGCCCCCCGGGGTGGAGGTGGTGTCGAGGAGCGAGACCAGCCTCAAATTCCGAATTGAGTCGCCGCAGGTTGCGAATCCTAAACTGGTCCACGCGCTAACATCCATGAATGCGCCGTTGATATCCTTTCACGAAGTCTCACGAAAGTTGGAGCAGGTGTATTTGAAGACCATGGCTGAGGCGCAGGGGTTGGCGTATGCGGCGTAATTGGGAAGCGATCTGGATGGTGGCGCGGCGCGAGTTTGTCGATCAGTTCCGCGATTGGCGCATCGTGGCGCCGATGGTGTTGCTGATGGCGTTGTTCCCGTTCATTGCCGACGATACCACGCAGGAGGCGATTGAGTTTATGGGTCGTTTCGGCGGTAATTTGATCCTCGAGCGCCTTGTTCCGTTCGTGATTCTGGTGATCGGGTTCTTCCCGCTTTCGTTTACCCTGGTCGTTGCTCTGGAATCGTTTGTCGGTGAAAAGGAACGCGGCACCATTGAGCCGCTGTTGAGTTCGCCGCTCGACGACCACCAACTCTATTTGGGAAAATTGCTGGTTGGCATTGCAACCCCGCTTGTGTTTAGTTTTGTGTCTATTGTGATCTATCTTATCTTGATTACTCGCCGCGATGTGGCGTTTCCCAGTTTCTATCTGCTTGCGTTGGTTTTGTTGCTTACGTTCGCTCACGCGGTATTGATGGTGAGTTCGGCGATCGTGATCTCTGTGCAAGCCACAACCGTTCGCGCCGCAAACCTGTTAGCGTCGTTTGTAGTAGTGCCGGTGGCATTCTTGTTGCAAGGGGAAACGGCGCTGATCTTTTGGGGTAACGAGAGCGTGCTCTGGTATGCTATTGTTGGCGTTACGCTGCTGTCGGCGTTGATCGTCCGTCTTGGGGTTTCGCATTTTCGGCGCGAGTATCTGTTAGGCAGAGAGATCGATACCCTGAACTTCAAACAGTTGTGGCTCGTGTTCACTGGGCGGTTTGTCGGAAATGCGGAATCGATACGTGATTGGTATGCGGTTGAATTGCCTGAAACGCTCAAACAGATACGGCGGCCGTTGGCGATTGTGCTGTTGCTGGGGGTTGCCGCGATCGGGGCAAGTTATCTGTGGGTGGTTGTCAACGTGCCAGGCTATTTGGACATCTCGCCGGAAATCGAAAACCGAATCAAGACCTTAGTCAACCAAAACTTGACAGACCTGGATGATTTGAGCGGCCAGATTTCCGCGCCCGTGTTGTTCTATCACAATGCTCGCGCGGTCGTGATCATGTTGTTGCTTGGGGTCGCATCTTTCGGGACGCTTGGCGTCACCTTATTCCTTGTGAATATGGGGTTGGTGGGCGGCGTGCTTGGTGGGGCAAGTTTGCTGGGGGTTTCGCCCGGGTTGCTGTTCGCGGCAGGGATTCTGCCTCACGGCATCTTCGAGTTATCCGCTGTGTTCCTCTCTGTTGCCGCCACATTGAAGGCGGGCGCGTTGCTGGTTACCCCACAGCAGGATAAGAGCCTGGGCGAACTTCTGCTCGTTGCCCTTGCGGATTGGTCCCGCGTTTTCATCGGTATTGCCCTGCCGTTTCTCGCCATTGCGGCAGTGATCGAAGTGTACGTTACGCCGCAACTCCTAAAAATGATCGTCCCATACTTTTAATTAAAGAGGGGCATATGCCAAAAGTAATCATTCTGGGCTCGTCCAATGCAGTGCCGTCGATCGATCATGAGAATACCCATCTCGTTATCGTGGGAGAGGAACGGACGATTCTTGTGGATTGCGTCAGCACTCCCATCGTCCGACTCGAACAGGCGGGCGTCGATTTCAACTCCCTTACAGACATTGTCATCACCCATTTTCATCCGGACCATGTGGCGGGTATTCCACTGTTGCTTATGGATATGTGGCTGATGGGACGGACGAAGCCGGTCAACATCTACGGTTTGCACTACACCATGGATAGGCTTGAAGACCTAATGGGTTTTTATGGCTGGGACGAATGGCCCAACTTTTTCCCCGTTGGCTTTTATCGCCTGCCTGAAGCCGAGATGGCTCTGGTGCTGGATAGCGCCGAATTTCGCGTGCACTCGTCGCCGGTTCATCATATGATTCCGACAATTGGCTTGCGTGTAGAATGCCTGACCGACGGCAAAGTGCTAACCTATTCCTGTGATACCGAGCCGTGCGAGCAGACCGTCCGCCTCGCCGCGGGGGCAGATGTGCTCATCCATGAAGCCGCCGGAGCCGCGTTCGGCCATTCCTCGGCGGAGCAGGCGGGAGAAATTGCCACTAAAGCCGAAGTGGGCAAGCTGTATCTGATCCATTATCCAACCGGGCGGTTTGCCAGCGGAGACATCGCCGCAGACGCCCGAAAAACTTACACGGGCGAAGTGATCGTGGCGAAAGATTTTATGACGATCGATCTATAAAAAAATCCTCTCCATCGGAGAGGATTTTTTACCAGCCCGCAATAAAGGGCTCCCATTCCTGATACTCATTCAAATGCTTGCCGAAAATATACGACGCATTGGCAGGAGGCTCTTTGGGCAAATGGTGTAACCGCATGTGCGCTTCTTCCACGCGCCTGCCGCCCTTCCGGTGATTACACATAGGACACGCCGCAACCACGTTCGTCCACACGTGCGCGCCGCCCATGTGCCGGGGCATCACGTGATCCACTGTTAATCCGCCTTCGCGCTTCCCGCAATACTGGCAGGTATAATTATCGCGGCGAAACACTTCGCGCCTCGTCAACTTGACGTGCGGGCGCGGTCTATGAACCTGGCTTTCAAGCCGGATGATTGAAGGTCGCGGGAACAACTCTCGAATGGTCTGAATATGACCGCGACCGTTCAATACCATATCCGCCTTGCCAGCCAGCAACAAACCGACTGCCCGTCTTGTAGTGCACACGTTGATCGGTTCGAAATTAGCGTTCAACACCAATACAGGCTCGTACATTCTGGCTCTACAACAGCCACGATTATACTGCCGAATAGTTGAAAGCGTTAAAGCCGCTCTTTGAGATGTTATGAATCTGTCACAGGAGAGTTCGTGAACATACTGATCGCCGGCGGAACCGGGTTTCTGGGCACAGCGCTTGCCGCCAGCCTGCAAGCGGATGGACACCGGGTAAGCATATTGACACGCCAGAAGCCGCGCGCCGCGAATCACATCCAATGGGATGGGCAAACTGCCGATGGGTGGGGGCAGGTTGTCAACCAAATGGATGCGCTGGTCAATGTTGCAGGATATGGTCTCGATCACGGACCTTGGACAACACAACGTAAACGGCAATTTGAAGACTCGCGCATCCTTCCCGCCCGCGCGCTTGTTTCCGCCGTAGCCGGCGCTGACCGCCGCCCAAGCGTTTACCTCCAAACCTCCGGCGTCAACTATTACGGCTTGCGAGGCGACGCAGTCGCAGATGAATCCACCCCGCCCGGTGACGACTTTCTCTCTCGTTTGGGAGTCGCATGGGAGGATGCGTCTCAACCTCTTGAACAACTCGGTGTTCGCAGGGTAATCTGTCGTTCCGCGGTTGTGCTTCATCGAAGCAAAGGATTATTCCCGTTGATGAAACTCTCAGTCAATTTGTTTTTCGGCGGCAGATTTGGCGATGGGCGCCAAGCCATGCCCTGGATTCATATCGTTGACGAGATCAACGCCATGAAATTTCTGCTCGCTCACAAAACCGCGTCAGGCGCATTCAACTTGATATCCCCCGCGCAAACTTCCAATGCAGATTTTATGCGCGGGATCGCGCAGGCTCTTCACCGCCCATATTGGTTCCATATGCCCGCATTTCTATTGCGAGTAGTGCTGGGTGAAATGAGCGTCTTGCTTACCGAAGGACGATACTCCCAACCCAAACGGCTTCTTGAATTGGGTTTCGAGTTTGAATACGATACATGGAAAGATGCGCTGGCAAATTTGTCAGCCTACAAGGAGTTTTAGTATGAAAAGAATTTTGGTTGCGATCCTGCTGTTGGCTACGGCGTGCGCCCCGGGCGGATTCCCTCAAGGGGTTGTTCAACCCTTGCCAACCGCATTGATCGATCAATCCTACCCGACGGTTGAATCGGCTCCGGCGGCGCCGGTTCAATCCTCCAGCGGAATCAACGTGAGCGTGGCGCGAGCCTGGCGCGACGGAAAAGATGTCAACGCGGAAGTCTGCTTCACCCTGATCGACGGATCAGACTGGTCGATTTGGGGCGCAAGTTTGCAGTACGGCGAGGTGGTGTTATTCGACTTTGCCTCGACCTTGCTAAGCATTCAGGAACCCGTGGAGGGGGCATCGGGGCTTCGCTGTGATACGTTGTCATTTTTCAATATTCCGCCCGATGCCGACCTCTCGGCAGTGATGATCACTGTGGATGCCATTGCCGCCCCGCCGCGTCCGGAAGATTATTGCAACATCTACATTTCAAAAATTCAGCAAACCATGAACGAGAGAGGCGCTGGCATCACACTGGGATGTTCCGATGTGAACGGGGCGCCGGTGATGCAAGTGGTGGGCAAACCAGACAGCCTGTCGCAGGAAGAAGCGGAACAGATCGTATTCAGCGATGAGTTTTATACGATCCGCGGTCCCTGGTCATTTGTCTTCAATCTTGGGCAGTGATGGTTTATAATCGGCGCATGTCTGATTTCTCGCGCTCAGAAAAACCCTATTATTACCGCCACCCCTAGCCCGGCGATGGCGGCTTGAACGCGTGGCGCCGTTGTGCCACGCGTTTTTGTTTGTACAAGGAGGTTGTTTGTGAATATCGAAGAACAAGTTGAATTATTGATGCAAGGCACCGAATACGGCGACGAAGATACCAAGAAGGCAATGACTGCCGAACTGCGCGCGCGTCTCGCGGAAGGCAGACCCCTGCGCGTGTATTGCGGCTACGACCCAACCTCCACCGACCTGCACCTTGGGCATACGATCTCCATGCGTAAACTCCGGCAGTTTCAAGACTTGGGGCATGAAGTGACGTTCTTGATCGGCAGTTACACGGCGTTGGTTGGCGACCCGTCCGATAAAAATAAAGCGCGGCCGATTCTGACGGAAGCGCAAGTGGCTGAAAATGCGAAGACGTATTCCGATCAGGCTTTCCGCGTTCTCGACAAGGAGAAGACGCAGGTTCGATATAACGGAGAATGGCTGAGTGAACTCTCCCTGCTCGATCTGATCCGCTTGGGGCAGAACTTCACGGTTCAGCAATTCCTCGCCCGCGAAAATTTTGCCAAACGGCTGGAAAAAGGCGAAGCGATCTACCTGCACGAAACGTTTTACGCGTTGATGCAAGGCTATGATGCCGTTGCCATGCAAACAGACGTTCAAGTTGGCGGCTCAGACCAATTATTCAACATCATCGTGGCGGGAAGAAAATTGCAGGAGGCGCTTGGGCAAAAACCTCTGGTGGGCATCATCACGGGCATCTTGCCCGGCACCGACGGCGCGCTCCGTATGTCAAAATCCACCGGGAACATCGTGCCCATCAATACCGGCGCGGAGGATATGTTTGGTAAGTTGATGTCTATTCCCGATTTTGCGATGGGCAAATACATGCGGCTTGTCACGCGCTGGAGCCCGGGCGAGATCGATGGCATCGAAAAAGAATTATCCGAAGGGAAGGCGCACCCGCGCGATGTGAAGATGCGGCTGGCGCAAGAGATTGTTGCGATTTTCTATGGTGAAGCCGACGCTGTGTCGGCGCGGGAAACGTTTGTGAAGATGTTCCAGCAAAAAGAAATCCCTGATGAGATGCCCGAATTTCAATTGCAATCCGGGCAGACCGTGCTGGAGGTTATCCTGGCGACGAAACTCGCGGCAAGCAAGTCGGATGCGAGGCGGTTGTTTGACCAGAGGGGAGTACGGCTTGACGGGGAAACTATCGAGCGCGGCGACACACCCTTTCCGCATCCCGGTGTTTTGCAGGTGGGCAAACGTAAATTTTTGCGAGTGAAGTGACAAAACCGGGTGATGTTCATCACCCGGTTGTTTGTTCATCCTCGGCGATCATAGCAAGGAAGACATCTACAACCTCGGGGTCAAAAAGCGCGCCGGAATTCTCTCGGATGTACTGGATCACCTTTGGGCGGGGCCAAGCCTTTCGATAAGACCGGTCTGAAAGCAGGGCGTCCCAAACATCGACCACCGAAAAAATTCTGGCGGAGATCGGAATTTGTTCGCCCTTTAGTTTGTTCGGGTATCCGCTCCCGTCCCAATGTTCGTGATGGCAGTAGGGAACATCAAGTGAGTGGCGCAGGAACGTGATGGGGGCAAGCAGGTTGTAGGCGTATTGCGGGTGACGTCGCATTTCATCCCATTCATCCTCTGTGAGCGGTCCTGTTTTCTTCAATATTTGGTCCGGAACGCCCATTTTGCCAATATCGTGGAGGAGCACCCCGCGATATATGTTTACGAGATCTTCTTCTTTGATGCCCATGGCGCTTGCCAGCCGCATCGTCAGATCTGTTACGCGGCGGGTATGTCCTTCGGTTTCGCGGTCTCTTAGTTCCAACGCGCGCGCCCAGCCCTCGAGGGTGGTATCGTATGCCTGGGTGAGTTCCTGATTCGACTTTTGCAAATTTTCGAACAAGTGCGCGTTGTCTATGGCGATGGCGGCTTGACCCGCGAGCGTTTGGAGAAATTGCATCCAGTCTGCGTTGGGGGAAAGCGGCGAACGATGGAACACCTCAAAGACGCCCTTGATCTGTCCTTTCACAATCAGCGGAACGCCAATGTATGTCACAAACCCTTCGCGTAACAAGAACGGGTCGCGCCAGGCTTCAGGGGAGTTTTTCAAGTCGACAACATGATCGATTCTTCCCTTCATTACGATCTGCCCAGCCAACCCCTCGCCGATTCGCACCAGTGGGCGGGTGGGCGTGATCGTTTTGAATCCAGCGCTTGACAGATAGGATAGGCTCTGGATCTCCGGTCTGTAAATGAGGATATCGGCGGCATCGACCTTTAACTGTCTGACGGAGTATTCTGTCAGGATGCTGAGAGTCACCCTCAAATCGGTGGAGGAGGCGATAGCCGAATCGATATCGCGCAGGGTTGTCAGGCGGCGGATTTGTTCCTGCCCTTGTTCGAACAACTCTGTACGGTGAACAGCATTGCCGGCAATCTCTGCCAGAATGGTCAACAGGTTTAATTCATCATTCGTAATTTGCCGCTCTGAATCGATGAAAATTGCCAGCACGCCTACTATGCCCGCCGTAGATTGAATCGGAATGGCAACGCCTCCCAGGCCAGGCTGAATGCTGTCGCGGTTTTTCTGATAAGTCAACGGGTCAGATCTTAAATCCCGCGAGATATACTTTTTGCCGGTGACGAATGTTCGTCCAACGATTCCCTCCGTAGGTTTTAATTCTTTCACGGGTATTTCTTGTTCGTTCCCTTTTGCGATCCGTTGAATAAGGATGTTATCCGTCTGGCTGAAGAGCCAAATCGACCCATGCTCGGTATTCATCAATCGCATTGTTTCATCCAGCAGGATTACAAGCATATCATCCAGGGTTTGGGCGGTGCGCAAGTCGGCGGAGATCTGGTTGATGATTTCCAATTCTCGCACACGGCGTTGTTCCGCTTTAAAAAGCCGAATCCGTTCAATGGCACTTCCCAGCCCGCCGGCGATCGTAACAAGGAATCGTTCGTCTCCATCGTCGAACGCATCCGGCGATCGGCTCTCTACATTGATTACGCCGATGATCCGCTCATTAACCTGGATCGGCACGCATAGCTCCGAGCGAATATCGGTTGCGATCGGCACATAAACATTTTCTTTGCTCACGTCGCTGATTCTGACAGGTTTTCCAAGCCGAACAGCCTTTCCGGTAATTCCTTGAGAAATATGAAATCCATCCTTCCAATTGGAAATATTTGCTCCACGGTAGGAGGAATGAGGAAATAAGACTTCGCCGGAAGCATCCAGCAAGAGAATGCCGCACACTTCTGTGTGTACATGACCTATGATGGTGGTAATTTTTTCGATCAACCCGCTTTCTGATGCGGCAATTTCCGCTTCCGCGGTCGACGCCATGTGAAGAACCGTCAATTCCTTCACCTGCCGGGAAAGCGATACCTCCGCTTTCTTGATGGCAGTGAGGTCAGTGATCACCGCGATCGCGCCCCGCTTTCCGATCTCGTTTGAACGCGGCGCGCCGCTAATAATCACCGGCACGGTGTGACCTTGCTTATGAAGCAGTAGTGATTCATAAGTTGAAGACTGTCCACGCTGCCGGATTTCACTTTGACGTTTGAGCGCTGTATGTTTGGAAGGCTCGGTAAAATCAGCGGGCCTTTTTCCGATCACTTCTTCCTGAGATCGCCCGACCATATTTGCATACGCGGGGTTGACATATTCGAACACGCCTTGCTCGTTAGTGATCGTCAGACCTTGCGCCATGGTATTGAGGATTTGCAGGGCAAAATCTCGTTCGCTCTGCAGGGCGGCTTGGGTTTCCCGTTCCTTCGTAATATCCACGAGAATGCCGTGCCAGTAGACCGGCATCCCATGGCTGTCACGGATCAGGCTGGTATCCTCTTTGATCCAAATAATCTGGCCATCGCGTCGCACGATCCGATATTCTTCACGAAATGGCGTTTCCTGGGTATGTGACTGGAGGAATGCCTGGCTGATTCTCTCTTTGTCGTCAGGGTGAACGGTTTTGAACCAGTGATTCGCATCTGAATACCAATCCTCTGACGTATAGCCGGTCAATTCCTCGTAACGAGGCGAAACATAAACCCCCGTTTCTCTTTCGTCTGCTTTGCTGAGAAATACAACAGCCGGCGTCTGTTCAATGAGCGTTTGGTATTTGATCTCCGTATCGCGTAACGCCGCTTGTTCCTTCAGTAATCTGCTTTGGGCAATGGCGTTGGTGATGACGACTGACAGGCGCAGTAAATAGTCGCTTTGTTTGACGAGATAATCGGTGGCTCCGCCCTTAAGCGCCGCAACTGCATTGTCCTGATCGCCCTGCCCAGTCACCAGAACTACAGGCATAATCGCGGAACGACTTTTGACATGCGTTAACAGATCTAACCCGCTCCCGTCCGGCAGACGAAGATCGGAAAGCACCAGGTCGATATCCGTTTGTGAATCGAGAATATCCGAGGCGGCGGAAAGCGTCTCCGCGTGGATTAATTCAAACCCCTCTTGAAATGCATCCTCGAGCGCTCGCTCGGTGAGGGCTACGTGAGCAGGATCATCTTCAACGTATAAAATTTTCATTGATGGAATTGTAATCTAACCTCGTCGCGGATGCGCGATCGATCGGCGACAAAACAAGATGTTACGGCAATTATATGCCGAAATAGACTGTCGGGGCTCGCAAAATTCCTGCAGGCGAGAACGCGGCAACAAAAAAACGCCTTGCGGCGTTCATTCTTCGTAACTCTTTGTTCGTCGATAAAAATTGAGAGAGGCGTCGACGGGATTTGAACCCGTGGTGAGGGTTTTGCAGACCCTTGCCTTACCACTTGGCCACGACGCCATGAAAACACTGAGCGGGCGATGGGATTCGAACCCACGACCTTCTCCTTGGCAAGGAGACGTACTACCACTGTACTACGCCCGCATTCGGTTAACGTTCACCGTGAGTGCCGAGACACAGAATCGAACTGTGGACACCGCGATTTTCAGTCGCGTGCTCTACCAACTGAGCTATCTCGGCGATGTTCTTTTGGTTAAGCGTGCGGAATTTTACTTTGGGAGAGGGGGATTGTCAAGCAATGCCTGCCAAGCCTGCTTGAAACCCGCTGTTTCGTTTATCGCCTATCAAAACATCTTGGCAGGCGCAACTATGGACTCATCGCGTCC
Source organism: Anaerolineales bacterium (assembly GCA_021462845.1). Classification (GTDB taxonomy): domain Bacteria; phylum Chloroflexota; class Anaerolineae; order Anaerolineales; family Villigracilaceae; genus Defluviilinea. The sequence goes on from JAJTXU010000011.1 coordinate 34,180, forward strand.
ACAATCAGTTCGCGGCCGATCCGCTCGGCGAGACGCTCATTATCTTCCTCAATCAACACAACCACCACGAACGGCGTGCCCTGCCAATTCCCCGGAGTGCCTGCCAGGAACCACGTAACGGATGTGTCACCCTCGCTTGCCTTCCCAAGATGCGACCAAAAATTATCGCCTTTCTGGATAAACGACAAAGACGCCTCATCCGCCATTTCCGCCTGCATCGCCCTCGCCGGCGTTCCCAATACCGGAAGCACCACCCAACCTTCAACCGGCGTGTTGACCGCCGATGCAATACTCGGCGCAGGGATAACTCCATGATTGCTCAGCGCGGCAGATGCCAGCGCAACTTGCAAAGGCGACACATGGAAATGTTCGAGTTCATTGGTTTCCAAGGACTCAGCCGCCGGCAATTCAATTTGAGGCGGCTGTAAAAAGCCCATCGACTCGTGTAAGTTCGAAAGTTCTTCGCTTGTAATAGATGGCTCGCCAAACAAAGCCGCGGCAAACGGGTCGACAACCGAGCCGGTTGGATACAGTCCCTGAGTAGCGCGGTTGATCAGCGGCTGATCGGAGTCGCTGGTCAGGCTCTGCCCAATCTCATTGAGATGATTTGGATTGAAAGTTGGATGAGAAGACATCACAAGGATTTCACCTGTCTGCGCGTTCATCATCACCGCCGCGCCGGAATGCCCCAGCATCATTTCATCGGCGCGAAATTGGAGGTAGAGATCGATCGTCAACCGCACATCTAACCCTGTGGAAGACATGCCGTATAGCAGGTGATTCCACCAAATGGTGGTTGCCGGCGCGCCTTTAATTCCGCGCAGGTATTCGTCAAGCGACGCTTCCAACCCGGCCTGACCGTATTTGGCATGGTTGTAACCGGTCACCGGCGCAAGATCGGGATATTTATACAAGCGCTCCAATTCGCCAATCTTGCCAACCGTGGTGGTGATAATGGTATCGGAGCGATCCAAGAGCGCGCCCCGCCGCACAAATTGATCTTCGATCATCCGCCGGGGATTGTCAACCCGCGTCAATAAATCGGGTCCGCGAACGACAGACCACCATCCGGTTGTGAGTGCGGCGACGAACAGTCCCAACGAAAGAACGCCGCTTGCCAACATGTACGGTTGGTGATTTTGTAGCGGCGCAGGTTCCTCATCTAAGTGGTTGCTGATGTGCATAAGAAACAGCAATCCAACGTACGATACCAACAAGGACGAGCCGCCATAGGAAACAAAGGGAAGCGTGACGCCGGTCAACGGCAGGAGCCGAATATTTCCTCCGACGATCAGTAGCGCCTGAATCCCAAAATACGATGTGATACCCGCGGCGAACAACCGTCGAAAGAGATCCGGCGCGCGCAGGGCGGCGCGAAAACCTCGCCCGATGATCAGGATGAAGAGGGCGAGCAAGCCGACGGTCCCGAAAAGACCCGTCTCCTCCGCAATTGCCGCATAGATGAAATCGGATCCCGCGACAGGGATGATCCCGGGGTTGCCCAATCCGAGTCCGCGCCCTTCTATGCCTCCGTTTGCAATGGCAAGCAAAGCCTGAATGATCTGATAGGAACCGCTGACAGGGTCATCCCATGGATGAAGCCAGGAGTCGATACGAGCCTGCACGACTCCTATGAAGTAATATCCAGCGACTCCAAACAGGGCGATAAAGACGATACTGATCAGGATGGCGCGACGCCGCCCTGTGGCAAGATAGATGAGGATCGTATAGAGCGCCATGAAGATCAAGGCGGTCCCCAGGTCGCGTTGGAAGAGAAGCAATAATACTGCCAGGTTGCTGACGATGAAAGCAGGCATGATGATTGCCAGCATTCTTCCGCCTAGAGCGATGCGGTCTGCCAGAAAAGCCGCGAGATATGCCACAAGCAAAAGTTTGAGCGGTTCGGAAGGTTGAAAATATAACCCACAACAACCAAACCATAATTTAGGTCCGATCCCGATAGGGTTGGTTCCAAAAAATAATGTGAGTCCCACAAGCGCTAACGCGCTGGCAAGCAGGAGGTATTTGTACCTGCGTAGGAAAACAAGTTGGGATGAGAGACGCAAGCCCAGCAGAAAAACGAGCAAACTAACGACAAGCCATAGCGCCTGGCGCGGTCCGATGTTGGAAGCATCCAGCCTCCAGATGGTGAGTAAGCCCCACCCGCTCAGTAATGCGGCGGCAGGGAAGAGGAACGGGTCGGCGTCCGGCAAATATTTAACTATGGCGCGGTGAATCAGAAAAGCGAGTAACCCCCAAACGAACAAAGCGATCCAATGCGAGAATCGCAGGTCGGCATCCAGCGATCGCATCTTTACGGCTGGCGCAAGCGTAAGGATAACGGATTGCAAGGTAAGGAAGACAGCCGCTAATTTCAGTAAGTTGCTTTGGGTAACGCGATTCATTCTTCGATGTATTTGCGTACGAGGAGATCTAATTTTTTACGGGTCTCGACGGGGATCGCATCCTTGCGCGTGATCAGCGCGGTGGCAAGCGCGCGTTCGCAATCGCAGTTGCGTTCCGCCTTGAATTTCCGCGCGATGATGCGAATCGCATCCTGTGCCAGCAAGGTATTTCGATTTAGGGTTTGAATGACCATCTCTACCGTAACGGGTTCCTCGCTCACATGCCACACGTCGTAATCTGTAACGTGCGCCATGGTTGCATAGCAAATTTCCGCCTCGCGCGCCAGAAAAACCTCAGGCGACGCGGTCATGCCGATGATCGACATGCCCCAGGAGCGGAAAGTATTCGACTCGGCCCGCGTGGAAAAGCGCGGACCTTCGATCGTGATGAATGCCCCTCCCTGGTGAACAACGCCTCCCGCCTCCCGCGCGGCTGATTCAACATCGGAAGAGAGATCCGCGCAAAAGGGGTCTGCCACGCTGACGTGCGCTACAAACCCCTCGCCAAAGAAAGACCGGGGACGCAGGCGCGTATTGTCATACAGTTGATCGGGGATGACAATGTGCCCTGGCGCAAACTCTTCCTTCAACGAACCGCACGCGCTGATGCTGACGATCCGTTCCACGCCAAGGGATTTCAACGCATAGATGTTGGCTTGATACGGCACTTCTGTCGGTGTGATGTGATGCCCAATCCCGTGGCGGGCAAGGAACGCCACCGGAGCGCCTTCAAGCGTCCCGGTGACGATCGGCGCGCTGGTCTTCCCAAACGGCGTGTCGATCACTTGTTCCCGCGCTTGTTGAAGACCGGGAATTTCATACAAGCCCGAACCGCCGATAACGGCAAGTTTGATGGTATCTGTCATAGTTTCCCTCATTTCCTGCTTAGGTGTATTTTATCCATTTGAATTGCTGCCTTACCCGGAGCGTGCGGGTAAAAAGATAGATTTTTGCAACTTCGCGCATGGTTTAATGAACTTCCAAAATAGGAGTGGCATTGCAAAAATATCCTTTTCGTCGAGGTTTACCCTTGAAACAGGCATGCTTGCAAGGCTGGAAATGGACAATTGAATGGGTAAACTCTAGCTACGAATATGCCGGCGAGATCAGTCTCGCGTTACCAGCGTCGTTTCGTGCAGGGATTTAGTAATCAAACTCTTTGACAGACTCGTCTTTCATCAGCATTTCCACAAACTTCTTTTGATTTTTCGGCGAGCCGATCACCTGCCACGTGCTTGTGATCGCGCTTTCCGTTTTTTGTTGGTGCGATTCGACGGCTTTCAGCGAGCACTCTTCCAGCGCTTGTTGAATCTTCTCGATCCCTTTTGCGTTTCCAAATCCAATGACCACTTTATACGTGCGCGCTTCGCGGATGCGGTCGATGCGCCGTTCGACCAGAGGAAAGAAAAACAAGACGATCAACACAACGCCTGTAGACGCCATCACAAAAGCCAGTTCGCCCGCGCCGATTCCCATGCCCAGCGCGGCGGAGAGCCAGATCGTGGCCGCGGTGGTCAAACCGCCGATCTTGCCATGCTCGCGAATGATCGCACCCGCGCCCAGAAAGCCGATGCCCGTCACGATGTTTGCGGCGATGCGCGTTTGCGTGTTGCCGGGGTCGAGGGTCAGCGAAAGGATAGTGAACAACGTCGAGCCGACGGTGATCAAAATGATCGTGCGAAATCCCGCGGCTTTGTCTTGATACTCGCGCTCCGCGCCGATCAGCCCGCCGACTACAACAGCCATTCCAAGTTTGATAAGGTTATCAGTGAGTATTGGGTCCATGCGCTAATTTTACAACAACTCTTTTAATTCCGCGATTGATGTGACGGGATTTTTGCACACGAATCCCTCGCATACATACGCGGTTGACTTTCCGTTCTTCAGCGGGCGATCCCTCAACAGCGCGGGCGCGTCGTTCGATGGGGGATAGGCGGACGCGGCGACGATGACGTTCGGTCTGTACGCGGATCGGGCGACTCGAATCAACTCAGACGCCTCTTCGCCGCCCGTTTCTTCCACGATGGCAACCTGCTTCACCTTCCCCAACGCGAAATCCGCCGCCGACAGCCAGCGCGCGAACGCAGTAGGGTAACGGACCGCCATGCCAACCACAAGCCCCAGAGATTTTTCCGCGAGGTCGCGGTATTTCCCTTCGTCGGTGAATGCGGCGAGTTTGAGTAACGCCTCGCAGGCCAGCGCGTTGCCTGATGGAGTGGCATTGTCTTGCGTATCTTTTGGTCTCAACAACAACGCTTCGCCATGTTTCGATGTGTCGAAGAATCCGCCAGCGGGGTCGTTGAACTGTTCGATCATTTCATCGGCAAGTTCTTTTGCGGCGGAAAACCATCTGTCGTTGAAATCTGTTTGATAGAGTTCAAGCAACCCCAAAATCAACGCGGCGTAATCTTCGAGGAAAACCTCGCCTGTCGTTTTCTCGCCGCGCCAACTGTGTTTGAGTTTGCCGTTGGGTCGAAGTCTGCTCAATAGAAAATCCGCGTTACGTGTAGCCAATAGAGCATATGTGATTTGTAATTCTGTTTCATTAACTGTTCTTGCTGCTTCTGCAATCGTAGCAAGCATAAGACCATTCCAGGATGTGAGTACTTTATCGTCTGTGCCGGGGCGGACTCGCTTTGCACGGGCGGATAAAAGCCGGGCGTGGCAGTCGGCTAGTTTGGAGGGGACAGTTTGCGAGCTTGCACTGAGCGAAGTCGAAGTGTCGAGTTTGAAGCGGGCGGCGAGGGAGGCGTCATCCAGCGCGCGTTGTAGGACGGTCTTGCCCTCCCAGTTTCCACGCGCGGTGATTCCGTACGCCGCTTCAAAAAAATCGGAATCGGTTTTCAACACGGCGCGAATCTCATCGAGAGTCCACACATAAAATTTTCCCTCCTCGTGTTCCGAGTCGGCATCGAGCGACGAGTAAAATCCGCCGTTGGGGTGAGTCATTTCGCGGGCGATGAAATCGAGCGTTTCGGCGACGATGCGCTTGAAGAACGGATCGCCCGTGATCTGCCACGCGTGCAAATATGCGCGGGCGAGGAGCGCGTTGTCGTAAAGCATTTTCTCGAAGTGCGGCACGCGCCAGAAGTTGTCTGTGCTGTAACGCGAGAAGCCGCCGCCGACAACATCATACATCCCGCCGCGCGACATGGCTTGGAGTGCATGAAGAGAGGATTTGAGAATCAGAGAATTCTCCCAATTCTCCGATTCTCGAACAGCTCTTCTCAGCAAAAACTCAACCGTCATCGGCTGTGGGAATTTCGGCGCGGAACCCCAGCCGCCGTTGCCCCAATCGTAATTATCGAGCAATGACTTTGCCGCCGCATCGAGATGTTCTTGCGTGAATGCGGAATCAGATTGAACATTGACGCTGAGCGCTTGCTGTAAATGGTTTGAAACTTCATCGCCAACGCGCGCGGCTTCACCTTGTTGTTCCTGCCATGTGCGCGCAATGCCAGCCAGCACATCTTTGAATGACGGCATGTTGTACCGCGCCACTGGCGGAAAATACGTGCCCGCATAAAACGGTTTGAGCTCGGGCGTGAGAAACACCGACATGGGCCAGCCGCCCGACCCCGTCAGCGCGACCGTGGCTTGCATGTAGATCGCGTCGAGGTCGGGACGCTCTTCACGATCCACTTTGATGTTAATGAAGTGTTCGTTCATGAACGCGGCGGTTTCAACGTCTTCAAACGACTCATGCGCCATCACGTGGCACCAATGGCACGCGGCATAACCGATACTGAGGAAGATCGGTTTGTTTTCCGATTTTGATTTGTTTATCGCTTGTTTGCCCCAGGGGTACCAATCTACGGGGTTGTTTGCATGCTGAAGCAGATAGGGAGAAGCTTCCGAGATAAGATGATTTGGCATGAGATACCTTTATGGTTAATGGAAAATAGTTGATGTGGATTATAGTCCATGCCAATTTCCTATAGAAACAACACGGCGCTCCATTTGGAGCGCCGTGTTCGATTAGGATTACCGTTCAACACTTACCAGTACTGCCCGTATCATCAAACGTTTTTTATAGGTGTTGGTCTTGGCGTCGTACTCTTTACAGGTGAGCAATGTGATCCACGCCTTCTCTTCGTGCTTCATGACAGACGCATCGTTCGGTTTGACCACTTCACTGCCGCGCACTTCGTAGGTGAATTCTGCGCCGTACGCATGGATGATGATCTTGTCGCCGTATTTGAGTTTGCTCAAATTGAAGAACGGACCCGGCAAGCCGTTGTATCCGTAGACGTGTCCCGTCAGCACGCTGTTACCGTTCCAGGATGGGAACGCGCTTCCTTCCAGCCACCCAGCCTGATTCTCCAGCCAGGATACGTTCCACTCCCCGTTCTTGAGCGGCACTCCCACGATCGGCATTTTGATGTCAAGCGATGGAATCTCTACGAACAGCCCATCGGTCTGAGTATATTGTACGGGTGCGATGTTACTCATATCCGTCTTTACGAATGGGGCAAAGCCGGTGTTGGGCAGGTCGTTGGGGAGTCGGCCGTTAATATTCACCGTAGCCGACACGCTATACACGTTCACGGCATCCAGCGGATCGTACCAACGTTCTGTCGATTCGACGTTGTGAACGCTCAACTGGACCGGCAACCCGCCGACACCCGGATCGATCGGCAGGGAAGTCCAGGCAACCGAACCGGTGTTCGCGGCTGGCGCGCTTAACAGGCGGGCATCAAAAGTAATGGTAGATGTTGCGCCCAACGGGAATACATCCCATTGGAATATCAGGTTAGACGTTGCCCCCGGATAGGCAGGCGCCGCTGGAGTGGTAGGCGCAAGCCCGGCGTAGACTACCGATCCCGGCACATATTCGAGCGAAGACGGCAGGATATCGGTCACTATTACATCAAAGGCATCGGTTGTGCTTTGGATGGTGTGCTCGATTGACAGCGTGAACCGAATCGTTGACCCTACGATCACATTGCTGGAAGGTGTTGCGGTTTTATCAATGGTCAGGTCCGGTTCCAAGATTCGCACATTTGGAGCGCTGGTGGTGAATGAGCCGCCTGTCCACGCCCAAGTGACGCTGTTATTCAAGGTGTCGCCATCCTGATTCTCGATCACATCGAGAACAATGGCGCGATAGCGGACCAACAGGGTTGAGGGAGTCGCTTGTGCGGCTATATTGCCAATGGTGAAAACTACCTGCCTGCCCGGGTTTGCCGGGTTTGTTGGCGGGTCGCCCGGATCGGTGATCGAGGATACGGTGACAGCCGGGCAAACGGTTCCGGTTTGGTCCACTCCAGCCACTTCCACATACAGGCAGTCCACGAAGGCGAGTCCCTTATCCATTTGGTCGGTAAGCGTGACGTTTGCCAACGGTGTTCCGACGGGCAGGTTGATCGTTACTTCGTAGGTGACGATCTCGCCAATAGCCACATCCGTTCCGGCTGTGAACGCTTCGCTTGTAGAGGCAATGGATTTGACAAAACCACCGCTATTGCCAACAAATCCGAAGTCCACGGTGGGATCGTAGGTGGTGCCGGTGGCATCTGTGACGGTGTTGTTGGTCGCTGCGCCCGCATTGCCGGGGTTGAGCGTAACGGCATTG
>JAJTXU010000110.1 GCA_021462845.1 Anaerolineales bacterium
GTCATATCGCCCTCCACCTTGGCTTTGCCCATCATGAATGCCTTGGCAGGGTCGAGTTTTCCCTCCGCCACAGCCAGAATGTCGTCCGTATCGGCGGTGACTTTGAAATCAGGGGAGGCATGAACGCCCTTGTTGATCGTAACCTTGCCGTCTTTGATCTCGGCGTTCCATTGACCTGCCTGCGAACCGGTCACATTTAATTGGACGGAGGTATTCACCCCTTTTGCCTGGTCGACCTGAAAACTCTTTGGAGCCATTGCGATTAGACCTTCGATTGTGTATGACATGACCAATCTCCTTATAATGAAGTGTGATCGAACAATAACCGCATGATAGCACGCGATCAGCGGGTATACTCCTGCCATGCCCATCCTCCTCCGCCCTGCCGCCGAATCGGATCTGCCCATCCTATATCAGCAACAACTTGATCCCGAAGCGACGGCGATGGCGGCGTTCCCATCGCGGGATGAAGAAGCGTTTTATGCCCACGCACGAAAAATCATGGCGAACAAGTCAGTGATCTTCAAAGTAATCGTTTACAACAGCCATGTGGCAGGGAGTGTCGGCAGCTGGGTTGATGGTAACAAGCGCGAAATCGGTTATTGGCTTGGAAAAGGTTTTTGGGGCAAAGGGATCGCTACACAAGCGGTTGAAAAATTCTTGTTCATTGTGAAAAAACGACCCTTGTATGCTCATGTAGCAAAACACAACATTCGATCAAAGAGAGTGCTGGAAAAGAACGGCTTCAAAGTGATTCAGGAAGACTGGTATAACAACCCCGCTGGCGATGTGGTAGAGGAATTTCTTTTACGATTGGATCGAGGTAAGTAGCTACGCCATCCTTATTTTGAATTCTTCAACAAATACGTCGTCAAACTTCCATACTGCGGCGGCATGGTGTAGATGAAAAACAAATCGCGCTCATCGAATACGCACGGTTCCCACTCAGGGAAATCTGCCGAGATCGAGACCAGCCTTGATCCGCGCTTCATCTGTTTCTCCAAATATGGAGCGAGCCGCTGAACTTCCCTCGAGGTGGCGTAGATGAAAACAACGTCCGCGTGACTCACATCCGTTTTGAAATAATTTCCCCACTTGAGTTGAATTTTATCGCCAAGTCCGCTTGCGATTTTTCTCAGCCAGATCAACGCGCATTGGACGGGTCCCACCTCGATGCCAACAGCGTTCGCGCCAAACTCTTGCGCAGCGATCAATAACACGCGCCCATCTCCCGCGCCGAGATCGTAGAGGATTTCATTTGGTTGAAGATTCGCAGACTTCAACGCTTTGCGGATTCGGTCTGGATGCGTGGGACGTGAGGGCAAGCCGTACAACGCGGGGATGAACACCCACAGCAAGCCGAGGAGGAAGAGAAAGAGGAGGAAAAAATATACGGTGAGAATCAGCATGTCAATCGTGATGACGCGAGATGTACCAGACGGCGAGCGCTCCCAATAGATTGAAAACGATCACCACGCCGGTCACAGAAGAAAATCCAAAGCCATAAATCACAGGGGAAAGCAACGCCCCGGTCATCCTGCCGAGCGAGTGACCCACACCCGCCAGTGAAAGCGTGGTTGCGCGCGCCGATGGCATCACCTCGGTCATGAGCGGGATGATGCTGACAATGGTAAATTCAAACGTGATGTAAAAGAGAAACAAGCCGACGAGCGCGCCGGTGTGCGTTTTCCCGACGATGGGCAACAATAACGCCGCAAGGCAATTGGCGACGATGCCCGTTCCCGCCGCGCGGACTTTGCCCATGCGGTCGACAAATAAAGCCACGAGTCCTTCCCCTGCCAGTTCCGAGAACCCAATAAACGCGGACGCGCCAGCCAGCGCGGCGATCTGCAATTTGAACGAATCTTCGAGCCACAAGGCGAAGGTCGCGTTGACCAGTTCGTTCGCGGCGAGGAGCGAAAAACCGATGGAAAATGCCACCAACACCACCGGCGATTTGAGAATCTGCTTGAGATTGCCGAGCCTGCCATCCTCGTGATGGACAGGCTTTGCGGAGTCGGTCAACGCGAGGGCTACAAAGATAAACGCGCCGATACCCAGCAAACCAAAAATAGCATACGGCGTGGACCAGTGATAGCGCGAAAGGATCCAACCCACCAACGGCGCGCCGCCCACGAATGCAAGCGACCAGGCAAATTCGGTGATCGAGATCGCCACGCCGCGTTTTTCATATTCCACATGATCTGCCACATACGAGATCAGCGACGGATCATGGAGCGATTTACCGACCAACCCAAAGACCATTGCAATCCCAAATGTAGCGAGGCTGGGAGACAAGGCAACGAGCGCCGCGCCCGCGGTGAAGAATCCCAGCCCGAGCAACATGCCGAACTTGCGCCCGCGTGTTTCAATGAATGGAATAATGAAAGACAGGAAGACGCCAACCAAAGCGCGTTGCGCGAGCAAGTTTGTAATTACGCTTGGCTCCACGCCAAGTCCGCGCGCGAACTGCGGCACAAAGGCGTAGATCATCCGATATGGGATGTTGAGGATTGTGCGCAGGAGCGTGAACCCGATCAATTTCAGTTTCGACATGGTATGATTTTACACGATGGACTCTTCGCCACCCGCCAGCCTCGCGCTGGATTCTCTGGGGATCGAACACCGGGTCTTTTCTCACGGGACGGCTGTTTCATCCTTGGAGGAAGCCGCGTCCGCCCGAAGCCAGCGACCGGAGCAAGTCGTCCGCAGTATTTTGTTTCAGGTGAGGAAGGGCGAATACGTGATGGTCTTGATGGCGGGACCCGCGCAAGTGGATTGGAAAAAACTGCGCGACCTCGTCAAACGTTCGCGCATACGCATGGCAACCGAAGACGAAGTGTTGGAAGTGACCGGCTACCGAGTCGGGACGGTGAGTCCGTTTGGGTTGGCGAGTCGGCTGAACGTCGTGATTGACCCGAGCGTGTTGAAAGAGGAAGAAATCTCGCTTGGGTCGGGAGTCCGCAACACGGCGATCATCATGAAAAGCGCGGATCTGCGTCGCGCATTGAAAGATGCGGAGGTCGTATCGCTGGCAGAGGGGACTCCATCGTAAGTCCTGGGAGCGTCTATCGTCAAACATGTCCCCTATCATGTCACCCTGAGCGATAGCGAAGGGTCTCTACCATAGTCGTAGAGATTCTTCGCCGCAAAGAACAAGAGCGCGGCTCAGAATGACATAAGGTTGTTTATTTTTTCTTGTATCTTGGACACTCCTTAAGTCCTACGCTCGCATCCGGTGTAGAATGGCAGGGTTTTATTTCTCGGTTTCTTTGAGGTCATGATGTTCACAATGAGAGAGTTGTTGAGAATGGCGAGCCGCACGTTCGCCATCGGCATCGAACAATTGCCCGCCGTGTTATGCGACGCCGGCACGGTGGCATATCTGCTCTTGCGCGTGTCCGATTATTTGGAAGACAACGAAGACATGCCGCCGGAGAAAAAGATCGAACTGCTCAACCTATGGGCTGATGTGTTGAACGGCTCGGCAAACGTGAGCGATCTCACGAATCGGATTCAGGACGCCGACACGTCGAACCCCGACGCGGTGGTGGCGCAACACGCGGAGGATATTCTCGCGCGGTTGGCGTTACTCCCAAAAGAGGTGCGCGAGATCATCACGCCGCATGTCGTTCACAGCACAGAAGGCATGGCGCGTTGGGTGGCGCGCGGACCGCAAGTGAACGACGAAGCGGACATGGACGATTACATGTTCGAGGTGGCGGGGCGCGTGGGATATTTGCTCACGCATTTGTTCGCGTGGTATTCGCTGTTCATCCGTTTCCGCATCAAGGAGTTGCTCCCGCTCGCGCGCGAATTCGGGCTGGCTCTCCAAACCGTCAACGTGATTCGCGGCTTGCGAAAAGACTACGAGCGCGGCTGGGTGTATATCCCGAAAAAATTTTTAGAGGCGGTGAATTTATCGGCGCATGAATTGTTTCTGCCGGAGAATCGCGCCGAGGCGATCAAAGTGCTGGACATGCTCGCCGACAAAGCCGAACGCCACTTGCACGCCGCGTTGACTTGTGTCAAGACTCTGCCGCGGTGGCAGCATCGCATCCGTCTCGCGTGCATCTTCCCGCTGATGTTCGCCATCCGCACGCTCGCCATCAGCCGCCGCAACACGGACGTGTTCAACTCCGAGGCAAAAATGACGCGCGAGGAAGTGAAACGCATCGTGCGCGACGCCACGCTGTGGGGCTGGTCAAACCGCTGGCTGGATCGGTATTCGAGGGAGTTGAATGTGGTGGCGAAAGAGTGATGAGTAAGTGAGTAATTGGTAATTGGTAATTGGGGTTTCCGAACAATAGACTTTATCGGTAATAAGCAGAACAAATCATTTTGGACGCTGACCAACGCAGAAAACGCAGATTTTTTCTTTTTGAATCAGCGTGAGTCAGCGTTTATCTGCGTCCAATTTTATTTACAACAGCGGCAAGTAGTTTGTGAGTAGGGGCTAAGGTTTGGGGGTTATAATCCACGCCATGAAGCGAATTGGTTACCTGCTAATTTTTCTCGGCGCGTTGATGAGCGTCTTCCAACCTGCGCGGGCGCAGAGTGATGCGCCGCTTGCGCTGGTGATGACGGCAGATGGTCCCATCATGCCGCCGATGTACGAGTACATCAAACGCGGGGTTGAAACGGCGGAACGGGAAAATGCCGAGGTCCTCATCATCCAACTCAACACGCCGGGCGGAAGCATCCTCACGATGCTTGAGATCATCAAAGAGATTCGCAGCAGCGACGTTCCTGTCGTTGTCTACGTTGCGCCACGAAACGCGATCGCGGGGAGCGCGGGAGCGATGATCACCATGTCGGGTCATGCCTCGGCGATGGCGCCCGAAACATCCATCGGCGCGTCCAGCCCGATCAGCAGTTCAGGGGAAGACCTGCCAACGACCGAAGAAAAAAAAGCGATGGAGATCACCAAAGCCGCCATCCGTCCGTTTGTGGAACCGCGCGGCAAAGACGCGCTTGCGCTCGCCGAATCGATGATTGACGAGGCGAAAGCCGCGACCGCGAACGAAGCCCTCAAAGCAAAGTTGATTGATTTCGTGGCGGATGATGTTGACGACCTGCTCAACTCGCTGGATGGTTTCACCGTGCAAATGAGCGACGGTCCGCGCGCGCTTGAAACATCCAACGCGCGGACCGAACCGCTCGACATGAGTTTCATCGAACAATTCCTGATGCTGCTCACCGACCCGAACATCGCGTTCCTGCTCATCGCCATCGGCGTGCAAGCCGTGCTGATCGAAATCTCCAGCCCCGGCGGATGGGTGGCGGGATTCATCGGCGTGGTCTGCCTCACGCTGGCGACGTACGGGTTAGGCGTGCTTCCCGTCAATTACTTTGGTTTTATTTTTATCGCCACCGCGTTCGTGCTATTCATCCTCGATATCAAAGCGCCGACTCATGGCGCGTTGACCGCGGCGGGAGTCGCGTCGTTCATCGTCGGCGCGTTGGTGTTGTTCAATTCGCCTGGCACGCCGCAATTCCAGCGCGTGTCTGTGCCGCTGGTCATCGCCACAGGCTTGTCGCTCGGCGCGTTATTCTTCGGCATCCTGCTGTTCGCGTTACGCGCGCTGCGCGCGCCGGTCAGCGTGGGGGTAGAGTCGTTCGCAGGAAAAATAGGAACAGTTCGAAGTTGGGATGAAGCGAGCGGTCAAGTCCAGTTGGAATCGGAGTTGTGGAGCGCGGAATCCGTCAATGAATCCGACAAGATCGGTAAGGGAGATAAAGTGGAAGTTGTCGAAGTCAGCGGAATACGATTGAAAGTGAAGAAAAAATAATTTGGAAAGGAAACCTTGCGAAGGTTTACGCCCTACGGGCAGCCTTCGCAAGGTTAACGCCATGTCTGTTACACCTACAAGAGACCGAATCATCCCTGCAACCGACGTGCGCCCTCTGCGCCGTCCCGAATGGATCAAAGTCCGCGCGCCAGCGGGTGAAAACTACGAACGCATTCAAACGTTGATGCGCTCGAAATCGTTGCATACCGTGTGCGAAGAAGCGATGTGCCCAAACCTCGGCGAATGTTGGGGAAGCGGCACCGCAACCTTTTTGATGCTCGGCGACGTTTGCACACGCACGTGCGGATTCTGCGACATCAAACACGGCAAGCCCACGCTCATGGATTGGGGCGAAGCCGAACGCGTGGCGCAAGCCGTCAAGTCTATGGAGTTGAAACATGCGGTCATAACTTCTGTGAATCGCGATGAACGACGTGACGGAGGTTCTCCTATCTTTGCGATGGTGATTCGGAGAATTAGAGAATTGTTGCCGGGCTGTTCCATCGAAGTGTTGATCCCCGATTTCAAAGGCTCAGTCGAAGCGTTGAAAATTGTGATGGACGCGCGACCCGAAATTTTGAATCACAATGTTGAAACTGTGCCGCGGCTGTTCAAGCAAGTGCAACCGCAGGATAATTACGATTGGGCGGCGGCAACCCTCTCGAACGCGAAGAAACTCGACCCCGATGTGTTGACCAAGTCGGGCATCATGGTCGGTCTCGGCGAAGAGATGGACGAGATCAAAGCCGTGATGCGCGATCAACGCTCGTGGGGCGTGGATATTTTGACCATCGGTCAATACCTGCAACCGAGCAAGAAGCACATGCCGATTTCAAGATATTACACGATGGAAGAATTCGCCGAATTGCGCGACTACGGCTATTCGATCGGATTCAAATGGGTCGAGTCGAATCCGCTGGTGAGGTCGTCGTATCACGCGGCGGAGCAGGTCCGCGCGTTGAGCGTGGTGCATCGGAAGTTGTATGGGGAGAGGGTGGAGAATTAGAGAGTTAGAGGATTAGAGGATTAGAGAATTGGAGATTAGAGACTAGAGATTAGAGACTGGAGATTGGAGATTGGGACTCCCGCTGGCGTAGGTCGGCGGGAGTTTTTGGTGTCTCGGTTTGGATTGAGCGTATAATTTGGATAAAAAGAAGGCAAAGAGCCTTTGATTTCATGAGTGTTGCCTTTGTGACTGTCGTGTCACTTCGACAGGCTCAGTGCAAGCCTTTGTGGTTGCAAAGAGTTATCACGTTAAAAACGGGAGAATCGTAATTCCTTAAGTGAGACAAAATCGCGCCAATCGCGTCATGGGGTATCACGCGGGAACGAAGATGCCGCCCCATCGAGGTTCATATGCAGGAACAATCCGCCCAACCGCCAAAACCCGTCACCGAAGTCTGGAAACCCGAACTGATCGTCCTGCCGCGTCTCACACCGGCGCGGAGGCTATTTCGACATACCTATCGGCTTCTGATGAAATTGCTCACGTTCCTTTTCCTGCGCCCCACTATCAAAGGGTTGGAGAACTTCCCCAAAAAAGGGCCTGCCATGGTCGTCTTCAATCACTCCGGGGATGTAGACGCAGTCTTGCTGGTTGCCGTCATACCGCATTTGATGGAGGGAATCGTAAAAATCGAAAACCGCGACGATCATTGGCTCGTCGGACCGTTATTCCGCGCTTATGGCTACATTTGGATTCATCGCGGCAAACCCGATCGCAAGGCTCTGCGGGTTGCATTGGAAGGGTTTGAAGAAGGGCGCATCATCGCGCTCTCACCGGAAGGACGCCAAACCCTGACCGGCGGATTGGAAGAGGGCACCGACGGCGCAACCTTCCTCGCGCTCAAATCGGGAGCGCCGATCGTTCCAGTAGCGATGACTGGCACCCAAAATGCAAAAACGTATGCAAACATGAAGCAATGGAAGCGTACGCCGGTCACGCTTACAGTAGGCAAGCCCTTTCATTTAGAGGAACAACCCAACCATCAAGATACGATCCGCGAGGGCACGCGCCGCATCATGGAAGAACTCGCGCGCCTGCTCCCAAAAGAAAACCGGGGAAAATACGACTACATCCCCTAAATCATCAAAGGCTCCGAACGCCCATGGAGAATCAAACCCACGTCCCCCCAAAACCAGTGACAGAGGTGTGGAAGCCGGAAATGGTTTCCCTCCCGCGCCTTACTCTTGCGCGGCGTATCTATCGCTTCATCTTCGGCTATCTGGTGCGGGCATTCGCCTATTCCATCATGAGTATTACCTACAAGGGGCGCGAGAACAAACCCAAAAAGGGACCCGCCATCATCGTCTTCAACCACCTTGGCGATGCCGACGCGGTGCTCAACCTCGCCTCCTTCCCATACACCAACGAGGTGATTGGGAAGATCGAAAATAGTTATGACCACTGGCTGGTAGGACCCGCGCTTCGCACCTACGGGGTGATCTGGATCCACCGTGGACAGCCCGACCGCCGCGCCCTGCGAGCCGCCCTCGACGCGCTCTCCGAAGGACGTATCATTGCCATTGCGCCGGAAGGACGGCAAACGCTCACCGGTGGACTGGAACCCGGCGCTGACGGCGCGGCATTCCTCGCCATCAAATCAGGCGCGCCGTTGATTCCGCTGGCGCTAACCGGCACCGAAAACAACAACGTGTATGGGCACATGAAACGCCACCGCCGCGCGAAAGTCACATGGACAATGGGTAAGCCCTTCCACTTGAACGTCGATTCAGATCGCCGCGAATCCATCCATGCCGGAACGCGGCAGATCATGGAAGAGATCGCCCGCCTGTTACCGAAGGAATATCGCGGGGTGTATGATTACGTGAAAGACCCATGAACAACCTCGCAGACGAACCCAAACCGGTCGCCGAGATATGGAGACCCGACCTTGTCTCTCTGCCGCGGCTGACGGTTGCGCGGCGCATCTTCCGCGTTCTGCTTCAAGTTGTCGCGCGGATCGTTGTGCGGTTTATAACGCGCCCAACCTTCAAGGGGTTGGAAAACGTTCCCCGGCAAGGTCCTGCCTTGCTCGTGTTTAACCATCTCGGCGATGCCGATGCGCCGGTCATCCTCGCCGCGCTTCCCTTCCCCATGGATGCGATCGGAAAGATCGAATTGCACAACGATGGCTGGATCGGGCTTGTCGGTCGCGCTTATGGAGTCATTTGGGTGCATCGCGGCTCGCCAGATCGCAGGGCGCTTCGTTCCGCGCTGGATGGTTTGCAAGCGGGGCGCATGATCGCCCTCGCGCCCGAAGCGCGCGAATCGTTAACCGGCGTACTCGAAGAAGGCACCGAAGGCGCGGCGTTTCTGGCGGTGAGGTCCGGCGCGCTCATTGTACCCATCGCGTTGACCGGCACTGAAAATAAATTCATCTTCGGACGCAAATGGCTTCAGCGCGCGCCGGTCACTGTCACGGTGGGGAAACCTTTCAGGATACAGGAGCAGGCATCACGCGCGGATATGATCCGGGCGGGCACGCGTCAGATCATGGAAGAGATCGCGCGTCTGCTTCCGAAAGAATATCGCGGGAAATACGATTACATTTCATCTGGGTAACATGGCTGTTCAGGGGTTGGATTAACGCTATAATCTCATTATGCAGTTCATCGCCACATTGCTGACGCGTCTGGCATACATTGATTCGCCCTCGCTGGCTGGGTGGCTGGTCTGGGTTGGGCTGGCGGGACTGCTCGTCTTTCTCCTATCGAGTTGGCGCAAATATCATTCGAGGATTTGGCAACGCAACACATGGGTATTGATCGCGCTGGCGCTTTTCACGCCCGTCGCAACGTTATTCCTCGGTTTGGAATTTTCATTAAGCGGGGCATTGCCCGCGCCCGGTATCCCGGCGCAGGCGCCCGGCTCTACTGTGATGATCTTCTCCGCCATCCCATGGACATTGGCAGGCGGTTTGTTCGGTCCTCTTGTGGGAGCCGTCTTGGGCGTCTTAAGCGGGCTCTTGCGCGGCGTGTGGGACACCCACTCGATTTTTTCGATCGTCGAATTTGGAATCCTCGGCGCGGTGTTTGCCGCAAACACACACCAGCGGTATCGCACACCGCTCTATAACCTGTTCCGCCAGCCGTTGTTTAACGCTCTGTTCCTCACCTTGATCCACGCGCTGTTATTTATCGTCGGCGCGATCGCCAGCATATCCGCATCGTCGGCGGAGCGTTTTGATTACGCTTTGAGTAATGCAGGCGCGGTAAGTTTTGCCTTCGGTATCGAGATGCTCATTGCCGGGTTTACCGCGCAGGTGATCTCCACAGTGTTTCCGAGGCTGTGGGGCGGGCGCGGAGTCTTGCAACCTTCGCCCGCCGAAAAAAGTATCGAAACGCGTTTTGTTTCCGGCGCGGGTGCGATCATCTCCACCCTGCTCGTCTTGCTCCTCGTCGGCGCCTGGATAACGGCAGGTTCCGCCGCGCGACGGTTGCTCGAAGACCGGCTTGCCAGCGCGGCGCAATTAAGCGCGCAAACCATCCCTCAATTTTTAGAGTCGGGGCAAAGCCTCTCCTCGCAAATCGCGTCAGACCCGCGCCTGGCGCAGGCAAACGATGGCGAACTGCAAGCCATTCTAGGCGAACTCATTCGTTCGTCGGCATTCTTCAACCAACTCGCCGTTGTGGATATTTCCACAACCTTGCCGCTGACCAGCTACCCGGCGGAGCAAGCCTTTCAACTGACATACGGGGAAACTGCGGGACTCCCGCTTCTTTCGCAGGGGATTCTGAATCAACAACTTGCGCTTCCTCCCGCCGACCCCGGCGGACCCGCCCGCATTTCGTTTATTGCCGGTATCCCCAACTCTACCCGCGCCATCATCGCCCGCACCGACCTCGTCACCAATCCCACGCTTCGTTCGCTGGTACTCACCCTCAACGGCATGAGCGAATTGAACGGCTTTGGCATCCTGCTGGATGAACACGGGACCATCCTGTACCATTCGCAAGCCGACCTGATCTTTAGCCAGTATCCCGGTGAGCGCAAAGACTCGCCAACTTTTTTCGATGAAACTTCGCCGAATGGCGCGCGGCAATTGGTGTATTACCAGCCGGTGTTTGGATATCCATGGTCGGTGGTGGTTGCCGTGCCTGCGCGGCAGGCGCAACAGATCGCGCTCGATATCGCCCTGCCGATCGCGCTGATGATTCTCCTGCTTGGAGCCATTGCTTTGATCGCGTTGAGCATCAGTTTGCGCGCGGTGACCGCATCTCTGCAAGACCTCGCCGCCGAAGCGAAATATATCTCCACCGGTCAACTGGACCGCCCGCTTGCCGCCTCGGGCGAAGACGAACTCAGCGACCTGCGCAACGCCTTTGAACACATGCGCGCCAGCCTGCAAGCCCGCATGGAGGAACTCAACCGCCTGCTGGTTGTCAGCCGGGGGGCGGCTTCGAGCCTCACGCTCGGCGAAGCCTTGCATCCCGTGCTGGAAGCCATCGTGGCTAGCGGCGCCACCTCTGCCCGCATTATTCTGAGCCGGGATTTTCTCCCTCCCGATACGCCGTTCCGCTTTGCCGATGGTATCGAGCAGGATGTGTACATGCATCTCGATCACCAAGTAGTGGCGCTCACCGAAACCCAGGAACGGGTGGTGATGGCAACGGTGGCTGGTAACCGCATCTTGCTCCTCGACCCCAACCTGCCGCGCCCTGAATCGTTGATCGCGCTGGCGTTGCGCCATGAAAACCGGTATTACGGAACGCTTTGGGCGGCGTACGACAAACAACACATCTTCACCGAGTCGGACTTGAAATTCACGTCCACGCTGGCGAGTCAGGCGGCGTTGGCGGTGGCGAAGATCCGCCTCTTTATGACGGTGGAGACCAGCCGCCGTCAATTGGAGGCAATCCTCAATTCCACGCCGGACCCGATCCTCGTCACTGACGCGGCGAACCGTCTCATTCTGGCGAACCCGGCGGCTGGTCAGGCATTAGGCGTCAGCATCCGTCCCGGCGAACGCGCGGATACCGAAAAGACGATCCAGGTGAAAGCGTTGAACGATATCCTGCGCGCCTCCTCCACCGAACAACTTTCGGCAGAGATTGCCATGCCGGATGGAAGAACGTATCTTGCCATGACCTCGCCCATGATCGCGGATGAGAAGATCACCGGGCGTGTGTGTGTCTTGCGCGATGTGACGCAACTCAAAGAGATCGACCAGCTCAAATCGGACTTTGTCGCGACGGTGAGTCATGATCTGCGCTCGCCGCTCACGTTGATGCGCGGCTACGCCACCATGCTCGAAATGGCTGGCGCGTTGAACGACCAGCAAAAAAATTACGCGCGCATGATCGTGCAGGGCGTGGATAACATGGCGAAACTGGTCAATAATCTGCTGGACCTTGGGCGCATCGAGTTTGGCGTGGGTTTGCAAGTGGAGACTATTCCCGTGCTCGATATCCTTGAGCGCGTGACCGGCGAATTGCAAATGCAAGCCAAGCAGAAGAATATTTCTCTGGGGATGGAACTGCCGCGCGACCTGCCTCATGCCATCGAAGCGGACCAGGCGTTGCTTCACCAGGCGTTATACAACCTTGTCGAAAACGCGATCAAGTACACTCCCGATGGAGGCGTAGTGACCGTTCATTTGGATCCGCAACCCAACGGTTCGTTGGTCTTCGCCGTGCAGGATAGCGGCATCGGCATTTCGGAAGAGGATCGCAAACGCCTGTTCGAAAAGTTCTATCGCGGTACCAACCGCGACGCGCTGATGCAGCGCGGCACCGGGCTGGGGCTTGCCATTGTCAAATCGATCGCGGAGAGGCACGGCGGCAAAGCATGGGTGGAAAGCGAACTGGGGAAGGGCAGTGTTTTCTTTTTGCAGATCCCCTGAAACAATGGAGCGGCTACAAGGATGGATACAAACAGGTTCTACTGTTTTTAACGGGATAACTCTTTTCAAACACAAAGGCTTGCATTGAGCTTGTCGAAATGACACGACGGTCACCAAGGAAAACCCAATGAAATCAAGGCTC